>NZ_JBSFGS010000004.1:0-412499 GCF_053596675.1 Kitasatospora sp. NPDC001664
CCAACTGGAACAACTCCCACAGCTCGTCCGGCACCAGCCGCTCAACGATCAGCATGCCCGGAGTCTACTCAACCCACCCAAATGAGATGTCTTCTCAGGCGCACCTGTCGGTGCCGGATGAGACTGTGCGGGTACGTCGGGCCGTCGGGGCCCGGCGTCCGGTACGAGGGGGACGAACATGAAGCACGCGGGAACGGTCCTGGCGGCGGCACTCACGACGGTGGCGGCGGTCGCGGCGGTGGCCGTCCCGGCCGTGGCCGTGGCCTCGGCGGGCGACGGGGCCGGGCAGGCGCCGTCGGGGACGTACGAGCAGGGCACCCCGGGCACCGGCGAGATCCTGCCGTATCCGGGCGCGGAGGGGCTGATCTGGATCCCGGACTGGATCGGCGACGGGGGCGCCGTCACCGGCGGGGCGTACGCGGCGGGCCCGCCGGTGACCGTCACGGTCGGCTGCCGGGGCACCTCGGCCGGGAGCACGGTGGCGGTGACCTTCACGCCGTACTACGGCGATCTCACCCCGACCACCTTCACCGTGGACTGCCCGGTGGGCGGCACGGGCACCGGCTCCGCGCAGGTGACGGCCGAGCAGGGCCGGTCCTTCCACGTCGGGGTGGACGCCTCCGCGCCGGACGTGCACTGGGGTCTGACGGTCACTCAGCCGGACGCGTGAGCCGGCCGGACGCCTGAGCGGGTGGGGCGGGGCCGAGGCCCCGCCCCGGCTCAGCGCAGGTGCGAGGTGTCGTTCAGCAGGCGAAGCGAGGCGTTGCCGTCCGCGTAGTACTGGACGGCGCAGAGCGAGGCGGCCGAGAGCTCCATCCGGTAGAGCGCGTCCGGCGGGGCGCCCAGGGCCAGCCGGACCAGGGTCTTGATCGGGCTGACGTGGGAGACGACCAGGACGGTCTTGCCGGAGTAGCGGGCCAGGATCTTGTCCCGGGCCGTGCCCACCCGGTGGGTGAGGGTGGTGAAGCTCTCGGTGGAGCCGGTCGGCTTGGCCTTGGCGGAGCCGAGCCAGGCGGTCAGGTCGTCCGGGTACTGCTCCTGGGCCTCGGCGAAGGTGAGGCCCTCCCAGGCGCCGAAGTCCAGTTCGCGCAGGCCGTCCTCGATCCGCACGTCCAGCCCGAGCCGGGAGGCGACGGCCTCGGCGGTCTGCCGGGTGCGCAGCATCGGGGAGCTGACGACGGCCTGGACGGTGCCGCGCGCGGCCAGCGCCTCGGCGGCCCGCTCGGCCTGCCAGCGGCCCTTCTCGGAGAGCGCCGGGTCGCTGCCGCCGCTGCCGGAGAAGCGCTTCTCCGGGGTGAGCGGGGTCTCGCCGTGCCGGAGCAGGACGAAGGTGGTCGGCGTGCCGAGGTCGGCGGGGGCGGCCCAGCCGGCCCGGGGCGCGGCGGGCTCGGGCAGCGGCTCGTCCGCCGGGGCGGTGCCGGTGACCGGGGCGGCGGCGGACGGGCGGGCCTTGGGCTCCCACTGGCGGCCGGCCTTGCCCGCGTCCATCGCCTCGTTGGCCAGCCGGTCCGCGTCCTTGTTGCGCTCGCGCGGGATCCAGCTGTAGTTGACCTGGGCCCGGGGCAGCACGGTGGCGGCCTCGGCGGCCAGCGGCCGCATGTCGGGGTGCTTGATCTTCCAGCGGCCGGACATCTGCTCGACCACCAGCTTGGAGTCCATCCGGACGTCCACCCTGGCCTCCGGGTCGAGCTCGGCGGCGGCCCGCAGGCCGGCGATCAGGCCCTTGTACTCGGCCACGTTGTTGGTGGCGTGCCCGATGTACTCGGCGGCCTCGGCGATGATCTGGCCGGTGTCGCCGTCCCGGACCACCGCGCCGTACCCGGCGGGGCCCGGGTTGCCCCGGGAGCCGCCGTCCGCCTCGACGATGAACCTGCGCCCCGTCCCCGTCACCGGATCAGATGCCCGACTCGCTGGTGCGGACCAGGATCCGGCCGCAGTTCTCGCAGCGGACCACGGCGTCGGCGGCCTCGGCCTTGATGGCGTTCAGGTCGGCCGCGGCGAACTCGACCCGGCAGCCCTCGCAGCGGCGCTGGAACAGGCGGGCCGCACCGACGCCGCCCTGCTGCTCGCGCAGGCGGGTGTAGAGCTTGATCAGGTCGGCCGGGATGACCTGGGCGACGGCCTCGCGGTCCCGCTTGACCTTCTCGGCCTCGCCGTCGATCTCGGCGAAGGAGGCGTCCCGGCGGCCCTCGGCCTCGGTGAGCACCACGGTGGAGTGGTCCAGACGGGCCGTCAGCTCGGTGACCCGGGTCTGCGCCGAGTCGAGGCGCTCCATCACCTCGAGGACGACGTCCTCCAGGTCGGCCTGACGCTTCGCCAGCGACTCGTTCTCGTGCTGGAGGTTCTCCAGGTCGCGCGGGGAGCCGGTGCCGGAGTCCAGGCGCTGCTGGTTGCGGGCGGAGCGGGCGCGGACCTGCTCGACGTCCTGCTCGGCCTTGGTCTGCTCGCGCTCGGTGTCGCCGAGCTGGGCCTGGGCGGCGATCACCAGGTCCTTGAGGGCGGTGTGGTCGGCGGCGGCCCGGTCGATCTCGGCGTGCTCGGGCAGGCTGCGGCGGCGGTGGGCCAGCTGGTCGAGCTTGGAGTCGATGGCCTGGAGGTCGAGCAGGCGGATCTGGTCGGCGGGCGCGGCGTTCACTGCGGGGGCTCCTGTGGGTCTGTCAGCTGGCGGCCGTCGGTGCGGCCAAGGTCTTCGGTGCGGCGCCGGGTCCGGCGGGTGCCGTTACGGGGTCGGCGAGGTCAACGAGGTCGGCGGGTTCATCGGGGCGTGCGCGGTCCACGGGTCGGTGACCAGGTGCGAGACCTTGGTCTCCACGGTCCAGCCGCGGCCGGCCGCCGCCTCGGCGAGGCCGCGCTCGGCCAGCCGCAGCCAGGGCCACTCGGTGGCCCAGTGCGCGGCGTCCACCAGCGCGACCGGGGCGGCCTCGACCGCCTCGGAGGCGGGGTGGTGCCGCAGGTCGGCGGTGACGTAGGCGTCCACCCCGGCGGCCCGGACCTCGGCGAAGAAGCTGTCACCCGACCCGCCGCAGACCGCGACCCGGGTGATCACCCGGTCGCCGTCCCCGGCGACCCGGACCCCGGCGGCGGTGGCCGGCAGCCCGGCCGCCACCCGTGCGCCGAACTCGGTGAGGGTGAGCGGGGGCTCCAGCACGCCGATCCGTCCGGTGCCGCGGCGGCCCTTCGGATCGGTCGGGTCCGGGATCAGCGGGCCGAGCACCCGCAGGCCGACGGCCTCGGCGAGTGCGTCGGAGACGCCCGGGTCGGCGTGGTCGGCGTTGGTGTGCGCGACGTGCAGGGCGATCCCGGCGCGGATCAGCGAGTGCACCACCCGGCCCTTGAAGCCGGTGGCGGCGACGCTGGTGGTGCCGCGCAGATAGAGGGGATGGTGGGTGACCACCAGGTCCGCGCCCCACTCCGCGGCCTCGTCCACCACGGCCTGGACCGGGTCGACGGCGAACAGCACCCGGCGGACCTCGGCCTCCGGGTCCCCGCAGACCAGCCCGACGGCGTCCCAGGACTCCGCCCAGCTCGGCGGGTACAGCTCTTCGAGCGCGTTGATGACCTCGGACAGTTTCGGCACCTGTCGAGACTACCGTGCGCGGGCGCATCCCCCGGCCCGGGGACCGGCGGGCCCGGGTCCGCGCCGGGCCCGCCGGATGCGGACCGGTGTGCGTCAACCGGCGTGCGGGGGCAGTCGGTGGTGAACGAAGGGGTGCGCGACCCCCCGGTGGCGCGACACCGCTGCTCACACCGCCCCGGTCGCGCGTATTCGAAAACGATTCGGGATCACCCTTACGAGTGAAGTGACCCGGTCGGCGTTGAGTCCGCCCGTTTCCGAAAGTAACTTCTGTGGTGCGAACGGGAGTTACCCCGACCGGGGGGTCTTCGGGGCGCACCGCCGAATTCACGGCGGCGCGGCCGGGGGTGATTTCCGAGGCACCCGGAATTACCGGCCGTGGCGATCAGAAGGGGTGTGGAGCAGATGGGGGCGGGCACACCGCTGCGCACGGCCGGGGGGCCGGAGCCGATCGAGGGCGGGCCGGTGGCACTCGGCCCGCTGACGGACGTGGCGCGGTCGGCCTTGGCCGGCACCGGGGCCCGGGGAGGCGGCGGTGACTGGCAGTTCACCGTCGAGGGCCTCTGGTGCACGGCCCGGCCGGCCGCGTCCACCACCCCCGAGCAGGGGTGGAAGCTGCACGTCAGTGCCGCCACCCCGGCCGCCTCCGAGGTGCTCGCCGCAGTGGCGGCAGTGCTGGCCGGGGACCCGTGCACGTTCAAGTTCACCGCCGACGTGGAGAAGCTCCACCAGGTGAATTCGCGGAACAGTGAGCGGGGTTCCGCCGGGAAATTCCTGACGGTCTATCCGGAGGACGAGGAGCAGTTCCTGCGGCTGGCCGGGGAATTGCACCGCGCCACCGCCGGATTCCCCGGTCCCGGGATCCTCTCGGACCGGGCGTACGCCCCCGGCAGCCGCGTGCACTACCGCTACGGGGTCTTCGCCCGCCGGGCCGAGTTGGGCAACGACGGCGCCTACCGCTCGCTGCTGCACGGGCCGGACGGCGGCGTCACCGAGGACGTCCGCGGCCCGAGCTACCGATGTCCGCCGTGGGCGGTCGACCCCGTCGAGGGGAAGGGGTCGACCGTACCCGCCGGTGGGGCGAAGAAGGGCGGAGGCGTCCTGCTGGGCGGCAGGTACGCACTGACGGCCGCCGTCCGGCACGGCACCAAGGGCGGCATCTTCCTGGGCCGGGACGTCACCACCGGGGCCGAGGTGATCGTCAAGCAGGCCCGCGCCTTCATCGAGGTGGACCGGGCCGGCACCGATGCCAGGGCCGCGCTGCGGCACGAGGCCGCGGTGCTGGAGCGGCTGGCCGGTACGGGGCTGACGCCGCGTCCGCTGGAGCTGGTGGAGCAGGGGGACGCGCTCTACCTGGCCGAGGAGCGGATCGACGGTGTGCCACTGGGTGCCTGGGTGGCCGGGAGGCTGACGGACGACGGGGCGCCGGACGTGCCCTGGGCCGAGGCGCGCGGGGTCGCGCTCGGGCTGGTCGAGCTGGTCGGGCGGGTGCACCACGAGGGGTTGGTGCTGCGCGACCTCTCACCGGGGAACGTCCTGGTGCTGCCGGACGGCACGCTGCGCCTGGTCGACCTCGAACTCGCCGCCGAGGCGGGCGCGGTGGTCGGCACGGCCGGCACGCCCGGGTACCGCGCACCCGAGCACGGGCCCGCGCTGACCGAGGCCGTGGCCGCGTTCGCGGTGGACGCGTACGCCCTGGGCGGCCTGCTCTTCCTGCTCGCCACCGGGCACGACCCGCTGCTGCCGCCCGGCGAGGGCGGCCTGGACGCCTGGCTCGCGGCCGCCGCCGGAGCCGGGGTGACGGCCCGTCGGCTGGCACCCGCCGTGCTCGGCCTGCGCGCCGAGGACCCGGCGGAGCGCTGGCCGCTCGACCGGGTGACGCGCTCACTGGACGAGGAGGCAGCACCACCGCTCCCCCGCCCGGCGGCCCTCGCGCTCGACCGGCCCGTGGCCCACCCGCTCGACCGCGTGCTGGCCGACGGCCTGCGCCGGATCGTCGACACCGCCGAGCACGGCCGCCCGGACCGGCTCTGGGAGACCGTCCCCGGCGGCCAGTTGACCGACCCGTGCAACGTGCAGCACGGCGCCGCCGGGGTGCTCGCCCTGCTGGCCCGCGCCACCACCCCGGAGGGCGACCTGACGGCCGTCCGCCGGGCCGCCGACTGGATCGAACGCCGGGCGGCCGCCGAGCCCACCGTGCTGCCCGGCCTGCACTTCGGCCGCTCCGGCACCGCCTGGGCCCTGCTCGACGCGGCCGAGGCCCTGGGCGATCCCGCCCTGGGCGCCCGCGCCGCCGGGCTGGCCCGCCGGGTCCCGCTGAGCTGGCCCAACCCCGACGTCTGCCACGGCGCGGCCGGTGCCGGGATGCTCCAGCTCCGGCTGTACCGGGCGACCGGCGACACCGGCTTCCTGGACCGGGCCGCCGCCTGCGCCACCGGCCTGCTCGCGGCCGCCGCGCGCGAGCCGTACGGGACGGTCTGGCCGGTGCCCAAGACCTTCGACTCCAGCCTGGCCGGGATCGTCCACCTCGGCTACGCCCACGGCGTGGCCGGAGTCGGCGCCTTCCTGCTCGCCACGGCCGAGGCCACCGGTGACCGGGCCGCGCTGGCCGGGGCCACCGAGGCCTTCGAGACGCTGACCGTGACGGCCCGTCAGGGCGGGGACGGCTCGGTCTGGTGGCCGCAGAGCGCGGGCGACCCACCACACGTGAGGCTCGCCCACTGGTGCCACGGCTCCTCCGGGGTCGGCAGCTTCCTGGTCCGCTACTGGCGCACCACCGGGGACGAGACCGCGCGCCGGCTGGCCCTCGCCGCCGGGCAGGCGGTGCTGGACGCCCGCTGGCACAGCGGGACGAGCGCCTGCCACGGCCTGGCCGGGAACGGCGAGTACCTGCTCGACCTGGCCGACGCCACCGGCGAGGAGCGGTTCCGTACCGGCGCCGAGGAGTTGGCCGCGCTGATCGCCGCCCGCGCGGTGCGGCGCGAGGGCCTGCTCGTCCTGCCGGACGAGACCGGCCTCGGCTCGGCACCCGCCTACGGCACCGGCACCTCGGGGCCGCTCGCCTTCCTGCACCGCCTGCTGCACGGCGGCCCCCGCCTCTGGCTGGACCCGCTCGCGGACACCCCCGCCACCCTGACCGCCCGCACCTGACCCTCTGTCACCAACCGCCCCCGAAGGAGGTGAGCCCGGATGAACACCGCCACCCGCACCACCGCCCAGGCGCTGCGTCGCCTGAGCTTCACCTTCGCCCTCGACGGCTCGCACGCGGCCTGTCTGGCCGCCGGAGCCGACGGCGGCTGGTACACCGAGGGCTGGCGCCTGCCCGGCACCGGGCCGGCCGTGCCGACCGCGCTGCCGCTGCCCGGCGGCCGCTCGGAGAGCCTGCACTCGCAGCTGATCGCGCTGCCCGACGGCCGGGTGCTGGTCTGCCGCCACGACGCCGACCGGCACGCCCTGCTGCTGCTCACCCCCGGCCCGGCCGGACAGCCCGTCACCGAGACCGAGCTGGCCACCCTGCGCCGCCCCGGCCTGCGCCTGCTGCCGATGCCCGGCGGCACGGCCGACGGACGGCTCCCGGGAGCACCGGTCGCGGTGGCGCTCGGCACCGACACCCGGCCGGCCACCACGGTCTGGCTGGTCCCCGCCGACGGCACGCCGCCGATCGAGGTGGCCGAGCTGCCGGGGCTGCACGGCGGCGGCGTCTGGCTGGACCGCACCGGACGGCTGCTGGCGCTCGACCGGGTACAGGGCGGCCTGGTCCGCACCGTGGTGCTGGACCTCGAACTCGGCCAGGTCACCCCGCTGTTGGAGATCGGCGAGCGGAGCAACGACCGGCTGGCGCTGTACGACCCGGACACCCGCTTCGCCATGGTGCGCAGCGACGCCCCCGGCACCGACCGGCTCGGCTGGGGCGAGCTCGGCGGCCGGCAGCCGCTGCGCTTCCCGGAGAGCCTGCACCTGCCCGGACTGTTCCTGCGCCCGATCGCCCTGGACACCGAGGCCGGCCCGGACGGGCGGCGGGTGGTGCTCCAGATCGACCACGGCACCACCTCGGCGCTGACCCTCTGGCAGCCCGAGCTCAACCGCCTCACCCCGCTCCCCGTGCCGCCCGGCCGCCTCGGCGCCGTCGGCCACTGGTCGGCGGCGGGGCTGCGGATGCCGTACTCGGCCCCCGACCACCCGGCCGCGCTCACCACCATGGACGTGGACGCGCTGCTCGCCCTCGGGCGTCCCGGTGCCCCGGCCGCCGCCCCGCTCCCGCTGCGGCTCGCCCCGCTCGGCACCGAGCGCCCGGCCGCCACCCCCTGGCAGCACAACCACGGCTCCACGCCCGCCGGTTGGCGCCTCGACGGCTCCACCGGCCCGGGCGACGGCGGGCGCTGGCACCCGGCCCAGAGCCTCGAACTGGCCGGTCCCGCCGGCCCGGTGGAGGCCGTGGTCTACGGCGGCGACGCCTGGCTGAGCGCCCCGCACCTGGTGCTCGCCCTGCACGGCGGCCCGGCTGACGCCTGGCGGCTGGAGTTCGACCCGGCCCTGCAGCGGATGGCCGCCGAGGGCCTGGCCGTGCTCGCGCCCAACCAGCGCGGCTCCACCGGCTACGGCACCGAGCACGCGATGGCCATCCGCAGTGCCTGGGGCGGCCCCGACCTGGCCGACGTCCTGCACCTGCTGGACGGCATCGCCGGGCAGCGCGCCGCACTCGGCCTGGAGCCGCCCGCCCTCTTCGGGGTCAGCTACGGCGCCTTCCTGGCGCTGCTGGCCGCCGCCCACGCGCCGGACGGGCAGGTGGCCCGCTGCGCGGTGGTCGCCCCGTTCCTGTCCGGCGCCCGCCTGCTGGCCGAGGCCTCCGCCCCGGTCCGGGCACTCACCACCCGCCTCGGCGGTGGCGATCCGGTCGACGACCGGCTCGGCCCCCGGGACGTGCTCCAGCTGGCGCACCGCCTGACGGCACCGCTGCTGATCGTGCACGGCGACCGGGACGAGGTGGTGCCGGTCGGTCAGTCCCGCACCCTGCGGCACGAGTTGCTGCGGATCGGACGGACCGAGGGGGCCGACTTCCGCTACGTGGAGGCGGCGGGGGCCGGGCACGAGGTGCTGGTGGAGGAGGGCGCGGCCGTGCTGCACGAACTGCTGGCCGGCTTCCTGCGCACCGGCCGGCCCACCTAGGACTTCCCGGGCCCGACGGGTCCGGGGGAGCGTCGTCCGCACGGTGCGGACGGCGATCGTGACAAGGGGAGGAACCCATCATGGAGAACTTCGAGACCGACCTGGCCGCCCTGCAGGAGCTGCCGGAGACCGAGGCCGTCGAGCTCGGCGGGCACGGCGGCGGCTGCCAGTTCACCTGTCTGATCCTGACCTGCCTGATCTTCACCGTCAGCTAGTAGGTCACCGACCGGGGCCGTGCCGCACCCACCCGGGGGGAGCGGCACGGCCCCGATGCATTGGTTACACCGGGGGCGCGGGGAACTGCGCGAATCGGAAGGCGGACCAGCGCTGGATCGGGGCATGCGAGCCAGTTGCAGCACGTGCCGTTCCCCCTGCGCGCAGTTCCTCGCGCCCCCGGAGGCATCACCACATTCGTAGGAGGTTGTTCCGTGCGTGGTTGGGCCGTAGCCCTGGTGGTGGCGGTGCCGGTGGAGGCTGCGGCCGTGCTGGCGCTGCCCGGGGTGGTGGGGCGGGCGATCGACGGGGGGCCGGCCTGGGTGCCCGGGGTGGTGCTGGGGGTCGGAGCGGTGGCCGGGGTGGTGGCGACGGCGGCCGGGCCGGCGGTGGCCGCCGGGGCCACGGTGGAGCTGCGCAAGCGGCTGCTGCACCGCGTCCTGGCCAGGGGCCCCGTCCCCGACGGCCACCCCGCCGGTGACCTGACGGCCCGTCTGGTCGGCGCCGCCGCCGATGCGGGCGGCGCCCTGCCGTCCCGCGTCACGGCCGTCACGGCCCTGCTCACCTCCCTCGGCGCGATCCTCGGTCTCGGCCTGCTCTCGCCCTGGCTCGCGGCGGCGTTCTTCGCCGGCGTCGTCCCCGGCGTCGTGGTGATCCGCCTGTTCCTGCGCGATGCCACCGAGGCGTTCACCCGCTACCAGCAGGTGCAGTCCGAGCTGGCCGCCCGGATGACGGGCGCCCTCGCCGGGCTGCGCTCGATCCACGCCGCCGGAGCCCGCCGCACCGAGACCGAACGCGTCCTCGGGCCGCTCCCCCGTCTCGCCGACGCCGGCCACGCGCTCTGGGAGGCACAGCGCCGGACGGTCTGGCAGGCCACCCTGCTGGTCGCCCTGGTGGAGCTCTCGGTGCTCGGCGCGGCCGGTCTGCTGCTCTCCCGCGGCGGCCTCGCCCCGGGCGATCTGGCCGCGGCGGCCGGCTGGGCGGCCCTCGGCCTCGGCCTGTTCGAGCAGGTGGAGGCACTGGCCGGGATCGCCCACGCCAAGTCCGGCCGGGACCGGCTCTCGGAGCTCCTCGACCTGCCCGCCCCACCCTCCGGCACCCGTGAACTCCCGCCCGGCCCCGGCGAGTTGACCTTGATCGGCGTCACCGTCAACGACGCCGACGGCTTTCCCCTGCTCGGACCGCTCGACCTCACCGTGCCGGGCGGCCGGACGGTGGCGCTGGTCGGCCGCTCCGGCTCCGGCAAGACGCTGCTGGCCGCCCTGGCCGGCGGGCTGCGCTCCCCGGACTCCGGACTGGTACTGGTGGACGGCGTGCCGCTGGCCGAGCTCACCACCGAGCAGCGCCGCCTCGCCGTCGGCTACGCCTTCGAGCGCCCCGTCCTGGTCGGCGCCACCGTCGGCGAGGCCCTGGAGGGCGCGGGGGCCCGGGAGACCGGAGCGGCCCGGGCGGACGGCTTCCTCGCCCGCCTCCCGCAGGGCGCCGCCACCCCGCTCGCCGAACTCCGGCTCTCCGGCGGAGAGTTGCAGCGCCTGGGGCTGGCCCGACTGCTCGCCCAGCGGCCCCGGGCGGTGATCCTGGACGACGCCACCTCCAGCCTGGACCTGGCCACCGAGCACCAGGTGACCACCGCCCTGGCCGAGGCCACCCGCGGCCACACCCGGCTGGTGGTGGCCCACCGCCCGCAGGCCGCCGCCCGGGCCGACCTGGTCGCCTGGCTGGACAACGGCCGGCTGCGCGCCCTGGCCCCGCACAGCACCCTGATCACCGACCCCGACTACCGCTCCACCCTGGCCGGCTCCTCCACCACGGCCACCCCCGCCACCACCCCTGCCACCACCCCCGCCCCCGCCCCGATACCGGGAGATCCCCGATGACCCCGCGCCCCGGCGTCGCCCTGCTCCGGGCCCACCTGGCCACCTGCCGCCCCGCCCTGGTCCGGGTGCTGGCCTGGTCGGCCGGCGAGGCACTGCCCGCGCTGCTCTCCGGGCTGCTGCTGGCCGCCGCCCTCGACCGGGGCTTCCTCGCCGGACGGCCCGGGGTGGGCTGCGCCTGGCTGGCCGGCTTCGGCGCGGCCGTCGCCGTCCGGGCGTACGCGGCCCGGGCAGCGCTGCCGTACGTGGCCGCCGTGGTGGAGCCGCTGCGGGACGTGCTGGTGCGCCGGGTGGTGGGCGGCGCCCTGAGCCGCACCGAGCCCTCCGGGGGCGGGCCCGCCGAGGTGGCCCGGCTGACCGAACAGGTGGAGTCCGCACGGCAGTTGACCGCCACCCTGCTGCGCACCCTGCGGGGGGTCGGGATCACCGTGCCGGCCGCGCTGGTCGGCCTGGCGGTGCTGGCCCCGGCCACGCTGCCGCTGGTGCTGCCGCCGCTGCTGGTCGGCGGACTGCTCTTCACCCGGCTGCTGGGGCCGCTGGTGGCCCGTCAGCGGGCGGTGGTACTGGCCGACGAGCGGGTGGCGGCCGAGGCCGGTGCGGCGTTCGCCGCCGTGCGGGACATCACCGCGAGCGGGGCCCGGCCCCGGGTGGAGCGTTCGGTCGGCGAGGCGGTGGACGCCCAGGGCGCGGCGGTCCGCGCGCTCGGCCGGGCGGCCGCGCTGCGCACGCTGAGCGTGGCGCTGGCCGGGCGGGCCCCCGTCCTGCTGGTGGTGCTGGCCGCCCCCTGGCTGCTGCGCAGTGGACATCTGACGCTCGGTCAGCTCATCGGCGCGGCCGCCTACCTGCTCCAGCAGTTGGAGCCGGCGGTGCGCAGCCTGGCCGGGATGGTGGGCAGTTGGCTGCTCGAACTCGCCGTCGTCCTCGACCGCCTGGCCGGCCTGCCCGCCGCCCTGCCCGCCGCCCTCCCCGCCGCACCGCCCGCCGCTCCCGGCCGGTCCGCCGGCGCCGCGCACGCCGACCCCGGCCCCGTCCCGCTGGCCGTCCGCTCCCTCCACCACACCCAGGGAGCCGCCGCCGAGCCCCTGTTCACCGCCCTGGACCTGGACCTCGGCCCGGAGGAGCACCTGGCGGTGGTCGGCCCCAGCGGCGCGGGCAAGTCCACCCTGGCCGCCCTGCTCGCCGGACTGCTTCCGCCGCAGCACGGCACCGTCACCCTCGGCCCCGTCACCGCCCCGCACGCCCTCCCCGGCCCCGAACGGGCCCGCCTGGTGGCCCTGTTGCCCCAGGAGGCCTACCTCTTCACCGGGACCGTCGGGGAGAACCTGCGCTGGCTGCGCCCGGACGCCACCGATGAGCAGCTCACCCGCGCCGCGGCCGAGGTGGGCGCCGCCGAGCTGCTGCACCGGCTCGGCGGGCCGACCGCGGCGCTGCCCGATCCGGCCGCGCTGTCCGCCGGAGAGCGCCAACTGCTGGCCCTGGTAAGGACGTACCTCTCCCCGGCACCCCTGGTGGTGCTGGACGAGGCGACCTGTCACCTGGACGCGACGGCCGAGGCGGTGGCCGAGGCGGCCTTCGTCCGGCGGCCGGGCGCCCTGGTGGTGATCGCGCACCGGATCGGGTCCGCGCTGCGGGCCGACCGGGTGCTCCTGCTGGACTCCGGGCGGGCCCTGACGGCCCGCCACGGTGACCTGCAGGTGTTGTCCCCGCTCTACCGGGAGTTGGTCGGGCACTGGCTCGGGTCCACCGCGGAGCCCTCCCTGAGTGGGGCAATCGTGCCCGGCCCGTGATCGTCCCGGCGGGTCCCCGTCGGATCCGCTGGATAGGGTGGCCCTCGTAGTCCGGCTCGGGCAGAGCCGGGACCCTCGCACGGAAGAACGAACGCATGTCCGAGAACCGCACCGACACCAGCGACCACGAGAGCACCGGGCCCGGCGCCGACAAGGCCCCGGCCGAGGCCGCGCACGGCCGTCACCGGGGCGGCACCGCCGCCGACGACCACGCCGACGCCAGCCCGCACGGCCGCCACCGCCGCTGACCTGCGGTCAGGCCCGCACCACCGGACGGCCCGTCCTCCGCACCCCGGAGGGCGGGCCGTCCGCGTGCTCACTGCAGCGGCGCGCCGCCGGTCTTGACCTTGGTGCAGCCGGTCTCGTCCGCCTGATGGACCTTCACCTCGGTGGGCACCGCCGTCGGCACCGGTGCGGCGGACGGCGCGGCCCCGCCCGCCCGGAAGTCGGCCCCGAGCAGGACCACCACCCCGCTGCCGGTGCCGCCCGCCGCCACCGCCGACTCGGGCAGGCCGAGTGCCGCCGCCACCGCCCGGGCCGCGTCCCGCTGGTCGGCGCGCGCGTACGTGACGCTGCTGGTGGCCACGTTCTTCGGCGCTCCGGTGCCGGGCACCGCCTTGTACTTGAGCTTGGCCAGGGTCTCGGCCGTGGCGGTGGCGAGGCCGGCCGCCCCGGTGCCGTTGAGCACGGTGACGTTGACGGTCGCCGGGTTCACCGAAGGCGCGGGCGGCGCGGTGCTCGCGGCCGCCGCTGGCGAGGCCGCGGCGGAGGCCTGCGGGGAGGCCCCGTGGTCCTCGCCGCCGCTGAGCGGCTTGTCGGCCCGGATCAGCGCGAAGAGCTGGTTGGAACCGGGCTGGTCCAGCCGGTTCTTCGACCGGAAGTCCGGGTTGGGGTGGTCCCGGGTGAAGGAGGTCGGGGGCTGGACGAAGTCCACCTCGGCGGGCTTGACCTCCTTGAGCTCGGTGGCGAGCGCGACCAGCTTGGTGGTGCCCGCGATGTTGTCCGAGACGGTCAGTGCCTTGGTCGCGGCCTCGACCACCCCGAAGGCGGTGGCGGGGTTGAGCAGGGTGCCCTTGTCGGTGAGCTTGCGCAGCAGCGAGGAGAGGTAGGCGCGCTGCATCGAGAACCGGCCGATCGCGGTGCCGTCCCCGACGGCGTAGCGGGTGCGGACGAACTGCAGGCCCTGCTCGCCGGAGAGCTTGTAGGGCCCGGCCGGAATGTTCAGGTGCGATTCCTCGTCCTTCACCGGACTGCACAGGTTGACCTCGACGCCGTCCACCGCGTCGGTGAGGTCCTTGACGCCCTGGAAGTTGACGATCAGCCAGGAGTCCACCCGCAGACCGGTGATCGCCTCGACGGTGTCCTTCACGCACCCCGGCCCACCCCGGCCCATCGCGGCGTTGAGCGGCCAACCGGTCTTCGCCGAGGCCACCTTCCCGTCCTTGCCGGTGCACGCGGGCTGGTCGACCAGCGAGTCCCGGGGCAGGTCCAGCGCGACGGCCGCCTTCCGGTCCGGGTAGACGTGCAGCAGGATGTTGACGTCGTTGTTGCCCAGGCCGGTGTTCTCCCGGTCACCGTAGGCACCGCCCAGGCCCTTGCGGCTGTCGGTGCCGATCACCAGGACGTTCATCGCCACCCGGCCCTGCGCGTCGGCCTGGCCGGCCGGCGGCGGGGCGTTGCCCGCGCCGAGCCGGTCGGACTGGATGTTGGAGTCCAGGTGCCGCAGGTAGAGGAAGGCTCCTCCGCCCGCGGCCACCACCAGCGCACCGGTGGTGACCAGCACGGGCACCAGGACCCGGCGGCGGCCCTTCTTCTTCCTGCGGCGCCCGCTGCTCGCGGCCGCCCGTCGTGCGGCGGCCCGGCCCTCCGGCTTCGGCTCGGCAATGGTCATGGGAACAGACACGCACCGGCGGCCGGATCGGTAACGCCACTGGCCGAAAAAACTTGCCGGAGTGACGAAGGCCACGTGCGGACGCCGCCGGTGCGGGCGGCTCCGCCGGTGCGGGCGGGGTGGGTTCAGTCGAGGGTGATGACCGTCCGCAGGGCCTCGCCGCTGCGCATCTGGCGGATCGCCTCGTTCACCCCGTCCAGGCCGACCCGGTGGGTGATCATCCCGGCCAGGTCCAGGCGGCCGGCCCGCCAGAGGTCGACGGCTCGGGCGGCGGTGCGCCGCACGTCGCCGCCGCCGTACATCGAGGGGAGCAGACGCTTCTCGTTGAAGAACAGTTCACCCATGCTGAACTGCACCAGGTCGTCCCGGGCCCCCGCCCCGATCACCACGACCGCGCCGCCCCGCCGGGTGGCGTCGTACGCCGCCCGCACCGTGGCCCCGCGGCCGACCGCCTCGAAGACGTAGTCGAAACCGCCCGCCTCCTGCCCCTTGGCCGCCGCCTTCAGCCCCTCGGGGGCGATCGCCTCGGTGGCGCCGAAGGCGAGCGCCCGCTCGCGCCGGGACTCCACCGGGTCGACCACGGTGATCCGGGCCGCTCCGCAGATCCGGGCGCCCTGGACGGCGGCCACGCCGACCCCGCCCGCACCGATCACCGCGACCGAACTGCCGGGCTCCACCCGGGCGGTGTTCACCGCCGCGCCGA
The DNA here is from genome assembly GCF_053596675.1 of Kitasatospora sp. NPDC001664. Lineage (NCBI taxonomy): Bacteria > Bacillati > Actinomycetota > Actinomycetes > Kitasatosporales > Streptomycetaceae > Kitasatospora > Kitasatospora sp. NPDC001664. Next base: position 15,209 of record NZ_JBSFGS010000004.1, read on the forward strand.
GGCCGGTGGTCACCCCGCAGCCGATCAGCGCGGCCTGCTCGTACGGCATGTCGGCGGGCACCGGGATCACCGAGTCGGCGGTGACCACCAGCTCCTGGGCGAAGGTGCCGGTGCCGTAGAAGCCGGAGACCTCGGTGCCGTCGGCCAGCGCGAAACCGGGGGTGCCGAGCCGCCGCAGGCTGGTGACGCACAGGTGGCCCTGGCCCCGACGGCAGTGCGGGCAGCTGCCGCAGGGCGGCATCCAGCAGAGCACCACCCGGTCGCCGACCGCGACGCCCGTCACGCCCTCCCCGACCTCGACCACGTCGCCCGCACCCTCGTGCCCGGGCACGAACGGGGCCGGCTGCGGCAGCACGCCGCTCATCGCGGAGAGGTCCGAGTGGCACAGGCTGGTGGCCCGCAGCCGGACCCGGACCTTGCCGGGGCCGAAGCCGACCACCTCGACGTCCTCGCGGACCTCCAGCTTGTCCTGGCCGGTCTCGTGCAGGATCGCTGCGCGCATGGGGCTCGCTCCCGGGGTCGCCTGTGGGTGATGGACAGCAGCGTACGACTGCCGTGATCTAGAACAAGTTCCAGAAATCGGCTCCCAGATATACCCCATCCCCCGGCACCCCGGTAGCCCCCGACTACCGTCGAGTAGGGTTCGCACCGGCAGACCCGCACCGCACCACAGGGAGCAGCACCATGACGGACCTCCGCCCGGCCCCCGAGGTGCTCGCCTCCTTCGAGGCCGCGACCGGTTTCATGCCGGTGGACGAGGGCCTCGCGCTGTACGCCGCCGCCGTCGGGGCGGCCCGGGCCACCGGGCGGCCGGTGCTGGAGATCGGCACCTACTGCGGCCGCTCCGCGATCCTGCTGGCCGACGCCGCCCGGGCCACCGGCACGGTCGCGCTCACCGTGGACCACCACCGGGGCTCGGAGGAGCAGCAGCCCGGTTGGGAGTACCACGACACCTCGCTGGTCGACCCCGAGGTCGGCCGGATGGACACCCTGCCGAACTTCCGCCGCACCCTCTTCCACGCGGGCCTGGAGGAGCACGTGGTCGCCCTGGTCGGCCGCTCGCCGCAGATCGCCGCGCTCTGGTCCACCCCGCTGGCCCTGGTCTTCATCGACGGCGGCCACACCGACGAGCACGCGACCGCCGACTACCTGGGCTGGGCCCCGCACCTGGCCGACGGCGGCCTGCTCGCCGTCCACGACGTCTTCCCGGACCCCGCGGACGGCGGACAGGCCCCCTACCGGGTCTATCTGCGCGCCTTGGAGGACGGTTTCGAGGAGCTCTCCGTCACCGGCTCGCTCCGCATCCTCCGCCGCCGCACCGCCTGACGGACCGTCGGTCTCGCCGGCTGACGGACCGTCGGCCGGCCCGCCGTCAGGCCGCGGTTCCGGCGGCGGCCGCCCGCAGCACCTCCGCCGCCCCGCCGACCAGTGGGTCGCCGTGGCCGAACAGCACGGCCTCGCTCCCCAGTGCGGCCAGCCGGTGGAAGGACTCCACCGCGCGGGCCCGGTCGGTGTTGAAGACCCCCAGCATGGTGAGCCCGTTGACGTTGGCCACCGCGTCCCCGGTGAACAGCACCTTGGGCTCCGGCAGCCAGAGCGCCAACGAACCGTCGGTGTGCCCGGGCGCGGCCACCACCACGGCACCGCCCGCGAAGTCGAGCGCGTCCCCGTCCGCCACCTCGCGGTCCACCCGGCAGGGCGGGGCCGGCGGCAGCTTCGGCAGCGACTCCCAGATCGGCACCTCGAACTCCTCCAGCACCGGCGGCGGCCCCGGCACCTCGCCCCGGATCACGGGCGCCTCCAGCCGGTGCGCCACCACCTCCGCCCCGTGCCGCGCGGCCAGCTCGGCGGCCGAACCGCTGTGGTCCTCGTGGAAGTGCGTCAGCACGATCCTGCGCAGCCGCCCCCCGTCCAGCGCCTCCTCTATCTCCCCGGCCCGGTCCGCCGACCCGGTGTCCACCAGCGTCAACTCCCCACCGTCGTCCCACAGATACGCGGCCCCGACCTCGAACCTCAGCATCCGCAGCCGCGGCACCACCTCGATGATCTCCATGCCAGGCCCGACGCCCGGCCGCCGCACCGCGTTCCCGCGTTCGCCCTGGGCTCAGCGCGCGTGCACTCCCCCGTGCGTCCTCGTGGGCCAGTCGGGGACGGTCGCACGGGTGAACGAGCCCCGAAGATCGTTGTCATCCTGCGGGCACGATCGGCGATGCTCTAACGTCATCCCGAATGCCGGGTGGACCGGGTGCCCGCGTTGGTGCGCCCGAGAACTGCCGGTACCGTGTCGCCGAACGAACGGACGATGCGAACCCAGGACGCACCACTTCCACAGCGGGGGCGAGGCCAGGAATGACCGAGCAGGACAGCACCGCGCCGGCGGTCTGGGACCCGACCGCCCGGAACGGCGCCGGCGGGTGGATCCGTCCCTCGCCCGCCCAGGCTGCCCCACCGGCCGCACAGCCCCCGCAGGCGCAGCAGCCCGCACCCCCGCAGGTGCCCTTCGGCAAGCCCGGCGCTCCCGCCTCCCCGCTCCCGCCCGGGCAGCAGCCGCTGGACGACGGGCCCAGCACGGCGATCTTCCAGCTGGCCGCCCCGGCCCCGGCACCGCCGGGCGGTCAGCCCGGACCGGGGCAGCAGCCGCTGACACCTCCTCAGCCGGGCCACCCCCAGCCGCCCGCCGCGCCGGGCAGCTACGGCTACCCGGCGCAGACCCCGCCCGGCGCGGTCGGCGACCAGGGCCCCCCGATCGGCGGCCGCCCCTACCTCCCGCAGTCCGGGGCGGTGCCCGGCGCACCCGGCGGCTACGGCTTCCCGCAGGCCGCGGCCCAGCCGCAGCCCGGCGCCGTCCCTCCGGCCGCCCAGCCCCAGCAGCCCGGTTTCCCGCAGGCCGCACAGCAACCCCAACCCGCACCCACCGCACCGCAGTTCGGCCCCCCGCAACCCCCGGCCCAGTCGCAGCCCGGCGGCTACGGCTTCCCGCAGGCCGCAGCCCCCGGCGCCTTCCCCCCGGCCGCCCAGCCCCACCCGCAGCAGGCGCACGCCCAGCAGCAGCCCGGCGCCTTCCCCGGCCCGGCCCCGGCCGGAGGTTTCCCGGCCGCCGCCGGTGCCGCCCAGGGCGCCGCCCCGGGCCAGTTCCCGGCGTTCCCCCAGCAGCCGCACCAGCAGCCGCAGTTCCCGCCCCGCTACCCGGAGTACGACTACGAGGACCTCCCCGAGGAGAGCCCGCGCCGCCGCGTGCCGCTGCTCGCGGCGATCGGCGTGGTGCTGGTCGTCGTGATCGGCGTCGGCGTGGCCTGGGCGGTCCGCAACTCCGGCGACGAGGGCGGCGGCACCGCCAAGTCCCCCTCGAAGAGCGCCACCGCGCCGCAGCCCGCCCCGGCGCAGAGCGCGGACGGCTCCGCGGCGAGCCCGACCGCCCCCGCCGCCACCGACCCGGGCCCCTCTCCGAGCCCCTCGGCCGGCGGCGGCCCGCAGGCCGCCGCCCAGGCCAAGGCGCTGAACGACCTGCTGGGCCGGGGCGAGGGGGCCAAGGCGCCGATCGGCAACGCGGTGGCCAAGGTCAACAGCTGCCCGGGCAAGCCGGAGATCGACGCGGCGGTGCAGGTCTTCGAGACCGGCGCCGCCCAGCGCGACCAGTTGGTGGCCGATCTGGCCAAGCTCCAGTTCACCGACCTGCCCGGTGGGCCCGAGGCGGCCGCGCAGCTGAAGACCGCCTGGCAGACCTCCGGCGACATCGACCGGGCCTACGCGGCCTGGGCCAAGACCGTCGGCGCCCAGGGCTGCGTCAACAACGCCGCTCCCAACACCGCCGACCGCAAGCGGGCCAACGAGCTCAATCCTCAGGCGACCCAGGCGAAGAAGGACTTCGTGGCGAAGTGGAACGGCTTCGCCAACACCTTCGGCCTGACGCCGCGCACCTGGGACAGGATCTGAACCACCCGTGACCCGCACCACCATCCCCCACGCCTCCCCCACCACCGGCCGGGGCCGGGCCGCCGCGCTGGCCGTCCTCGCCTGCGCCACCGCCCTCGCCCTGACCGCCTGTCAGGGCGCCGAGGCGGAGAGCTCCCGGAAGGCCGCCCAGGCCGCCCCGCCCGTCTCGGACCCGGAGGCGCCGATGCCGAGCAGCTGGCCGACCGAGCTCCCGCCCTCCGCGACCCCGGCCCCCGGCACCGGCACGCCCACCCCGGCCCCGCCCGCCGGGGCGGCCGGGATCCCCACCGGCGCGGGCGTCCTGACGGGCCGTACGGTGCTGCTGGACGCCGGACACAACCCCGGCAACGTCAAGCACACCTCCCAGATCAACCGCCAGGTGGACATCGGCAACGCCCGCAAGGAGTGCGACACCACCGGCACCAGCACCGACGCCGGCTACTCCGAGGCCGCGTACAGCCTGGACGTCTCGCGCCGGGCCCGGGAGATCCTCACCGCCCGGGGCGCCAAGGTGGTCTTCACCCAGGACGACGACCGCGACTGGGGCCCGTGCATCGACGAGCGCGCCCGGATCGGCAACGAGGCCAAGGCGGACGCAGCGGTCTCGGTGCACGGCGACGGGGCCCAGGCCTCCCGCAGCGGCTTCCACGTGATCATGCCCGCCAAGGTGAAGGCCGGAAAGGCCGACACCTCCGCGATCGTCGAATCCTCCCGCCGCCTCGGCACCCTGCTGCGCGACCGGTTCAAGGCCGCCACCGACGAGCCCTACGCCGACTACATCGGCGAGCAGGGCCTGGACACCCGCAACGACCTCGGCGGGCTCAACCTCTCCAAGGTCCCCAAGGTCTTCATCGAGTGCGGCAACATGCGCAACGAGGGCGACGCCCGGCGGATGACGGACCCCCAGTGGCGCCAGCGCGCCGCCCAGGGCATCGCCGACGCGGTCACCGCCTTCCTCACCACGCCCGCCTCCGCCGCTACCAAGAGCTGACCCGGCAGGCAGGCGTCTTGGGCGTTTTGCCACGACACCGGCCGTTTTCCGGCACCCGCCGTGCAGCGCGGAACGGCTTGGCCCTAGGCTTTTGCACCGTCCAGAACCACACAGCCGTCCACGACACACACCGACGAGGGGAACGTTAGTGAATCTGCGCGCTCTCACCAGGGGAGACGCCGCCGTCGCAGGTGCGGCCGTCCTGCTCTTCATCTCCTCCTTCCTGCCCTACGTGACCGTCGAGTACTGCCTCGGCAACAGGGCCTGCAGCTCCTCCTCCCAGAGCGCCTGGTCGACCGCGCTCTTCCCGGTGCTGCCCTCGGTCTTCCTGCTCGGCCTCATCGGCGCGGCCCTGATCCTGGTGCAGCGCTTCCAGGGCGAGGCCGCCAACGGCCGCCAGATCCTCGGCCTGCGCCTGGACCAGTGGGGCACCGCGCTCTCCTTCGCCGCCCTCTGGTCCGGCCTGTGGGCCCTGGCCGGCGGCGGCGACAGCAGCGCGGTCGGCCACGGCTTCGGCGCCTGGCTCAGCGTGCTCGCCCTGCTGGTGCTCGCCGGGGCCGCCGCGGCCGCCCCGCTGGTGCCCGCCCTCCAGGCCCCGCTGCTGACGGACAAGCCGGCCACCCCCGCCACCCCCGGATCCCCGTTCGCCCCCGGCGGTGCCTTCCAGCCGGGCCAGCCCGGTCAGGTCGGCCAGCCCGCTCCGGGCGCCCCCTTCGGCTACGACCAGGCCCAGGGCCAGGGGGGCCAGCCGGTCCCGGGCGGTGGCCTCCCCGGCTACACCGCCCAGCCGCAGCCCGGCGGTTACGGCTACCCGACCCCGAGCGGCGCCGGCACCACCGCCCCGCTGCCCAACCCGGCCTCCCACCAGGAGCCGACCCAGGTCCAGCCCGCCGTCCCGGCCGCCGCGACCGCCCCGCTGCCGAACCCGGCCGCCCCGGTCGCCGACTTCGCGCCGTTCTGGTTCGCCGTCCCGGCCCCCCGCCAGCTCTCGCCCAAGGAGAACCCCGCCGGCCCGCCGGTCGGCGAGCTCCTCCCGGGCACCTGGTACCTGGCCGTCGAACAGCGCGGAACCGCCCTGGTCGCCCAGCTCCAGGACGGCTCACACGGCCTCCTGAACGACGTCACCGGCATCCAGCGCGGCTGACCTCCGCAGGGGTCCCCTCGCACGCGGCGCCCGGAAGGGCAGCGGCCAGGGGCGCGAGGAACTGCGCGAAGGGGAACGGCAGCACCTGCAACTGACTGATGGTGGCTCAGTTGCACGTGCTGCCGTTCCCCTTCGCGCCCCGCGGCGGAGCCGCAGATCAGCAGAGCCTCGCGCCCCTGCGGGGCGCAACCGTCCTCGCCCCGGGTGATCAGCCCCCGCCTCAGCAGCAGTCCTCGACGACCAGCCCCGCGGGGAGCTGGTCCCCGCCGAAGACGGCGACCGTCGCGTGGTCCCCGCCCAGCGCCGCCACCGCGAGCAGCAGTGCGCCCGCCGTCCAGGTGGTCCGCTCCTCGGGCCAGATCGCGTCGTCCTCGAAGACGTACCCGGTCCAGTAGGACCCGTCCTCGTGCCGCAGGTGCTGGATCCACCGCAGGATCTCCACCGCGCGGTCGGACTCGCCCACCGCCCAGAGCGCGAGCGCCAGTTCGGCGCTCTCGCCGCCCGTCACCCAGGGCCGGTCGCTGACGCACCGCACCCCCAGCCCGGGCACCACGAACTTCTCCCAGTCCTTCTCGATCCTGGCCACCGCCTCGGCACCGCGCAGCGCGGTCCCGAGCACCGGGTAGTACCAGTCCATCGAGTAGCGGTCCTTGTCGAGGAACCGCTCCGGGTGGTGGGCGACGGCGTGCCGCAGCCGCCCCGCCGCCAACTCCCAGTCCGGCTGCGGCTCCTCGAGGTAGTCCGCGATGGCGAGCCCGCACCGCAGCGCGTGCAGGATGCTGGAGGACCCGGTCAGCAGCGCCTCCTCCGGCGCGGTGCCGTCCTCGTCCTGCCGCCAGGCGATCGGCCCGCCGGGCAGCCGCAGCCCGACCGTGAAGTCCAGCGCCCGCCGGACGACCGGCCAGATCCACTCCAGGAAACCGTCGTCTCCCGTCGAGAGGTGGTGGTGCCAGACCCCGACCGCCACGTAGGCGCAGAAGTTGGTCTCCTTCGCCCGGCTGGTCACCTCGCCGTCCACGTAGGCGGCGTACCAGGAGCCGTCCGGGTTCTGACGCCCCGCCAGCCAGCGGTACGCGGCCTCGGCGGCGGCGTGCTCGCCGGCCGTGTCGAGGGCCATCGCGGCCTCGGTGTGGTCCCAGGGGTCCAGGTGCCCGCCGCCGAACCACGGGATGGCGCCGTCGGGCAGCTGGTCGGCCAGGATGGAGCGGACGGTGTCGGCGGCCTGCCGGGCGTCCAGCACCCCGTCGAGCAGCAGCGCCTCGGGGATCGCGGCCGTCATGCGCCGGCCTTCCGCGGCTTGCTCGCGTACACCACGAAGCTCTTGCCGATCACCGGGTTGAGCGCCTTCTCGGCGGCCTTGGTGATCTTCGAGATCACCGGCGTCCCGACGATGTCCCAGACCAGCAGCTGGTGGTAGGCCTTGACCGGCAGGGCCTTGTCGTTGTTGACGCCGACCGCGCACTTGATCCACCAGTACGGCGAGTGCAGCGCGTGTGCGTGGTGCTGGCCGTACGGCTCCAGGCCGGCCTCCCGCACCCGCTCCACCAGCTCGTCGCCCTTGTAGATCCGGATGTGCCCGCCCTCGACCTCGTGGTACTCGTCGGAGAGCGCCCAGCAGATCTTCTCGGGCAGGTAGCGCGGCACGGTGACGGCCAGCAGGCCGCCGGGCTTGAGCACCCGGACCATCTCGGCGAGCACGCCCTTGTCGTCCGGGATGTGCTCCATCACCTCGGAGATGATGATCTTGTCGAAGGTGTCGTCGTCGAACGGCAGGTTGAGCGCGTCGCCCTCCATGGCCACCGCCGAGGCGCCGGCCGGCGCCTCGCCGGCCTGCTCCATGGCGGCGAACCACTTGCGCACCTCGGCGATCTCCTCGGCGTTCTGGTCCAGGGCGACCACGTTCGCGCCGCGCCGGTAACACTCGAAGGCGTGCCGGCCCCCACCACAGCCCAGGTCGAGCACCCGGTCGCCGGGGGCGAGCGGGAAGCGGGAGAAATCGACGGTCAGCACTGCGGGGCTCCCATTCGTTGGTGCGGTGGTACGACGAGAAAGTGATCGGCCGTCAGCTCACGGCCGCGCCGGGGCTGCTCAGGCGACGTAGCGCCACCCGGCGCCGGCCCGGGCCCGCTGCCCGACCCCGGTGGCGATCGCCGCGCGGTACTGCTCGGCGGTGAGCTCGGCGGCCCGCTGCCAGGTGAAACGGGCCAGCACCCGCTCCCGCCCGGCCGCGCCGAGGCGGGCCCGCAGCGCGGGGTCGTCCAGCAGGCGCCCCAGCGCGGCGGCCAGCGCCCCCGCGTCGCCGGGCGGCACCGCGAGGCAGGTCTCGCCGTCCGGCCCGGCCACCTCGGGGATGGCACCGCCGGTGGTGGCGACCAGCGGGGTGCCGGTGGCCATCGCCTCGGCGGCGGGCAGCGAGAAGCCCTCGTACAGGGACGGCACGCAGGCCACCTCGGCCGAGCGGTAGAGGTCGACCAGCTCACGGTCCGTCAGCCCGGTGCGGAACTCGACGTGCGCCTCCAGGCCGAAGCGGCGGACGGCCTCGGTGACCGGCCCCTCGCCCTTCTGCGGCTTGCCGACCACCACCAGGTGCGCCGGGCGCTCGGTCCGCACCTTGGCCAGGGCCTCCACCAGGTGGACCAGGCCCTTCAACGGGACGTCCGCACTGGAGGTGGTGACGATCCGTCCGGGCACCACGGCGACCTCCTCGGAGGGCGACCAGAGCCGGGTGTCGGCGCCGATCGGCACCACCGCGATCCGGCCGGGCGGGGTGCCCAGGTGCTCGGCGATCTCGGTCTTGGAGCTGCCGGAGACGGTGATCACGTGGTCCAGCCGGGCGGCCACCCGGCGCTGCATCCGGACGAAGCCGTACCAGCGGCGCTTGCCGAGCCGCTCCAGCCGGGTGGCGGCCGCGTCGATCTCCAGCTGCCGGTCCACGGTGATCGGGTGGTGCACGGTGGTGACCAGCGGGAAGCCGTGCCGGGCCAGGCCGAGCAGGCCGTAGCCGAGGGTCTGGTTGTCGTGCACCACGTCGTAGCGGCCCTTGTGGGCGGCCAGGTACTGCCGGGCCCGGAGCGAGAAGGTGAGCGGCTCGGGGAAGCCGCCGGTGCGCATGCCGGCCACCTCCAGCACGTCCACCAGGCTCCGGTACTCGCGCAGCGCGGGGGTGCGGAAGGGGTCGTCGGCCCGGTACAGGTCCAGACTGGGCAGCTCCACGAGCCGCACGCTGCCCGGGCCCTCGACCTCGTCCAGCACGGGGTAGGGCTGGGCGCCGATCACGTCCACGTGGTGGCCGAGGCGGGCCAGCTCGCGGGAGAGGTGGCGCACGTACACGCCCTGGCCGCCGCAGTACGGGTCGCCCCGGTAGGAGAGCAGGGCGATGCGCAGCGGTCGCGGCGGCAGCGCGGTCATCCGGGGCTCCTGTCCCCTACTCTCCGTCCGCGCGGGCGGCGGGAAGTAGATCACGTTTCATGCTTGTTCGGGCCTCGAAGATACCCGGCCCCGGACCCGGGAGCGGCCGGGCGGCCCCCGCCCGGGGAGACGCCGGCTACTGACGGGTACGTCAGCACCGGAGAGCTCCATTCTGACTGCTCCACGGGGCGCGCCGACCCGGCGTTCACTGTGACATAGCTCTCCCGACGCCTCCCCGCCGACGTGTCCTCACCTGCCGCCCCATGGTTCAATCACCCCCGTCCGGAACTACCGCGCACCCGTCCGGGGAGGCCCGCCTTGACCACCACCGCCGCCCCCGGCGCCGGGCTCACGCCCCGTCAGGCCGAGCGCCGCCGCCGCATCCTGCGGGCCTCCACCGCGCTGGCCGCCCGGGGCGGGTACGAGGCGGTGCAGATGCGCGAGGTGGCGGAGACGGCGGAGGTCGCACTCGGCACCCTCTACCGCTACTTCCCCTCCAAGGTGCACCTGTTGGTCGCGGTGATGCAGGAGCAGCTCCAGCACCTCCACGAACAGGTCCGCCGCCACCCACCGACCGGGGACGACCCGGCGGCCAGGGTCGCCGAGACCCTGACCCAGGCCTTCCACGCGCTCCAGCGCGAGCCCCGGCTCGCGGAGGCCATGGTGCGCGCCCTCTCCTTCGCCGACCGCTCGGTGAGCGCCGAGGTGGACGCCGTCTCCGCCGTCACCTCCGCCATCGTCCTGGACGCCGCCCAGCTCGGCCCCACCCCCACCCCGGCCCAGCAGGCCGCCCTCCGCGTGGTCGCCCACACCTGGCACGCCACCCTGCTCGCCTGGCTCTCCGGCCGCACCTCGCTGGCGGAGGTCCGCGCCGACCTCCACACCGCGGCCCGCCTGCTGACCCTCTGAGACCCTGACCGCCCGTCAGGGCGCGGTGTACCCCTTGGGCAGGACGATGCTCTTGGTCTCCAGGTACTCGGCGAAGCCCTCGGGGCCGAACTCGCGGCCGACGCCGGACTGCTTGTAGCCGCCGAAGGGGACGCCGCAGTCGAGGGTGAAGGTGTTGACCGCGTAGGTGCCGGTGCGGATCCGGCGGGCCACGTCCAGGCCGCGTTCGACGTCGGCGGTCCAGACGCTGCCGGAGAGGCCGAACTCGGAGTCGTTCGCCAGCCGGACGGCCTGCTCCTCGTCCTGGTAGGGCGTCAGGCAGACCACCGGGCCGAAGACCTCCTCCTGGGCGATCCGGCTGGAGTTGTCGACGTCGCCGAAGAGCGTCGGCTCGACGTACCAGCCGCGCTCCAGTCCGGCCGGCACCCCGCCACCGGTGAGCAGCTTGGCGCCCTCCTCCTGGGCCAGCGCGATGCAGTCCAGGCTGCGCTGCCGCTGACGCGCCGTCACCAGCGGGCCGACGGCCGTGCCCGGGTCGAGCGGGTCCCCGACCGGGAGGGCGGCGACGGCGGCCGTGAGGCGCTCGGCCAGCTCCTCGTAGTGGGAGGCGGGGGCGAGGATCCGGGTCTGGGCGATGCAGGCCTGGCCGTTGTTGAGGTAGGCGGCGGTGGTCAGGGAGCGGACGGTGCGGTCCAGGTCGGCGTCGGGGAGCACGATCGCGGCGGACTTGCCGCCGAGCTCCAGGGTGACCTTCTTGAGGGTGCGGGCGGCACTGGCCATCACCAGCCGCCCGGCGGCGACCGAGCCGGTGAAGGAGACCTTGTCCACGCCGGGGTGGCCGACCAGGTACGCCCCGGTCCCCCGGTCGGCGGGCAGGATGCTCAGCACGCCCTCGGGCAGCCCGGCCTCGCGGACCACCTCGGCCAGCACGTAGGCGTCCAGCGGGGTCTCCGGCGACGGCTTGAGCACCACGGTGCAGCCCGCCAGCAGGGCGGGCGCCAGCTTGGAGGCGGCGGCGAACTGCGGGACGTTCCACGGCACCACCGCCGCCACCACCCCGGCCGGCTCGCTGCGCACCAGGGCCCGGCCGAAGGCCCCGTCCCGCAGCTCCTCGAAGGGGTGCGCCTCGGCCACCCGGATGTACGCGTCCCAGATCGCCACCGGTCCGTACGCCTGGGCGGGCACGCTCCAGGAGATCGGCGAGCCGTTCTGAGAGGTGATCAGCTCGGCCAGCTCCCGGGCCCGGGCGGCCAGGCCGTCCTTGATCCGGCGCACCACCGCGATCCGCTCGGCCGGCGAGGTCCGGGGCCAGGGGCCCTCGTCGAAGGCCCGGCGGGCGGCGGCCACCGCGCGGTCCACGTCCGCCTCGGCGGCGTGCGGCACCCGGCCGATCACCTGCTCGGTGTGCGGGGAGACCACCTCGATCACCGCGTCCCCGGCCGGGGCGCTCCACGCGCCTCCGATGAACAGCTCGCCGTGCTCCACTACCCCGGTCATCCCCGACTCCTCCGCCCGACGGACCGAAAAACTGGTACCAGTTCTAGTCCGTGGGGAGGGGTGGCGTCCAGACCGTGTCGGTACGGAGCGCGACGGCCGGAAGGTTAGAGTCTTGAACCGCTGGTACAACTTCATCCGCTCCTCGTCGGGGGAAGCCGGTGGTACTCCGGCACTGACCCGCAGCCGTGAAAGTCGGAATGCCCGTCCGGGAGCGAGCGGCCACGTCGAGGTCTACGGGCGGTTCCCCCACCGCCGCACCACCGCTCAGCGAAAGGTCCACCCACCGCCATGCTCACCACTGCCCGCGCGGGCGCCGCCCTGGCCACCACCGCCTTGGCCACCGCCGCCCTGCTGGCCGGCACCGCCGCCCCCGCCCTCGCGGACACCCCGTCAGCCTCCCCCTCCCCGGTCGCCGCCCCCGCCGAGGTCTACGGCAAGGGCGACCCGACGTACGACGGCGTGTGGCGCCAGTCGCTGGCCCTCACCGCGCTCGCCGCCACCGGCGTGGTGCCCGCCGACGCCGCGGTGAACTGGCTGACCGGCCAGCAGTGCGCGGACGGCGGCTGGCCCTCGTTCCGCGCCGACACCTCCTCCGCCGCCGCGACCACCGGCGCCTGCGACCCCAAGGCCGAGGACACCAACGCCACCGCCATGGCCGTCCAGGCGCTGAGCAAGCTGGACGGACACCAGAACTCCGTCAGCCGGGGCGTCGAGTGGCTGAAGAAGGTCCAGAACGCGGACGGCAGTTGGGCCTACAACCCCGGCAACCCCGGCGACGCCAACTCCACCGGACTGGCCGTCAGCGCCCTGCTCACCGTCGGCACCGACCCGGCCACCGTGGCCAAGGACGGCAAGACCGCCTACGACGGCCTGGCCCTCTTCCAGCTCGGCTGCGCCGCCCCGGTCGGCGAGCGCGGCGCCTTCGGCTACCAGCCGCTCCCGGACGGCTCGCTCGCCCCGAACGGGCTGGCCAGCGCCCAGGCCGCGCTCGCCGCGGCCGGCGGCAAGCTGCCGGTCACCAACACCAACCGGGCGGACGCCGCGCCCAAGCCGCTCGACTGCTCCACCACCACCTCGGGCCCGGTGCCGCGCGCGGCCTCCGCCGAGGCCGTCTCCGCCCACCTGGTCGCGCAGCTGGCGGCCAACGGCCAGCACTTGATGCTCAACACCCCCGGCGCCGCGCCCACCCCCGACTACAACGCCACCGCCTGGGCCGCGCTCAGCCTGATCCAGGCCGGCCACCCCACCGAGGCCGCCGGTGCCGCCGACTGGCTGGCCGGCAACGGCTACGCCTGGGCCGCCAAGGGCGCCTCCGGCACCGACGCCTCGGCCGCCGCCATCCTGGTGCTGACCGCCCAGGCGTCCGGGCGCGACCCGCTCAACTACGGCGGCAGCAACATCCTCCAGCTGCTCATCGACGCCGGCCCGGCGCCCAAGTCCGTCCCGCCCGCCGCGAGCGCCGCCGCCTCGGAGTACCCCAAGGGCACCAAGGCCCCCGGCTCCTCCATCACCGAGGCCGACGACAACGGCGGCTTCTCCCCGTTCTGGCTGATCGGCGTCGGCCTGCTGATCGGCATCGGCGGCGGCCTGCTGCTCAGCCTCCAGCGCAAGCGCGGCGCCCACGCCCCGGGCGGCGGCAAGCCGGCCGCCGAGCCCGCGGAGAAGCCCGCCTCCGAGCCCTCCTCCGAGCCCTCCGCGAAGGACCGGCCGGACACCGACGAGGGCGACGGGCAGAAGTGACGCCCCGTCGACCCGGCGCGGCGGTGACGGCCCCGGCCCTCACCGCCGCGCTCGCCCTCCTGCTGGCCAGCCTGCTCACCGTCCTGCTCCCCTCCCCCGCGCACGCCACCGGCTACCGCTACTGGTCGTTCTGGAAGGCGACCGGCTCCGGCTGGACCTACCAGCAGCAGGGCCCCGCCGTGTACGTGCCGCCGGACGGTGCCGTGGACGGCTGGCGCTTCGCGGTCAGCCCCGACGGCGGCCAGGACGCCGCGCGGCCCACCGGCTCCGGCGACTTCGCCGCGCTCTGCGCCGCCACCCCCGCCCAGCCCGGCAAGAAGCGGGTCGCCGTGGTGCTCGACTTCGGCACCGCCGCCGACGCCCCGTCCGGCGAGACCCCGCCCACCCCCTCGCCGCGCACCGGCTGCGCCGCCGTACCGGCCGCCGCCACCTCGGCCGAGGTGCTGGCCACCCTGGCCCCACCGCTGCGGTACGACTCGGCCGGCATCCTGTGCGCCATCTCCGGCTACCCGAAGGCCGGTTGCGGCGACGTGGTGAACGCCGCCGGGTCCGCGACCGCCTCCGGCGACACGGACTCCGGCGACAGGGGATCCGGCGGCTCCGGCCCGGCGCTGGGCGTGGTCGCGGGCGCCGCACTGGTGGCGGCCCTGGCCGGGGCGGCCGTCTGGCAGGCCCGCCGCCGCCGTTCCTGACCCACCGTCACTCCCTCCCCCTCCCCTCCTCGCGTCCCGAAGGTCCTCCCCGTGTCCCGAGCCACCACCCGCTCCGCGATCGGCCCGCGCCGTCTGCACCCCGGCGCGTGGTGGCTCTGGGCGCTCGGCCTCGGGGCGGCCGCCTCCCGGACCACGAACCCGCTGCTGCTCCTGCTGATCGTCGCCGTCGCCGGGTACGTGGTCGCCGCCCGCCGCTCCACCGAGCCGTGGGCCCGCTCCTACGGAACCTTCCTGCGGCTCGCCCTGGTGGTGCTGGGGATCCGGCTGGTCTTCACCGTGCTGCTCGGCTCGGCCGTCGGCGGCACCCACGTCGTCCTCACCCTGCCCCAACTCCCGCTCCCCGACTGGGCGCAGGGGGTGCGCATCGGCGGCCGGGTGACGCTCGAGGCGCTGCTCTTCTCGCTCTACCAGAGCCTGCGACTGGCCACCCTGCTGATCTGCGTGGGCGCGGCCAACTCCCTCGCCAGCCCCTCCCGCCTGCTGCGCACCCTGCCCGGCGCGCTCTACGAGGCGGGGGTGGCCGCCGTGGTGGCGATGACCTTCGCGCCGAACCTGGTCGCCGACGTCCAACGGGTGCGCACCGCGCGGCGGTTGCGCGGCCGCTCGGACAAGGGGGTCAACGCGCTGCTCAGCGTCGGGCTGCCGGTGCTGGAGAGTGCGCTCGAACGGTCCGTCGCCCTGGCCGCCGCGATGGACAGCCGGGGCTTCGGCCGGACCGCCGACGTACCGCCGAGGATCGCCCGGACCACCGCGGCGCTGACCCTGCTCGGCCTGATCGGCGTCTGCGCCGCCTGCTACGGGCTGCTCAGCGCGGACGGCGGCGGCTGGGCGCTCCCGGTCCTGGTGCTCGGCCTGCTGGCCGCCGGGGCCGGGCTGGCGCTCGGCGGCCGCCGTTCGGTGCGCACCCGCTACCGGCCGGACCCGTGGGCCTGGCGCGAGTGGGCGGTGGCCGGCTCGGGCGCCGCCGTGGCCGGGCTGCTGGTGCTGCTCTCGCTCCACGATCCCACCGGCTTCAACCCGACCGTGGTGCCGCCGAGTTGGCCCACCCTGCCGCTGCTCCCCGCGCTGGCCGTCCTGCTCGGCCTGCTCCCCGCCTTCGTCGCCCCCACTCCCACCCCGAGGCAGCCGTGATCACCTTCGACCAGGTCTCCGTCCGGTACCAGGACGCCGCCGCCCCGGTGCTGCGCGAGGTGAGCCTGAGCGTCCCGGAGGGCGAACTCTGCCTGGTGGTCGGCCCGTCCGGGGTCGGCAAGTCCACCCTGCTGGGCACCGTGAGCGGCCTGGTCCCGCACTTCACCGGCGGCGTGCTGACCGGCCGGGTCACCGTGGCCGGCCGGGACACCCGGGAGCACCGCCCGCGCGAACTCGCCGACGTGGTCGGCACGGTGGGCCAGGACCCGCTGGCACACTTCGTCACCGACACCGTCGAGGACGAACTCGCCTACGGCATGGAGTCCCTGGGCCTGGCCCCCGAGGTGATGCGCCGCCGGGTGGAGGAGACCCTCGACCTGCTGGGCCTGGCCGAGCTGCGCGACCGCCCGCTCACCGCCCTCTCCGGCGGCCAGCAGCAGCGCGTCGCCATCGGCTCCGTGCTCACGGCCCACCCCCGGGTCCTGGTGCTGGACGAGCCGACCTCCGCCCTCGACCCCGGCGCGGCCGAGGAGGTGCTCGCGGTGCTGCAGCGCCTGGTGCACGACCTCGGCACCACCGTGCTGCTCACCGAACACCGCCTGGAGCGGGTGGTCCAGTACGCCGACCAGGTGCTGCTGCTCTCCCCCGACTCCCCTCCCCTGCTGGACGATCCGGCCGCCGTGATGGCCGTCTCGCCGGTCCACCCGCCGGTGGTCGGCCTCGGCCGGGCGGCCGGCTGGAGCCCGCTGCCGCTGACCGTCCGGGACGCCCGCCGCAAGGCCGCCCCGCTGCGCGCCGCCCTGGACGGCCGGACGCCGCCCGCCGCCTCGGCCACTCCCGGCCCCACCCTGGCCGAGGTCGGCCGCCTGGTGGTCAGGCGCGGCCCGAACCCGGTCCTACGAGGCGTCCAACTCTCGCTCTCCGCAGGGGAGATCACCGCCCTGATGGGCCGCAACGGCGCGGGCAAGTCCACCCTGCTCGCCACCCTCACCGGCCTGCACCGCCCCGACTCCGGAACCGTCCGGCTCGGCGAGCTGGCCACCGCCCCGCACAAGGCCAAGCCCCGCGAGCTGATCCGCCACGTCGGCCTCGTCCCGCAGGACCCGCGCGACCTGCTCTACGCCGAGACGGTGGCCGCCGAGTGCGCCGGGGCCGACGCCGACTCCGGCGCGGAGCCCGGCAGTTGCCGCGCCCTGGTGGCCCGGCTGCTCCCCGGCATCGACGACGCCCTGCACCCCCGCGACCTCTCCGAGGGCCAACGGCTCACCCTCGCCCTCGCCGTCGTCCTCACCGCCCGCCCGCCGCTGCTCCTGCTGGACGAGCCCACCCGCGGCCTGGACTACGCCGCCAAGGCCCGCCTGGTCACCGTCCTGCGCGAACTCGCCGCCGACGGCCACGCCGTCCTGCTCGCCACCCACGACGTGGAGCTGGCCGCCGAACTCGCCCACCGCACCGTCATCCTGGCCGACGGCGAGATCGTCGCGGACGGCCCGAGCGCCGAGATCGTGGTCTCCTCCCCGGCCTTCGCCCCCCAGGTCGCCAAGGTCCTCGCCCCGCTCCCCTGGCTGACGGTCCCCCAGGTCACCGCCGCCCTCGCGGAGTCCGCCTCGTGACCGCCCCCGCGACCTCCCTCGACCGCCCCGTCCCCCTCGGCCGCCGCTCCGTCGCCCTGCTCCTGCTCATCACCGTCATCGGCGTGATCGCCTTCGGCTGGCCACTGCTCGCCGACCCCTCCTCCACCCTGGCCTACCACTCCGCCGACGCCCCGTGGCTGTTCGCGCTGCTGATGCCCCTGCTCATCGGCGTCGTCATCGCCCAGATCTCCGAAGGCGGCGACGGACAGGCCGGGTTGGACGCCAAGTCGGTCGCCCTGCTCGGCGTGCTGGCCGCGGTCGGCGCGGCGCTGCGCCCGCTCGGCGCGGGCACCGCCGGGCTGGAGCCGATGTTCTTCCTGATCGTGCTCTCCGGCCGGGTGCTCGGCCCGGGCTTCGGCTTCGTCCTCGGCGCGCTCACCATGTTCGCCTCCGCCCTGCTCACCGCCGGCGTCGGCCCCTGGCTCCCGTTCCAGATGCTCAGCATGGGCTGGGTCTGCCTCGGCGCCGGCCTCCTCCCCGGCCCCGCCACCCTCCGCGGCCGCCGCGAACTCGCCCTGCTCGCCACCTACGGCGCCCTCTCCGCCCTCGCCTACGGCACCGTCATGAACCTCCAGGGCTGGCCCTACCTCGGCGCCGGCCTCCCCCCGGCCCTCTCCTACTCCCCCGACGCCCCCCTCACCACCAACCTCGCCCACTTCCTCGCCTACTGCCTCACCACCTCCCTCGGCTGGGACCTCCCCCGCGCCGCCCTCACCGCCACCCTCTGCCTCACCATCGGCGCCCCCGTCCTCCGCACCCTCCGCCGAGCCACCCGCCGCGCCGCCTTCTCCACCCCGGCCACCTTCGAGCCCACCGACACGCACCTTGGGCGCCCGTAATACGCGTCATACAATGGCGTGCATGGCCAAGACCAGGATCAGCATCAGCCTCGACGAGGAGCACGCCGAGCGGATAAGGCAGCACGCCGAACGCGCCGGCATGGACGTCTCCGCCTACCTCGTCAACGCGGCCACCCGCCAGATGGCCGAAGTGGAGGCCGCCGAGGCCCAGTTCGCACACATCGACTCCGCGATCGCGGCCGCCAGTGCGGCCGCCGCCGACTCGCTTCCCCCTCTGCCCGAGGTCACGGCCGAGGACCTCACGGAAGAGGAGCGGCGCGAGGTCGAGGCAGCCATGGCACTGGTCTACGGCACCGACCCGCAAGCCGCCCGTCCGGGCCACGCAGCGTGACCGCACGGGTCCCGGTCTACGACACCGGGATGCTGATCGCCCTCGCGGACCGCAAGCCGAAGGCGGTCGCGCTGCACGCGCGACTCAAGGACACGCCCCACCGTGCGGTGGTGCTCGGGCCGGTCCTGGCCCAGGTCTGGAGGCCGACCCCCGGGCTCGTGCACGGCCTCGCCGTCATGCTCCGGGACTGCACCGTGCCCCAGGCGCGCAGTTCGTCACCTGCCATGCGTCCCACTTCAGCCGGCCAGACCTCCTGCATCACCTGCGCCACCGGGCCCGATCTGACGGACTGGCAGCGCATCGGCACCGTCCTCGGCTCGGCCGACCTCCCGGCCAAGAAGCGCCCCGACGCGGTCGAGGGTCTGGTGGCCCTGACCGCCGCCCGCCACGGCAGCGCCGCCGTCTTCACCAGCGACCCCGCGGACATCACCGCCTACCTCACCGCGCTCAACGCCCATGACGTTCACGTCATCCCCGTGTGACCCGGCGCCGTCCCGACGCACGGAGGCCCCGGCGCGCCGTAGGGGCGGGCCGGGGCCGGTGGGGGCAACTCGCCTGGCGTCAGGCCTGCTTCGGGCCCGCCGACTGGACGACCTCGAAGGACCAGAGCTCGGCGCCGGTGGCGGCCGGGCGGGGCTGCTCGCCGTCCTTCGGGGCACCGCCGCCGTGGGCGGCGCGGGCCGGGCCGTCGGCCCAGGCCTGGTAGTGCTCCTCGCTGGCCCAGCGGGTGTAGACGAGGTAGCGGTCGCTGCCCTCGACCGGGCGGAGCAGCTCGAACCACTCGAAGCCGTCCGAGCCCTCGACCGAGCCGGCCCGGGAGGCGAACCGCTGCTCCAGCGTCTCCCGCATCTCGGCGGGCACCGTCAACACGTTGATCTTCACGACAGACATGCCACCCACCTTACGGGGCCGAGCCCGCCGCCTCCGCGTACCCTCCCGCGCACCAGTCGACGAGCAGCAGGTCGAACTCCGCCATCAGCCCGGCCAGCCACGGGACGTCCTGCGGTGCCACCGCCGCGCCGAGCCCGACCGCCAGGACCTGCTCGCCGTCGCAGCGCCCGTAGACCACCACCGGCCCGGCCTCGACCGCGAAGGAGCTGGTCACCCGGCCCTGGCCGTCCCGCAGGGAGACGCCGGTGTACGTACGCGTCACGGGGAGCAGCTCGTACAGCCGGCCCAGCGTCAGGGAGCCGGCCAGCGGCTCCGCCGGGCCCCGCCGCAGGTGCAGCTCGGTGAAGCCCCAGAAGGCCGACTCCCCCTCGCCGACCCGGGAGGAGCACTCGTCCCAGATCCGCCGGACCGCCCGCAGCTCCGCCTCCACCCCGGCCAGGAGGCGGCGTTCGACCAGTTCGGTCTGCCGCCAGTCGTCCTCGTGGATCACCAGATCGTCGTCGCCGCCCGGCGCCGGGGAGAGCGGCGGCAGCTCCGCGCAGAGGGTCGGGAGGGTGTAGCCGACCTGCTGCGGGTCGGCCGTCTCGATCCGACGGACCGTCAGCACCGCCCGCCCCTCGGCCAGGACCTCCGCCCGCGCGGCCGGCTGCGCCCGGACGACCTCCCAGTGGGCCCCGCCGATGCCGAGCCGGACGCCCGGCTCGAAGGATTCCGGGAGCTCCTGCACCGCGTACTCGGCGGATCCCAGCGGCAGGCCGTCGGCCTCGTCGACCGCCACGACCTCGATCAGCTCACTACGTGCCATGGCCGGATGCTAACAAGCGCCGGCCGGACGGCCGTTCGGCTTTCCGGTCAGGAGGCGAGCGCGAGCGCCAGGGCCGCCGCGGAGAGCAGGGTGAAGAGCACCGAGCCGGGCGCGCCCTTGGTGTCGCCGACCCGCAGGTGGGCGACCACCGCGCCGAGGAAGTAGAGCACCAGGCCGACGGCGGCGGCGATGCCGAGCGGGCGGAAGGCGATGCCCGCGAGCAGGCCGAGCGCGCCCGCCGCCTTGGCGGCGGCCAGCAGCGGGAGACGGCTCTCGGGGACGCCGAGGGCGGGGAGGCCGCCGACGATCTTGGGGTCCTTCGTCAGGAAGGCGCGGGCCGAGAAGCTCAGGCCGACCGCGAGCAGGACGGCCAGCACGACGTACGCGATGAACACGGGGACTCCAGGGGGATCATTCATAGATGGACGGCAATCATTGAACACCATCAACGATATAAGTCAACCAATGATTCTCGCCCGGCTACGATGGGCCCATGGAGAACGCCGAGGGACCGGCCGACGGGCCGATGGACCGACTCGGGTTCGTGCTGGCCTGGCACGGCGCGGCCACCGACACCCGCATCCGCCGCGCCCTCAGCACCAGCGGCCTCGGCCCGCGGCACACCATGACCCTGATGCACCTCGGCTCCGCCCCGGTCGGCCAGCGGCAGCTCGCCGAGCGGCTCGGCGTCGACCCGAGCGTGCTGGTCGCCCTGCTCAACGACCTGGAGGGCGCCGGTCTGGTCGAGCGCCGCCGCGACCCGGCCGACCGCCGCCGCCACATCGTCGAGATCACCCCGGCCGGGACCACCACCCTCGACCACCTCGACCGCACCCTCACCGAGGTCGAGTCCACCCTCTTCGGCGACCTCTCCGAACGCGAACGGGCCACCCTGCGGAAGCTCTTGGGCCGGATCAACACCTCCCCGGGCGACCACGCCTGCGAGGCCTGACGCCCACCCGGTAATTCACTGCCCATCGGCGGGCCCCGCTCCTAGGGTGGCCCGATGACCGACTATCAGGCAGCAAGCGACCGAACCGTCTGGCAGGCCGACTTCGAGCGGCGGACGCTGGCCGCCTACCAGGAGGCCGGGTGCTCACCCGCCCTCGCCCGGGCCCTCTTCGACCGCGGCACCAAGCGCCTCCCCGACTGGACCGTCCTCACCGACGGCACCCACTGGCTCGCCCTCTCCGTCGTCGACGGCTTCGGCGGCGTCCACGACCTCACCGACCCGGCCGCGCTCCCCTTCGCCGAACGCTGGTGCGCCGAACGGGGCGCCACCCGGATCGAGACCCGCCGCACCGGCGGCCCCGGCCCGTTCGCCGACTACCCGGTCATCGGCCAGAACCGGATGCGCACCTTCTCCACCACCGAACCCCCGCAGCCACCGCCCGGCCTGACGGTCCGTCCGCTCACCGAGGCCGAGTTCCCCGCCTGGCGCGCCTCGGAGGAGGCCGCGTACATCTTCGACATCCTCCGGGCCGGCGCTCTCACCCCCGAGGAGGCCAAGGCCAAGTCCGACCGCGACTTCGCCGAGGAGCTCCCCCAGGGCCGGCACACCCCCGGCCACGGCTTCTACGCCTTCGAAGCCGCCGGCGAGGTGGTCGGCACCGGCTGGGTCCAGCACTCCTTCCTCCCCGGCACCACCTTCGGCTTCTCCCTGGAGATCCACGAGCAGCACCGCGGCAAGGGCCACGGCCGCGCCGCCATGGCCGCCGGCGAGTGGATCACCCGCCAGGGCGGCGACGACTCCCTGATGTTCAACGTCTTCGGCGGCAACGAGGTCGCCATGAACCTCTACGACGCCACCGGCTTCACCGTCATCGACGAGACCCGCTCCCGCCCGGTCAACTGACTCAGGGATTCCGGGAGTTCATGCTGCCGCGTCCCGCAGCAGGTCGTGCAGGGTCTGGGCGTGGGCCAGGTACTCGTCCCCGTCCCGGGCCGCGAAGTGCAGGTCGATCAGCGGCTCGGCGCCCAACTGCCGTACGGCGGAGGAGAGGTAGGCCGCGAGCTGGTGCGGGGTGCCGCGGCCGGGGGTGCGGTCGTCCTCGGTCGGGGTGAGGACGGGGTTGACGCGCAGGACGAGGCGGAGGGCGTCGGGGTCGCGGCCGGCCGCCTCGGCGTGGCCGCGGACGGTGGTCCAGAGGGAGGTGAGGGCCGGGAGGGGGAGGCCGACGCCGAGCCAGCCGTCGGCGCGGCGGCCGGCCCGCTCCAGGGCGCCGGGGCTGGTGCCGCCCAACAGCAGGGGAGGGCGCGGGCGTTGGACGGGCTTGGCCTGGATGGCGGAGGGCGGGACGGTCCACAGGTCGCCGGTGTGGGAGACCTCCTCGCCGTCGGCCCAGATCCGTTCCAGGACGTCCAGCGTCTCCTCCAGCCGGGCCGCCTGGCCGCGCCAGGGGACACCCACCGCCTGGTACTCGTCCTTGGACCAGCCCAGCCCGAGCCCCACGTCCAGGCGGCCGTCGCTGACCACGTCGAGGGTGGTGAGGGTACGGGCCAGCAGGACCGGCGGGTACCAGAGCGCGTTGAGGGTGCTGGTGCCCAGGCGGGCGCGGCGGGTGGCGCCGGCCGCGACGGTGAGCAGGGTCAGCGGGTCCAGGAAGGTGCGGTGCTCGTCGGGTGCCACGCCCGTCCCGCCGGGGTAGCGGTTCTGCGGCTCGCGCGGGACCAGGATGCGGTCGCCGACCCAGAGGCTGTCGTAGCCGATCTGCTCCGCGTCGGCCGCGAGGCGGGCCGACAGCCCGGGGCCGGCGAACCGGCCGTACTGGGGAATGGACAGTCCGATGCGCATGACGGGTGAGGCCCTCCGGATCAGTGGCGGCGGGAACAGACCCTATCGACGGAGTGCGTACCCACCTCCGCCAGTTGACGTACTCCCGGGCAGTGTCCGTCGGTCACCGGGGGCAGTCCGGCCGTCCCCCGCGGGCACCTGCGGCGGCCGCCTCAGTACGTCCGGCCCTCGCCGCGCTGCGGCGGCTGCGGGGCCCGGTCGGGCCGGTCGCCGCCGAGCTGGGAGCTGAGCTTGGTGAGCAGGTCGGCGAGTTCGGTGAACTGCTGCTCGTCGTAGTCGCCGAGGAGCTTGGCGAGTTGGGAGCGGCGGGCGGCGACCAGCCGGTCCGCGACCTCGGCCCCGGCCTCGGTGAGGCGCAGCGGCAGCCCGTTGCGGACCGCCAGGCCGCGGCCCTCCACCTCGCGGGCGGCCTCCTCGATGACGGCCACCGGCACGGTCTTGTGCTCGGCCAGTTCGGCCGGTTCGGCGTAGCCGTGGCGGTGCATCTGGAGGATGAGCCAGCTGGAGGCGGGCTTGAGGTCGAGCCCGGCCTCGGCGGTGATCCGGCGGAACAGGTCGCGGCGGGCGTCCCGGGTGCCGAGCACCGACAGGGCCCGGGCGATCTCGTCCAGCGAGGAGCGCTCCACCGGGTTGACCCCGATCGACTCGCTGAGGTCGGGGGCGGTGACGGTGGTGCGCAGCGGCTGCTCCCGCAGGAAGAGCGCGAGCACGAAGGCGAGCACCGCGACCGGCACCGCGTAGAGGAAGACCTGGGTGATCGACTCGGCGTAGGCGTGGTAGATCCCGGCCTGGGCGGGCGCGGGCAGGGTGGCGATCGAGCGCGGGTCGGAGGAGATCGCCTCCGGGCTGAAGCCGGGCGGCAGCTGAACGCCGGTCAGGTCCTCGACCAGGCGCCGGTTGAGCCCGCTGGCGAAGATCGTGCCGAAGATCGAGACGCCGAAGGAGGCACCGATCGAGCGGAAGAAGGTGGCGCCGGCGGTGGCCACGCCGAGGTCCTCGTAGCCGACCGAGTTCTGCACGATCAGCACCAGCACCTGCATCACCAGGCCGAGCCCGAGGCCGAAGACCAGGAAGTAGAGGCTCATCTCGGTGGTGGAGCTGTGCTCGGTGAGCCGGGAGAGCAGCCAGAGGCCGACCGCCGTCACGGCGGTGCCGGCGATCGGGAAGACCCGGTAGCGGCCGGTGCGGGAGACGATCTGGCCGGAGCCGATCGAGGTGAGCAGCATGCCGAGCACCATCGGCAGCATGTGGATGCCGGACATGGTCGGCGAGACCTGCATGACCACCTGGAGGAAGGTCGGCAGGTAGGTCAGCGCCCCGAACATCGCGAAGCCGACCACGAAGGAGATCACCGCGACCAGGCTGAAGGTCGACGAGCGGAACAGCCGCAGCGGCAGCACCGGCTCCACCGCCCGGCGCTCCACCTGGACGAAGACCGCGAGCAGCAGCAGTCCGAGCACCCCGAGGCCGATGATCTGCCAGGAGCCCCACTCCCAGGTGGTGCCGCCGAGCGAGGTCATCAGCACCAGGCAGGTGGCGACCGCGGCGATCAGGACGGTGCCGAGGTAGTCGATGGTGTGCTGCCGCTTCACCTCGCTGCCGTGCAGCACGGCGGCGATCACCAGCAGCGCCACGATGCCGATCGGCAGGTTGACGTAGAACACCCAGCGCCAGCTGAGGTTGTCGACGAAGACGCCGCCGAGCAGCGGCCCGAGCACGCTGGTGACGCCGAAGACCGCCCCGAACAGGCCCTGGTACTTGCCGCGGTCGCGCGGCGGGACCAGGTCGCCGACGATCGCCTGCGAGAGCACCATCAGACCGCCGCCGCCCAGGCCCTGGAGCGCGCGGAAGGCGATCAGCTCGCCCATGTTCTGGGCCAGTCCGCAGAGGCCGGAGCCGATCAGGAAGAGCACGATCGACGCCTGGAAGAAGCGCTTGCGGCCGTACATGTCGCCGAGCTTGCCCCAGAGCGGGGTGGCGGCCGTGGAGGCCAGCATGTACGCGGTGACCACCCAGGAGAGGTGCTCCAGGCCTCCCAGGTCGCTGACGATGGTGGGCAGCGCGGTGGAGACGATGGTCTGGTCGAGCGCCGCCAGCAGCATCGCCAGCAGCAGGGCGCCGATCGGCACCCACAGCTTGTGGACCGTCTCCCCCGGGGGCTCCGGCTCCCCGGACCGCACCGGCGTGGCCGCCTCCGCCATGCCCGCTCCTCGCTGCTCGGGGCCCGCACGGTACCCGCACCGCACCCGGGATGATGATCAGACAGATTCCCCCATGATGTCAGAAATGTCTGATTCGGCATCAGGTCGCTGCGCCATCCGTACCGCTGACGGCCACCGATCCTTCACCTGTCCGGATTCGGCACCAACCCGGACAAGCTCCCCTGCGTCCCTGTCCACCCACCGGAACCTCCTGCATAATCAGCCCCGTTCGAGCGCCACCACCACCGAGGAGGCCGGCCCATGCCGGGAGAGCACCACGAGGGGCCGCTGGTCCGGCCGTACGTGCCCGCCCCGGCCGCCCCGGCGGACGACCCGTTCGCCACCCAGGTCATGCCGCCCGTCCCGCCGGACGGCTTCGCCACCCAGCTGATGCCGCCCGCGCCGCCGATGGCCGCGCCGCCGCAGGACGCCGCCGCCACCCAGCTGCTCCCCCCGGTTCCGCCCGCACCGCCCGGGTACCCGGTGCCGCCCGCGCCCACCCAGCAACCGATCCCGGTCCAGCAGATCGCGGACCTCCAGCTGGTGCCCGGCCCGCCCCCGCCGCCGCCCACCGCCGAGGCCGACCTCGGCGTCTTCGGCTTCCGCAACGTGCCCCAGGGCGCTCCCGGCGGCCGGGCCGAGCGGCGCCAGCAGGAGCAGGAGTCGGCCGGGCGCAGACGCACCGTCATCATCGGCGCGGGCGTGGGCATCGCGGCGGTCGGCGCCGGCCTGGCCTTCCTGCTCGCCCCCACCGAAGCGAAGGACTCGAACGACAACGCCCTGCCCGTCCCGGTCGGCTCCTACCAGCCCAGCCCCACCCCCACCCCCGAGTCGGCCGCCGAGACCCCCTCGGCCACCGGCTCCCCGAGCGCCACCCGCACCACCGCCAAGCCCAAGCCGACCCCGGCCCGCACCACCGCCGCTCCCACCACCACGGCCCCGGTCGCCCCGGCCCCCGTCACCTCGGCAGCGCCGACCAGCGCGGCGCCGAGCACCACCACTCCCGCACCGCCGCCGACCCCCCGGGTGCTGGAGCTCCACATGGAGGGCCCCGACGTGGCCGAGCTCCAGCAGCGCCTGCTCACCGCCCTCCCCTGGATCGCCTGGGACGTCGACTTCACCGAGGGCGTGTACGACGAGGAGACCGTGCGGGCGGTCAAGTACTTCCAGGACAACGTCCCGCGCGAGGTCAAGGGCGACCCCAGGGGTGTCTACGGTCCCAAGACCCGCGCGGCGCTGGAGAAGCGGAGCTGACCGTCAGCCGGTGGCCGCCTTGAAGAGGCTGAAGGCGGACATCGCCAGCATGATGCAGGCCGCCACCCGGATGATCACCTTCATCGGGACGTACTGGAGCAGCTTCTGCCCGCCCAGGATGGCGATGGCGCTGACCGAGCACAGCGCCAGCCAGGCGCCGATGCCGACGGAGAGCGGATCGGCGTACTTGGCGGCCAGGTTGGCGGTCATGATCTGGGTGAGGTCGCCGAACTCGGCCACCGCGACCAGCAGGAAGCTCGCGCCGGCCACCTTCCAGAAGGAGCCGGAGGAGGGCTGCTTGGCCTCGTGGCCCTCGTCCTCCTCCTCGCCCTTGGGCCAGAGCAGCATCACCGCGCCGGCCAGGAAGAGCAGACCGGT
Source organism: Kitasatospora sp. NPDC001664 (assembly GCF_053596675.1). NCBI lineage: Bacteria > Bacillati > Actinomycetota > Actinomycetes > Kitasatosporales > Streptomycetaceae > Kitasatospora > Kitasatospora sp. NPDC001664. The sequence goes on from NZ_JBSFGS010000004.1 coordinate 41,802, forward strand.
GACGCCCTCCACCCAGCGCTGCGGCAGCAGCGAGAGCAGGTGGCCGGCCACCAGGGCGATGCCCACCTGGAGGGCGAAGGCGGCGGCGATGCCCGCGAAGACGTAGCTCGCGCGGTACTTGGTGCCGAGCACCAGGGAGGCCAGCGCGGTCTTGTCGGGGAGTTCGGCGAGGAAGACGATGCCGAAGGTGATCGCGGCGACGGTGATACTCATCGGAGCGTGTGGCCCTTCATCGGGTCGGGGCTGCCCGCCGCGATGACCCGTGGAAGGGGACGCCTCGGCACGGCAGCACTGGTCAATGTTCACAGCACTGCGGCCGAAGGTCTCGCCGACACCCGCGAACGGGTGTCCCGGGCACCGGGCTCCCGTACGGGCGAGCCAGTATGTCGACGCTCCGGTGGAGGGCTACTCCCCTTCAACAACCCGGCAAGCCTACCTGCTGACCGCGGCCCGGCCAACCAGCTCCAGCACCACCACGACCGCCACCGCCTCCACCACCAGCAGAGCGACCAGCACGAAGAGCTGGACCGCCCCGGCCTCCAGCGCGCTGGCCCCGCCCAGCAGCATCCCGACGAAGGCCCCGGGCAGCGTGACGAGCCCCACCGTCCTGGTCTGGTCGAGCGCCGGGACCAGCGAGGTGGCCGCGGCCGTGCGGCAGATCTCCAGCCGGGCGTCGCGCTCCTCGAAACCGAGCGCCAGGGCGGCCTCCACCTCTCCCCGACGCTGCGTCAGCTCGTCCAGCGCACGGCGCCCGGCCAAGGAGGTGGCGGTCAGCGCGCCGCCGGTCAGGATGCCCGCGACCGGGATCACCGAGAGGCCCTGGAAGGGCAGCAGCCCGGAGCCGAGCAGGAGCAGCAGCACCGGGAACACCCCCGCCCCGATCGGCACCGCGGCCCACCCCCACCCACGGCCGGCCGGGACCATCCGCCGCCCGGCGGTGCGCACCGCCACCGAGAACATCAGCAGCACGAAGGCGGCCGAGGTCCACATCGACCCGGCCACCCAGGTGATCACCAACGCCACCGCGGCCAGCTGGAGCACCGCCCGCAGCCCGGCCCGCAGCACCGCCGCCCCGTGCCCGAGCCGGCCCAGCCCGGCCACCGCGACGCTGGCCGCGAGCAGCAGCGCCGTCGCCACCCCCAGCGCGGGTCCGACGGGCAGCAGTTGAGCGGCCATCAGATCCAGGTGGTGAACCACATCCGGTCCTGCCAGTCCGACATCGGGATCACCTCCGCCGTGTAGAGCGGCAGGAAGAACGCGAAGCACCCCATCACCGCCAGCACGATCGCGCCCGCACCCACCGCGCCCCAGCGCCGCCGCTCCGCCGAGCACCCCTCGGGCCCCAGCAGGGCGCCGAGCATCTGGGCCACCGCCAGGCAGAGGAAGGGCACCAACACCACCATGTAGAAGGAGAAGGTGGTGCGCTCCTGGTAGCCGAACCAGGGCAGGAGGATCCCGGCCACCGCGCAGAGCACCGCACCGGAGCGCCAGTCCCGCCGGAAGAACCAGCGCCAGAACACGTACAGCAGGGCGAAGCAGCCCGCCCACCAGAGCAGCGGGGTGCCGAGGGCGAGGATCTGCGAGGCGCAGCCGCCGGAGCTGGTGCAGCCCTGCTGGCCGTCGGGCACCTGCTGCCAGTACATGGAGACCGGACGGCCCTGGACCAGCCAGCTCCAGGCGTTGGACTGGTAGGTGTGCGGGGTGGAGAGTCCGGTGTTGAAGTCGTACATCTGCTGCTGGTAGTGCCACCAGCTCCGCAGCGCCGCGGGCACCCAGGACGACCCCTGGGCCCACTGCCGGTCGTAGCCGCCGTCGGTGACGAACCATCCGGTCCAGGAGAGCGGGTAGACCAGAGCCGCGACGCCGACCGTGGAGAGGAAGGCGGGCACCGCGTCGCGGCGCAGCATCGAGGGCCAGGGCCGGCGGGCCCCGGCCCGGCGGCGGGCGGCCTGGTCCCAGAGCACGGTCAGCAGGCCGAGGGCGGCCAGCACGGGAAGGCCGCTCCACTTCACCGAGCAGGCGCAGCCGAGCAGCACCCCGGCGGCCAGCCGCCAGGGCCGCAACCCGAGCCGGGCCCGGTCCCCGTCCGCCGCGCCCGACGGGCCGCCGGTCCGGTACGCGGGCAGCCGCTCGCGCGTCCGGTCGCGGTCGACCAGCAGGCAGCCGAAGGCGGCCAGCACGAAGAACATCAGCACGCCGTCCAGCAGGCCGACCCGGCTCATCACGAACTGGAGGCCGTCCACCGACATCAGCAGCGCCGCGGTGCAGCCCAGCAGGGTGGAGCCGAACAGCCGGCGCCCGATCCGGGCCAGCATCAGCACCGTGACGGTGCCGAGCAGGGCGACCGCGAACCGCCAGCCGAACGGGTGAAGGCCGTAGGCCCACTCGCCGAGCGAGATGACCCACTTGCCCAGCGGCGGGTGGGCGATGAACTCGGGGGCGCCGGTCAGCGGGATCTGCTGCGGGACGCCGAGGATCAGCGCGTTGGCGTCGTCCGGCCAGACGCCCTCGTAGCCCTGCCGGAGCAGGGACCAGGCGTCCTTGGGGTAGTACGTCTCGTCGAAGACGAAGGCGTTGGGGTACCCGAGGTTCCAGAACCGCAGCAGCCCGGCGAAGAGCGCCACCGCGACCGGCCCGAGCCAGCCCGAGTGCCGGGCCGGCCAGGACTGCTGCACCCTCTCGACGACGGTCCTGCCCACGTCCGCTTGCGTCGTCGCCGTCATGCCCTCGCCGATTCGTCGCCTGGCCCTGCGCCCTGACCGTCCGACAGTTTTGTCGGCTTTGCCGGGAATCCTAGCCGTGACGGCGGGTCAGGCGAGGACGATCACCTCAGGCCGGGACGATGTTGTGGTTCAGGTGGAAGACGTTCTCCGGGTCGTAGGCCGACTTCACGGCCGCCAGCCGACGGGCGTTGCCGGTGCCGAGCCCGGCGGCGACCCGGTCCGGGCCCTCGTCGCCGATGAAGTTGAGGTAGACGGCGCCGATCGACCAGGGCTTCATGTCGTCCCGCACCGCGTGCACCCAGGCCGCGCCCCGCGCGTCGTCGGCCGGGTCCTCCCAGACCCCGAACGGGTGGACCGCCCAGGGGGCCACCCGCCAGGGCACCGGGTGGTCGCCCGCGCCGCGGGCCACCGCGCCGCCCATCGGGAACACCACGTGGATCGAGGCGGAGGGGCAGATCATCTCCGGCGCCCGGGCGCAGAACAGGTCGGCGGCCTGCCCGGGGAACTCGCTCAGGTACTCGGCCGACCAGTAGTTCCGCTCCCCGGGCGGGTCGTCCAGCATGCACTGGACGTCCGCGTACGGGAGCTCGGCGATCATCTCCCCGGCGTGGCCGTCGGCCAGCATCGGGGCGAACACCTCGCGGGCCGCCGCCTCGCCGCCGGTGTAGGTGAGCAGCACGGCGACGGTCAGCTTGCCGACCAGCTGCTCGGGGACGAAGGGCTCGGGCGGGCCGGTGAGGTAGACGAAGCCGCCGCCGACCTCGTCGGGCGCGGCCGCCATGTACTCGGTGTAGCGGCGCAGGACGGTGGGGCCGGCCTCCGGCGGCCAGAGCAGCATGGCCATCGTGAAGTTGGGCAACTCGTGGAGCTTGAAGGTCAGTTGGGTGGCAACGCCGAAGTTCCCGCCGCCACCGTGCAGGGCCCAGAACAGCTCGGGGTGACGGTCCTCGTCGGCGGTGACCAGTTCGCCCTCGGCCGTCACCAGGGTGACCGCGAGCAGGTTGTCGCAGGCCAGGCCGTACTTGCGCTCCAGCCAGCCGGAGCCGCCGCCGAGGGTGAGCCCGGCCACGCCGGTGGAGGAGTCCCGGCCGCCGGTGGTGGCCAGGCCGTAGGGCTGGGTGGCCCGGTCCAGGTCGGCCATCACCGCTCCGCCGCCGACCCGTACGGTGCCCTCCTCCGGGTCGACCACCACGGAGTTCATCCGGCGCAGGTCGACCACCAGGCCGTCGTTGACGGAGGCTCCGGTGACGGCGTGGCCGCCGGCCCGGACGGCGATCTCCAGGCCGTTCTCCCGGCCGAAGGCGATCGCGGCGGCCACGTCGGCCGGTCCTTCGCACTGGGCGATCACCCGGGGGTGACGGTCGATCATCGAGTTGAAGACCGTGCGGGCCTCGTCGTACCCGGCTCCGTCGGGGGTGATCACCTCACCGGCGAAGCCGGCGCGCAGATCGGCCAGCAGTTTGGGGTGGAGTTCGGCGGCCATGGCACTCGCCCTCTCAGGAGGGGCGCCCCTGCTGCTGGTCCGGCGTGCCGCCCTCCCCCGGCGCCGGGACGGCGGGACACCCCGCACGGCCGCACCGACGCGCTCCACGTCCCTCAAACGTAGACCCGGCCGTCACCCGACGCATTCTCGGGTGACGGCCGGGCCGTGGGGCTCGCGAGGGGCCGGATCAGGCCGCGGTGCCGAGCTTCTCGACGGTGATCCGGGCGTTGTCCTGAGCCGGCGTCAGCTCGACCCGCAGGCGCAGTGCCAGCACCACGATCAGCACGGTGCAGAGCGTCATCGCGGCCAGGTAGACCGGCCAGGTGCCGGAGCCGACCAGCAGCACGCCGACGGCGGGGCCGACCGCGATGGCGATCTGCTTCACCAGCGCGTAGCCCGAGTTGTAGGTGCCGAGCAGCCGGGCCGGGGCCAGGTCGGCGACGATCGGGCCCAGGGTCGGGGCCAGCAGCGACTCGCCGACGCCGAACAGCGCGTAGACCGCGATGATCGCGACGGTGGCGGCCACCGCCTCGCCCCGGACCAGTCCGGCCACCAGGGCCATCAGCCAGGCGCCCAGCCAGACCACACCGGCGGCGGCCATCGCCGTGGTGCGGCGGCGGCGCTCGGTGATCTTCACGACGAACATCTGCAGCACCACGATGGTCAGCGCGTTGGCGCCGATCGCCAGGCCCAGGGTGGACGGGGCGGTGCCGACGGTGTCGGTGGCGAAGGCCGCGACGCCGGACTCGAACTGGCCGTAGCAGGTGAAGAAGATCAGACCGGCCAGCAGGCAGAGCCGCAGCATCGCCTTGTCCCTGACCAGCGCGGTGAGCCCCTGCGGGCCCTTGGAGCCACCGGCGGGGGTGAGCACCGGCTCGGCGGCCGGGATCCGGGCGGTACCGGTCACCAGGGCCAGGCCCAGGAAGGTGAGCGCCTCGATGGTGAACAGGCGGGTCAGGCTGGCCGGCTCGGCCACGTCCACGATCTGGCCGCCGACCAGGGCGCCGATGCCCATGCCGAGGTTGATCAGGGTGAACTGGAGCGCGAAGGCCCGCGAGCGGCTCGCCTTGGTCGAGCAGCGCACGATCATCGTGGCCAGCGCGGGCTGACAGGTCGTCACACCGGCGCCGAACAGGAAGGAGGAGACCATCAGCGCGGCCGTGCCGGTGGCGTGCCCGAAGGCGAACGCGCCGGTGGCGGCCATCGCGGCACCGGCCAGCAGCACCGGCCGCGGCCCGTACCGGTCGATGCCCCGGCCGGTGAACGGCAGCACGGCGAGCGCGGCCAGCGCGAAGACGGTGAACACCATCCCGGCGGCCAGCGAGCCCAGCCCGCGCACCTGGTCCACGTAGACGAACATGTACGGCATCGTGAACCCGCTGCCGAACGCGCTGAGCGCGTTTCCGATCTGGACGCGGCGCAGCGGACCGCCCGCCCCGAGACGCCTGCCCTGCTGCTTCACCGTGCCGGCCACCGTGCACACCCTTTCAAGAGATACTCTTAAGCCCAGAAGATTTCAGACCTAAACTCTAAGGACTGGAAGCCTTGCTTGTCAAAGTCTTAACAGGTGCACCGAGCCGTGGGAGGATGGAGCCATGAGCGCACCCAGACCCGCTACGCCGAACCCCGGCGAGCTGGCCATCGCCGAGCAGGTGGCCGTCTACCAGCGGGAGTTCCCCACTGTGGACCCTCAGGTGGAGACCATCGTGTCCACCCTCTCCCGGGTCGCCCGGCGGATGAGCGTCGCCTACGGCCGCCAGCTCACCGTGCTCGGGATCACACCCGCCGAGTGGGAGGTGCTCAAGGCACTGGTGGTGGCCGGCAGCCCCTACCAGCTGGGGCCCGGCGACCTGGCCAAGCGGCTGGGGCTGACCCCGGCCGCGATGACCCACCGGATCGACCGGATGGTGGCCGAGGACCTGGTCACCCGGGAGCGGGACGAGGCCAACCGGGTCCGGGTGATCATCGAGCTGACCGCGAACGGGCGGGCCAAGTGGCTGGAGTCCATGCGGATGGCGGCGGTCTTCGAGGAGGAGCTGCTCCAGGACATCACCGCCGACGAGCGCCCGGCGCTCTCCGAGATGCTCGGCCGGATGCTGCGCCGGATCGAGGAGAGCCAACCGGACGCCCTCGGCCGCACCGAGGACCTCTGACCCCGTCCCCTGATCCCGTCCCCGCCCCGAACGCCGGAAGGCCCCGGACTCCAGTGGAGTCCGGGGCCTTCCTGACGAGTGCTCAGATCACGGGGTCGCGACCACGACGCAGGCGCCGTTGTCGGTCCAGACGCCCCACTGACCGCTCAGCGAGGGGTCCTCGTTGGTGGTCCACCACTTGTTGGTGTAGTTGTGACCCTTCCAGGAGACCTTGGTCGGGGTGGCGTACACCGCACCGGCGCTCCACGACTGGGCGCAGGCGTTGGCCGGCGGAGTCGGGTAAGTCACCGTGGAGGACGGGGAGCTGGTCACGCTCGGGCTGGCCGACGGCGAGGCCGAGGTGCTCGGGGAAGCGCTGGCCGACGGGCTGGCCGACTGGCTCGGGGACGGCGAGGCGGTCGGCGCGGCCGGGCAGTCGGCGGCGGAGCCGTTGGTGGCCGACACCATCTTGTCGAACAGGGCGGTCTTGGTGCCCAGGTCGTAGAGGGAGAAGGCGAAGGAGCCGCCCAGGCCGTTGCAGTGCGCGTAGTCGACCTTGGCCTGGATCGAGCGGGCGTCCTCACCGGACCAGAAGGTGGAGCCGTCGTAGAAGTACGTGGTCTTCGCCTGGTCGTCCCAGAAGGTCTTCGCCGGGTTGTCGACGAAGCCCGCGAGCTCCTTGTACATCTGGATGCCGGGCACGTTGCCGCTCATCGCGGCACCGGCGGCCGGGCCGGTCGCGGTCTGGAACAGGCCGTTCTTGCCGTTGTTCGGCACGCCGGTCCAACCGCGGTAGTAGAACGGGATGCCCATGTTGATCTTCTTGGCCGGGAAGCCGCCGGGGATGCCGTACTCGGCGTCACCCACGGTCCACGCCTTGATGGCCGCGTCGATCGAGTACTTGCCGGTGCCCGGCTTGACCGGGGTCATCGGGTCGTTCGGGCCCGAGTACAGCGGCGCCTGGTGGTTCGTCGGGCCCTTGGCGTCCCAACCACCGTGCATGTCGTAGGTCATGACGTCCAGGAAGGTCAGGTACTGGCCGACCTTGTCCGTCTCGATGTTCTTGATCTTGTCCTGGCCGGCGCCGACCGCGGCGGCGAGGCCGTAGGTCTTCTTGTCCGCCGTGCCCTGGGCGTCCAGCTGCTCGCGGAACTCCTTGAGCAGCAGGGTGAAGTTCTGCTTGTCGGCCGCCGACTCGTGGTTGCCGGTGTGGCCGCCGCCGCCCGGGTACTCCCAGTCGATGTCGATGCCGTCGAAGATCCCGGCCGCCGTGCCCGCGCCGCCGTAGCCGGCGTCGACGGGCAGGTTGCCCTTGATGAACATGTCGATGCAGGAGGAGACCAGCTTCTTCCGGGAGGCGTCCGTGGCGGCCGCGTCCGAGAAGTACTTCGAGTAGGTCCAACCACCGATGGAGATCAGGATCTTGAGGTTCGGGTTCTTCGCCTTCAGCTTCTTCAGCTGGTTGAAGTTGCCCGCGATCGGCTGGCCCCAGGCGTCGGCGACGCCGTCCACCGCGGTGTTGGCGTCGAAGGTCTTCTGGTAGTCGGCGAACGCGTCGCCCGCACCGTCACCCGCGCTGCCGTTGTTCTCGTCCTGGGACGCGGCCTTGGTGGCCTCGAAACAGGTGAGGTTGGTGGGGTGGATGTTGGCGAACGAGTAGATCATGTAGTCCAGGTTCTTGGCGACGCCGGTGTCCTGGATGGTCTTCGGGTAGTACGCGTTCGCGTAGATCGACCACTGGTCGAAGTAGGCGACCTTGATGCCGCCGCTGGTCGCCGGGGCACCGGTGCTGTTGCCGGCCGCCGCCTGGGCGGTGGTGCCCGCGGTCAGCGCGAGGCCCGCGCCCAGCAGCAGCGAGGCCGCCGTGCCGACCGCCAGCGCGGCCAGGCCCTTCGGGCGCCGACGGGTCGCCGGCTCCTGGATAACTCGGTTCATGTGCTCGTGAACCTCCGGGTCGTGGGGGAACTGCCGCGCCGCCCGTGGGTTCCTCCCGCGCGGGGTGGGGCCGCGAGGGCTGGCGGGCACGCCAGTGGAGGTGGAACGGGAACAGGGGCGCCGAACCGGCACCGGAGGTCTGGACCACCGGCGCCGGATCAGGGGCTCCCTGCACCTGGGCACCAAAAATGGACTAGACCAACTCCCCCGTCAAGACCCGAAGTTCCCCGTTGAGCTCCCCTTAAGGTTCTTCCTGCCCGTGAACAGCCAAAAGCCGGTCCCACCTGGGTGGGACCGGCTTCAAACGCCTCACATCCGCTCGATCTCCGTCAAATCGATCTCCACCCCGAACGGCACCTCCACCTTGAACCGCCCCCGGTGGATCCCCGTCCCCACGTACCGCCGCGTGGCCGGCTCCAGCCAGGCGGTTCCGGTGCGGGTTCGCCCGTTCGGGTCAGTAGCGGAGGGCGCTGCCCAGCTTCGCGGTGACGGTGCCGGAGAGGGCGCGGTTGGACTTGGCGGTGGCCTGGGTGGTGGCGCCGGCGGCGGTTTCGGGGACGGTGAGGACGGCCGCGTCGAGGAGGTTTCCGGACGAGTCCTGGAAGTTGACGGTGAGGGTGTACTTGTAGGGCTGGGAGCCGGAGTTGGTGACGGTGACCGGGACGCTGGACTTGCCGTCGGGGTCGGTGGTGACGTCGCCGAGCTTGACGTCGTCCTTGGCGTCCAGTCCGCCCTTGACGCTGGCCAGCGCCGAGGAGGCGGCCGCCTGGGCCGAGGCCACCGCGGAGGAGGCCGAGGAGGCGAAGCCGCTCGCGGCACTGTTCGCCGCCGAGGCCAGCGCCGAGGCCCCCGACTGCACCGCCGCCGAGGGCGACTTGTCACCGTCCGACGAACACCCCGTCAGCAGCAGCCCACCCGCGAGCACCACACCCAGCACGACACGACGACCCACGACGGCCTCCAGAGCAGTCAACGGAACCTGCCCTCACCCTTGGCCGCCCCGCCACCGGCGGCCAGCAGGACGGTCCGGACGGGTGACTACGATGGGCGCCATGGTGGTGCGCAGCCTCGGGGACCTGGAAGCCGAGATCATGGACCGGCTCTGGCGGTGGGGCCGGCCGGCGACCGTGCGCGAGGTGGTGGACGACCTCAACGCGACGCGGCCGGTGGCGTACACGACCGTGATGACGGTGGCCGGGATCCTGCACACCAAGGGGCTGCTGCACCGTCACAAGCAGGGCCGCACCTGGGTCTACGAACCGGCCCGCAGCCGGGAGGCGTACACCGCCTCGCTGATGCAGGAGGCGCTCGGCTCCACCCCGGACACCCCGGCCGCGCTGGCGCGCTTCGTGGAGCGGATCAGCCCGGACGAGGTGGCCGCGCTGCGGGCGGCGCTGGCCGCCCTGGACGGGCCGGGGGGCCGGGAGTGACGGCCGCCGCGCTGCTGGCGCTCTGGGCGGTACTGGTGACCGCGGTGCTGCCGCCGCTGCTGGCCGGTGCGCGGTGGACCAGGCGCAGCCCGGTGCTGGGGGTGGTGACCTGGCAGACCCTCGGGCTGTCGGCGGTGCTCTCGGTCGCGATGGCGATCCGTCAGCTGGTGGACCCTTCGCCGCACCACCACGGTGGTCTGCTGCACCTGTGCGGGTTCTCCCCCGAGGCGGTCTCGGGCACAGCCCTGGCGGTGGCCGCGCTGACCGCCGCCCGCCCGCTGGCACTGCTGCTGGCCGCCCTGCACACCTCCCACCGGGAGCGCCGCCGCCACCGCGAGCTGCTGGACCTGGCGGCCCACCGCGGCCGGGTGCCGGGCGGGGCGCTGCTGCTGGACCACCCGACGCCCGCCGTCTACTGCCTGCCCGGCCGCCGCTCGCGGATCGTGGTCAGCCGGGGCGCCCTGGCGGCGCTCAGCCCCGAACAGCTGGCCGCCGCGCTGGCCCACGAGCGCGCCCACCTGACCGGCCGTCACCACCTGGCGGTCTGCGCGGCGCAGGCACTGGCCGGCACCTTCGGCCGGCTGCCGCTGGGCCGGCTGGTCCACGCCGAGGTGCGCACCCTGCTGGAGATGGCCGCCGACGACCGGGCGCTGCGCCGCCACTCGACGAGGGCGCTGGCCACCGCGATGGGCGTGGTGGCCGGGGCGGGCGCTCCCGCCACGGCCCTCACCGCCGGGCACCAGGCGCTGGCCCGGATCGAGCGGCTGGCGACCCGCCGCCACGCCTCCGGCCCCGCGCTGGCCCTGACCGCCGCCGCCCCGGCCGCGCTGCTGCTGCTCCCCCTGCTGCTGGTCTGCCTGCCCCACCTGGCCTGACCGCCACCCGGGTGACGCTCCGTCCCCGCCTCCCGGCCCGGCACCCGGGCGGTCGATAGCCTCCGCCCGACGTCCGTACACGGAAGGGCAGTTCATGAGCGTTCGACCCACCATCGTGCTGGTCCACGGCTTCTGGGGCGGGGCCGCCCACTGGGCCAAGACCATCGTCGAGCTGGACCGCCTCGGCCACACCGGCATCCGGGCGGTGGAGAACCCGCTGACCTCGCTGGCCGACGACGCGGAGCGCACCCGGAAGATGGTCCGTCAGGTGGGCGGTCCCGTCCTGCTGGTGGGCCACTCGTACGGCGGCGCGGTGATCACCGAGGCGGGCGACCTGCCGAACGTGGTCGGCCTGGTCTACATCGCCGCCTTCGCGCCGGACGCCGGGGAGAGCCCGGGCGGCCTCACCCAGGAGCACCCCCCGGCCGCGGCCGCCAACCTGGAGCCGGACGGCGACGGCTACCTCTGGGTGAAGGCCGACAAGTTCCACGAGTCCTTCGCCCAGGACCTCACCGAGGCCGAGGGCCTGGTGATGGCGGTGACCCAGAAGGCCCCGCTGGCCTCCACCTTCGGCGACGCGATCACCGCCCCCGCCTGGCGCACCAAGCCGAGCTGGTACCAGGTGTCCGCCCAGGACCACATGATCCACCCGGACAACCAGCGCCGGATGGCCGCCCGGATCGACCCCCGCAAGACCATCGAACTCCCCACCAGCCACGCCTCCCTGGCCTCCGACCCGGTGTCGGTCGCGGCCCTGATCGACGAGGCCGCGTCCTCCTTCTGACCGGCCCTCCGGAACGACCGCCCGCCGCTACCGGCTCCCGGCCGGTGCCCGGACCGCCTCCGCCTCGACCTCGAACAGGACGTCGGGCGCGGCCAGGGCCGCGACGCCGACCAGCGTCTGCACCGGCGGGCGGTCGCCCCACCCCTCCTTCACCGCACCGGAGACCGCCCCGAGCCGGGCGAAGTCGTGGTCGACCACGTAGGTCCGGATCCGGACCACGTCACCGAGGCCGAGCCCGTGGGCGGCGAGGGCGGTGGCCAGGTTGCGGAAGGCCTGCCGCACCTGCTCCTCGAAGCCGCCGGGGACCACGGCACCGTCCGGTCCGGAGCCGTACTGCCCCGCGACCAGGACCAGTTCCGCACCGGCCGGGACGGCGGCGGTGTGGCTGTAGCCGAACGGGACCGGGTCGTGCAGGCCGGCCGGGTTGACGAAGGTGAGCTGTGCCATGCGGGTTCGCCTCTTCCTGGGAGTGGTGGCTCCGCGCGGTGCCGGGAACGAGCCTCGCAAGCAATCACGACACCCTCTGTCGGGTATCCCCGACGGGATTCCGGACTGACCTTCCGGCGGGTCCCCGGTAGGTTCGGCGGATGCGCGCCGATCGGCTGGTCTCCCTGGTACTGCTGCTGCGGCAGCACGGCCGCCTCTCCGCGACCGCCCTGGCACGGGAGTTGGAGGTCTCCACCCGCACGGTGCTGCGCGACGTCGAGGCGCTCTCCGCCTCGGGCGTCCCGGTCTACGCCGAGCGCGGCCGGCACGGCGGCTTCGCGCTGCTGCCCGGCTTCCGGACCGAACTCACCGGGTTGAACCACGACGAGGCCCTCGCCCTGCTGGTGGCCGGATCGCGGCGCGGGGCGCAGGCGTTCGGCCTCGGCGCGGCGCTCGCCTCGGCGATGCTCAAGGTGGTCGACGCCCTCCCCGCGGGCCAGCGGGACACGGCGGCCGGCGTCGCGCAGCGCCTGCTGGTCGACCCGGAGACCGACCTGTTGGAGCGCCGGCTGGTCACCGAGGAGGCGCCCGACGCGGTGGTCGCCGAGGTGCTGCGCGCGGTCTTCGCCGGGCGGCGGCTGCGCATCCGGTACGCGGCCCCGGACCAGGAGGCCCGGTGGCGGACGGTGGACCCGATCGGCCTGGTGTCGGTCCGCGGCCAGGGCTACCTGCTGGCCACCCGGGCCGGCTCCGGCGAGGAACGCACCTACCGGCTCGCCCGGACGCTGGCCGCCGAGGGTCTGGCGGAGGCCGCCGAACGCGACAGGCAGGTCGACCTGGAACGGGCCTGGCGGGAGCGCGGCAGCCGGTTCCGGACGGGCGGCGAACAGGTCACCGCGGAGCTGCGGCTGGCCCCGGCGCGGCGGGCCGAACTGGTGGGCACCGCACTGGCCGTGCTCGCGGAGACGGCCGAGCCGGACGGACGGCTGCGGCTGGAACTGACCTTCCAGGACGCCCGCCACGCCGAGTGGGCCCTCTGGCAGGCCGGCCCGGACGCGGAGGCGCTGGCCCCGCAGTGGCTGCGCGAGTCACTGCGGGGCCGCGCCGCGGCACTCCTCGCCCGCTACGGCGGGACGACCTGACGGAGCCCCGCACGGCGTCGGCCGGAACCGGACGGTCCGACCAGGGCTCGGGGTTCGGGGCTCGGGGTTCGGGGCCCGGGGCCCGGGGCCCGGGGCCCGGGGCCCGGGCACGGCAGCCGAACGGGGCGGAGGCCCCGGCCGTCTGACGCCCCGTCCGGTGGGCCCGCCCCGGAGGGTGCCGGGCGGGCCCGGTGGACTGTGGTCCCGAGCGGTGCCGTCGGCCGGGGGATCCGGCCCGGACCGGCGGAGGCGTCAGGCCAGGCCGACGCCGGCCTCGTCGTCGGCGGCGCGGGCCTCGCGGCGGCGGACCACGTCCTGGCGGCGGGAGACCACCGCGGCCGCGCCGACGGCGGAGGCGGCGAAGGCGAGCAGGCCCAGGCCCGCGCCGTCGAACCGGTGCCGGGTGAGGTGGTCGAGGGAGTAGCAGCCGGCTCCGGACAGGCCCAGGGCCAGACCGCAGGCGCCGAGCAGGGCCGGGTACTCGTAGCCGCCGCCCATCGCGAAGAAGCCGCTGGGGGCGTGCACGGAGATGGCGCCGGCCATGGTGCCGGCCACGATGGAGCCGGCCGCCGGGGTGGCGAGGCCGGCCACCAGCAGGGCGCCGCCGCCCGCCTCGCCGAGGCCGGAGGCCAGGGCGCTCTGGTGACCCGGTTCGAAGCCCATGTGCTCCATGGCCTTGGCGGTGCCCTCCAGGCCACCGCCGCCGAACCAGCCGAACAGCTTCTGGGTGCCGTGCGCGATGAGCACACCGCCGACCGCCGCGCGCAGCGCCAGCAGTCCTAGGTCCTTACGGTTCAGACACGCCATGATGGGGCCTCAGTTCTCGCTCAACAGCAAAGCGGGACAGCAAGGCCATCCCACACCGGGCCCGGCGCCCCCTCACCCGGGGGACGCCATCCGAGCGAAGGACAGTCATGCCGACGAACCCGACCTTTCACCTCAGCAGCGCCGCCATCACCGACGAACCGTCCTTCTGGACCGCCCTCGCCGACGCCCTGGACGCCCCCGACGGCTACTACGGCCGCAACCTCGACGCCCTCACCGACTGCCTGCGCGGCGGCTACGGCCCCGAGGCCCCCTTCACCCTCGTCTGGCACGACGCCCCCCGCGCCCGCAAGGCCCTCACCCGCCCCCTCCCGCACTCCGGCGAGCCCTACTTCGACGCCGTCCTCGACGTCCTGCGCGCCGGCGGCGTCACCGTCACGCTGGCGTAGCCCCGGCCGCGGTCCCGGCCGCGGTCTCGGCCGCGGTCTCGGCCGGCCAGCTCCCCTGGATCCACGACCGCAGCAGCGCGGCGTGCGAGAGCGGGGTGCGCGGGTCGGCCACGTCGCCGTTGACGGTGTAGTCGAGCAGCACCACCTCTCCCGCCCCGTCCGCCCGGCGCAGCCGCTCGACCAGGTCGGCCACCCGGTGCTCCAGCACCCAGCGGTACGAGGGCAGGTAGACCAGCCGCCGGGCGGCCTCGTACGGCAGCAGCTCCGTACCGGTGAGGCCGGTGCGGTGGCCGAGCACCGGGCCGTGCCGGCGGACGGTGCGCTTGATGCCGCGCATGCCGGTGACGGCCAGCTTGGCCGGGTCGACGTCGGCGGTCCCGAAGACCTTGAGGGCCTGCCAGATGCCCTCCACCGACTGGCCGGTGACGCCCTCGGAGTACGGCACGGGGATCCCGCCGTGCGGGTAGAAGGGGCTCAGCCGCACCCACGGCTCGGCCGCCCGCGAGGTCACGTCCACCACCTCCGCCCCGGGGAAGGCCGCCGCGAGGGAGGCGGCGGTACGGCGACGGCTGGCGACGTGGATCGGCATCGGGCTGCTCCGGCCTGTGCGGTGACGGGCCGTCGAGTCTGCTTCACGCCACTGACAGCCCGAGGGCCTTCCGGTGGGCGGCGAGCGCGGCGGGCTCGTCCGCGAGGGGGAAGCGGGCGGCGAGGTGGCCGTCGGGGCGGATCAGGACGTGGCCGGGGCGTCCGCGCAGGACGTCGAGCAGGCGCAGCGGGTAGGCGGCGAGCGGCGTGGTGAGCCCCATCCGGTCCCAGAGCTCCAGGGTGCGGGGCTGGATGCCGACCGCCTTGGCGTACGGCAGGCGCCCGACCAGGCGCTCGACCGGCCGGCACTCCACGCCGTGCCGCCTCGGCTCGGCCGCCGCGTGACCCCGGGGTCAATCCTGGCCCCGGGGTCAGGCGGCGGCCATCGCGGGGAGCGGGTGCCAGTCGGCGGGGACCTGACGCATCAGCAGGGCGCAGTCCAGCTCGGCGGTGCCGGGCGGGAAGCGGTCGGCGGCGTCGAAGTAGCTGGAGGCGGCGGAGCGGACGGTGCAGGCCTCGATCCGCCAGCGGTCGGTGCGCAGCTCCATGCCGTCGAGGCGGTCGCCGGCTCCGGCGGGCGACCAGCCCTCGGCGCCCTGGCGGAAGAAGCGGGAGGCCTCGGCGAGGTCGGCGAAGAGGGCGCTGCCGTGCAGGTCCTCGGCCGGTTCGACGGTGACGTCCACCCGGAGCTCGCCGTCCCGGGTGGCGAGGGCGACCCGGATCTCGTCCTCGGTCTCGCGCACCCGGAAGTCGGCCCGGCCGTGCTCGCCGGGGAAGATCCGGCCGCCGGCCCAGGCGTTGAGCGCCGAGCCGGTGTCGCGGCGCGGGATGTAGACGCCGGTCCGTACGCCGTCCGGGCCGTCCCACTCGACCGCGATGCGGTGGGCGGCGTTCTCGCTGCGCAGCCCGATCGCCCGGGGCAGGCCGAGCGGTCGCACCTCACCCAGGCGGAGCAGGCAGATCCCGGCGACGGCGTGGCCGTTCACCAGCTGCGGGCGGAGTGCGGCGGGCAGCAGCGCGGCGGCGGCCTCCGGGTCGACCCGGTAGTTGACCAGCAGGCGGCGCTCGATGGTGCTGGCGAGGCGGGGTGCCCTCATGACGTCTCCTCAGGAGCGTTGGCGGGCCGCCACTTGGTGTGGCGGAGCACGATCTGCTCGGGGCAGACGGCGCTGAGGAAGCGGCCCACGCAGGTGGCCAGCCGCTCCTCGGCCAGGGAGTAGAGGATCCGGTTGCCGTCCCGGCGTTCGGTGACCAGCCCGGCGCCCTTGAGGATGCCGAGGTGGCGCGAGATGGACGGCCCGCTGATGGCGAACCGGCCGGCGATCTCGCCGGCCGCCAGCTCTCCGCCGCGCAGGTCCTCCAGGATCTGACGCCTGGTCGGGTCGGCGAGGGCGCGGAAGGCTCCGGCCTCGTCCTGGGCTTCTGTCATGGTTAGATATTTAGCACCATAGCTAAATATCTGGCAAGGCGCGGGCGACCGCACTGGCCGATGCTGGGGTGGTGATCGCGTTCAACCTGAGCAGTGCGTTCGTCGCCCTCTTCGCCGTGGTCGGGCCGCCCAAGGTGCTGCTCACCTTCGCGCAGCTGGCACGCAGCCGGACGCACCGGGAGCTGGTGCGGCTGACCTTGGTGGCCACCGCGCTGGCGGCGGTGGTCGGGGCGGCGATGGCCTACTCCGCCGACTTCCTGACCGACTTCTTCCACGTGGACGACTGGTCGATCCAGCTGGCCGGCGGGCTGATCTTCTCGATCTACGCGGTGGCCCTGGTGCTCGGGGTGCACCTCGGCGGCGGGGACGACGGGGAGCACCTGGAGAACCAACTCGCCGAGGGCATCCGGGAGTTGCTGGTGCCGTACATCGCCAGTCCGCTGGGCATGACGGCGGTGCTGGTCAGCTCGCTGGAGGAGGACAGCTGGGGCTGGCACTCCACCATCGCCGGGGCCTACCTGGCGGTGGTGGCGATCAACTGCTTCTGCGTGCTGGTGCTCTCCAAACCGCTGCGCCGGGCGCACCGGACCTCGCTGGAGGTGCTCTCCCGGCTACTCGGGCTGCTGCTGGCGGCGGTCGGGGTCGAGCTGTTCGTCACCGGGCTGGAGAGCCTGCGGAAGCTGTACTGACGGCCGGTCAGGGGCGGGGCCGGGGCCGCGGTCACCACCGCGGTCAGGGCAGCTGGACGGGGCGCCAGGGCACCGGGCTGGAGAGCACCATCGAGCTGGACGGCTGGCCGTACCCGGCGAGCCGGTCGATCAGCCGCTCGAACTCGGCCATCCCGGCGACCGCCACCAGCAGCGCACAGCAGGCCCCGCCGGTGACGCGGTGCAGCTGGAGCACCTCGGGCCACTCGGCCACCGCCGGATCGCGGAGCACGCAGCGCGGGCCGTAGCACTGGATCTGCACCAGCGCGGTGACCTTGAGCCCGGCCCGGTCGAGGTCGACGTGGGCGTGGTAGCCGCTGATCACCCCGTCGGCCTCCAGCCGGCGGACCCGTTCGGCGACGGCCGGTGAGGAGAGGTTCACCCTGCGGGAGAGCTCGTTGTAGGAGAGCCTGGCATCGGCCTGGAGTTCGGCGAGCAGCAGGCGGTCCACGGCGTCCAAGGGGTGCTCCTTTGCGTTCGGCAGGCCGGGGCCGCCCAAGACCTTCCGTCCGGAAGGCGGCGGGGCCGATCCGGCATCCGTCGCCCATTCAATCCGGTGCCGCGCCGACCGCACAATGGGGGCCGTCCGCAGGCGGGCAGGAGCAGCAGTACGGAGCAGCAGGAGGAGCCATGGCGGCAGATCCCCAGGTCAGTACCCCGAAACTCGCCTTCGGCGACGCCGAGGAGCCCGAGGCCACCACCCCGTACGCGCAGTACGCCAAGCTGGACGTGCTGCACAGCCTCCAGCAGCCGCGCAGCAAGGTGGACGCCGAGCTGTCGTTCATCATCACCACCCAGGTGATGGAGCTGCTCTTCGACCTGCTGCGGCACGAGTGGACCACCGCGCGGCACGCGCTGCGCGAGGACGACCTGACGGCGGCTCACGCGGCGCTCAAGCGCGGCCACCACGTGCAGGACGTGCTGGCCAACTCCTGGGACCTGCTGGCCACCATGACGCCGATGGAGTTCGCCGCCTTCCGCCCGGTGTTCGGCGAGGCCAGCGGCTTCCAGTCCTCGGCCTTCCTCCGCCTGGAGTTCATGATCGGCAACAAGAGCTCCCGGCTGCTGACGATGTACCAGGGCATGCCCTCGGTGCACGCCGAGCTGACCGCCGCTCTGCACGCGCCCGGCCTGTACGACGAGGCGCTGGCCCTGCTGGCCCGGCGCGGGCTGGACGTCGACGTGGCGCCCGGCCCGGAGCGGCACCGGGAGAGCGAGCAGGTCACCGCCGCCTGGCACCGCGTCTACACCGACCCGGCGCTGGCCGACCTGGCCCTGCTGGGCGAGGCGCTGCTGGACACCGCCGAGCGGGTCACCCGCTGGCGGCAGCGGCACTACTCGGCGGTCAAGCGCTCGATGGGGGCCAAGCCAGGCAGCGGCGGCTCCAGCGGGCTGAGCTGGCTCAAGCAGTCGGCCGACCAGGACGTCTTCCCCGAGCTGTGGAACGTGAGGAACGAGCTGTGACCACCACCGGCCTGACCACCCGTGAGCAGTGCGCCGCGCTGGACGCCGCCGACCCGCTGGCCGCCTTCCGCTCCGAGTTCGTCCTCCCCGAGGGCGTGGTCTACCTGGACGGCAACTCGCTCGGCGTGCTGCCCGCCCGCACCTCGGGCCGGGTCCGCGAGCTGGTCGAGGTCGAGTGGGGCGAGCGGCTGATCCGCAGCTGGAACGAGGCCGGCTGGTTCGAGCAGCCGCACCGCCTGGGCGCCCGGGTCGCGCCGCTGGTCGGAGCCGCCCCGGGCCAGGTCGTGGTCTGCGACACCACCTCGGTCAACCTCTTCAAGGTACTGGCCGCCGCCCTGCGGCTGCGCCCGGGCCGCTCCACCGTGCTGGCCGAGCGGGCCGCCTTCCCGACCGACCTCTACATCGCCGAGGGCGTCACCTCGCTGGCCGGCGGCGGAGCGCACACCGTGCTGCTGGACTCCGCCGAGCAGCTGGAGACCGCGCTCGGCGAGGACACCGCCGTGGTGGTGCTCTCCCTGGTGGACTACCGCACCGGCGAGCTGCTGGACATCGCCTCGATCACCCGCCGGGTCCAGGCGGCCGGTGCCCTGATGGTCTGGGACGTCTGCCACGCGGTCGGCGCCCTGCCGGTCGAACTCGACGCCTGCGGCGTGGACTTCGCGGTCGGCTGCACCTACAAGTACCTCAACGGCGGCCCCGGCTCGCCCGCCTTCCTGTACGTGGCCGAGCGTCACCTGGGCGTCGCGGAGCAGCCGCTGAGCGGCTGGTTCGGCCACGCCAAGCCCTTCGACTTCACCCCGGGGTACGAGCCGGTGGCGGGCATCGGCCGCTTCCTGACCAGCTCCCCCTCGCTGCTCGGGCAGGCCGCGCTGGGCGCCTCGCTGGACGTCTGGGAGAAGGCCGACCTGGCGGCGGTGCGGGCGAAGAGCCTGGCGCTGACGGACCTGTTCATCGAACTGGTGGAGCCGCTGGCGGCGTACGGCGTCGAGGTGGTGACGCCGCGGGAGCACGCCCGGCGCGGCAGCCAGGTCGCGCTGCGGCACCCGGACGGGTACCCGGTGGTGCAGGCGCTGATCGAGCGCGGGGTGATCGGTGACTTCCGGGCGCCGGACCTGATGCGGTTCGGCTTCACGCCGCTGTACCTGTCGTACACCGAGGTGTGGGACGCGGCGCGGCACCTGACCGAGGTCCTGGAGGGCGGCGAGTGGCGCGAGGAGCGCTTCTCCCGCCGCGGCGCGGTCACCTGACACGACCACAGGTGGGCCCCGTAGGGGCGCGAGGAACTGCGCGAATCGGAAGGCGGCCCACCTGCAACTGAACCGCCGTCAGCCAGTTGCAGGTGCTGCCGTTCCCCCGCGCGCAGTTCCTCACACCCCCAGCGGCGTGACCACTAGCCGCGGGACGGCCGGTCGGCGAGGTAGACGATCCTCTCGGCGATGCGGTGGACGGCCAGTTCGTAGGAGGTGCGGTCGAGCGCGCGGAGGCCCTGGTCCGCGTAGCGGGCTCCGAAAGCGCGGTCGCGGTAGTCGAACTGGCCGGCCAGGGGCGGGAGTTCGCGGTGGTCCAGCGGGTCCCAGAAGACCGGGACGGTGGCGCGGCGGTGGCCGCCGAAGGCGGACCATTCGCGGGTGGCCCGGAGCCCGCGGAAGCAGCCGTGCCCGTAGAGCGGGACGAACACCTCACAGTGCCGCACGGCGTCCGGCTGGCCGGCCACACCGGCCAGGTCGGAGAGCTGCCAGACCTCCTCGCAGAGGTCCTCGAAGAAGCGGTCGGCCCGCGGGTCGGGGTCGGTGTCGCGGGCCAGGTAGAAGTGGCGGCGCCCGGCCGCCGGGTTCCGCATGAAGACCAACTCCTGCTGACTCCCGAGGAGTTCGGTGCCCTCGTCGGCCCGGGCCGCCGCCTCGGCGAGCAGCTCGCCGAGGGTCAGCTCGGGCGGGCCGCCGGGCCAGCCGAAGCGGAACACCTCGTTGCAGAGCGAGGCCAGCGAGCGGGCCCCCCGGGGCCGGTCGAACCAGACCTGGGCCGAGACCCCGGCGTCCCGCTCGGCCAGGACCAAGGTCCGGGCCGGGCTCTTCACCAGGGCCCGAGCGGCCAGTTCGGCGCCGGGGTCGAACCCGGGTGCGGCGGCCAGCAGCACCAGCAGGGTGTCCTCCGCGCTGCGGGCGGCCGTCCGCAGCGCGGCCCGGAGGCCTTCCGGGTCGCTGCCCGCCCAGACCTGGCCGCGCGGCAGGCCGACCAGCTCGCGGTCGGTCAGGTGGGCCGCCAACTGGTCGATCTCCTCCGCCTCTTCGGAGTACAGCACCGCCCAGGACCGGGCCGGGTCGATCCGGGCCGCCTCGCGCGGCACCTCGACCCCGACGATGCCCAGCGCCGCCGGGCTGACCAGGGCGAACGGGCGCCGCTCGGCGGTCAGCGGGGCCCCCTCGGTGTCGGTGGCCGCGATGGCCGCGATCTCGTCCGGCACCCGCCCGGCCCGGGCCGCCACCTCCTCCCCCACGCGCACCAGCAGGCCGACCGCCTGGTGGGTGACCGAGCGCGGCAGCGTGTGCACCAGCAACTCCCGCACCCCCGGCCGGAAGTCGAAGCGCTCCGGGTGGCCGGGCCGCGCCACCAGCAGGCCGCTCACCACCAGTTCGGCCAGCTGCTGCGGCCGGGGGCGCGGGATCGCGGCGTGCTGCAGCAGCCGCAGCACCGGCAGCGCCGGGGTGGTCAGCGCGGCCAGCCCCGCCAGGGTGTACGCCTCGCGGGAGGCGGTGGCCCGGAAGCGGCGCACCGCCTCGGTGGGCGTCAACTCCCCCGGGGCCGGGCCGCCGTGACGGACGGGGGCCGGGGCGGCGCCCAGGCGGACCGCCGCGCCGACCACCTCCGAACCGCCCGGGCTTCCCACCAGCTGCGCCCAGTTGGCCAGCCAGGCCGGGTCCGCCTCCAGCACCGGGAGGACCAGACCCGGCTCCCCCTGCCGCTGCGGCCGGCAGTCGGGGAGGTCCGGGGGCTCCAGCGGGGTGAAGCCGTACGCCGGGTTGGCCGCGCCGGCCTCCGGGGCGGTGAGCAGGCCGGCGGCGGCCGGGAGCGCGGTGAGCGGCCAGAGGCGCTCCGGGAGCGGCTGGACCAGGGCGACCGGGCCGAGGCGGGCCAGGCCGGCGAGCGTCCGGTGCCACCGCTCCCCCGGCCGGCCGGGGCGCCACTGCGGGCCCATCGCGTCGCTGAGGACCAGGGTGGCGGTCCGCGGGCCCGGCTGCCCCCCGGTCAGGGTGCCGTCGGGGGCCAGCCAGGCACGGGTGACCTGGCGGAAGGCGCCGGTCTGCCGCAGCAGGGCCCGCAGTTCGCGGGCCAGCGGGCGCCAGAGCGCCATGGTCGGACCGGTGTCCAGCACCAGACGGAGCGTCAGCCAGCGTTCGCTGCCCGGGCGCAGCACCGGGAGCCAGTGCACCGGCCCGGGGCCGCGGAGCGCCTCGGCCAGGCGGTTGGCCGTGGCGGTCTCGTCCAGCACCGTCCGGTGCGGGTCCGGGACGTGCCGCTTCAGCGGGCGCAGCGCGCGCTGGAGGTCCAGCGGGCGGGCCAGCATCGGGGCGCTCGGCGCCGCGACGGTGCTGCCGCCGGGCAGCCCGCCGGACGGCTCGGCGGCCGGCAGGTGGAGCGCCAACAGCGAACCTGCGGGGCCGGCCTCCTGACGGACCGTCTCCGGCCGCTCGGGCACCTCCTCGACCACGGGATCGGCGGCCTTCCCCGGCAGGACGGTCCGCCCGCTGACAGGTGCCGAGCGGGCGGCCAGCCAGAGGAGCTCGGCCAGCTCCACCGCGTCCGCCCCGGGCCGCCCGAGCCCGCCGAGCACCTCCGCCAGGCGGTCCACCTGCGCACCTCCGAGCAACGAGGCTTGCCCTGCGGGCGGCTGGGCAGGGAACGGAGCCGACCGCCCTGCGGGCGGCCGACTCGACGACGGACCGTCAGCCCCCACGGGCAGCGCCGACCCCGGCTCCGGCTCAGGTGGCACCAGGGGGCCCGAGGGGTCCGGGGCCGGGGGTTCAGAGGTCATCGTCGTCCCGGCCTCTGCTGAGGTAGGCCATGACGCGGGCGGCGAGGGCGGCACGGTCGGCCCGGTCGGTGAGTTCGGGGCGGGTGGTGAGGTAGATGGCGTTGAGGAGCTGGTCGGTGGCCAGTTCGCCTTCGCCGCGGCGGTCCAGGAAGACCTGGAGGATCTCGGCGACCACGGCACGGTCGGCCTCCGGCAGGTGGGAGCGGACGATCTCGGCCAGCTCGCTGCCCTCGGGCCGCTTGAGCTCCAGGACGACACAGCGCCGCAGGAAGGCCGCCGGGAACTCCCGCTCGGCGTTGCTGGTGAGCACCGTGAACGGGAAGGCCCGGCACCGCACCCGCCCCCCGGTCACCGGCGCCCGCCCGTGCCCGTCGGCGGTGAGCACCTGCGCGACGGGCTGCTGCGGAGCCGCCCGCACCAGTTCGTCGATCTCGTACTGCCCGTCCTCCAGGACGTGCAGCAGATCGTTGGGCAGGTCGAGGTCACCCTTGTCGATCTCGTCGATCAGCAGCGCCCGCGGCCGCGCGTACGGGAGCAGGGCGGTGCCCAGCGGCCCGAGCCGCAGGTGTTCGTCGAGCCCGGCGCCGGTGGCCTCGGGGCCGGCCTGGTTGGCGGCGTAGAGGCGGGAGAGCGGGTCGTACTGGTAGAGGCCGTCGCGCAGGGTGGCCCGGCTGGTGATGTTCCAGCGCAGCACCGGTCCGAGGCCCAACTCCCGTGCCACCGCGTACGGGAGGCTGGACTTGCCGCTGCCGGGCGGGCCGGTGACCAGCAGCGGGCGCCGCAGGTGGAGCGCGGCGTTGACCAGCTCGACGGTCTCCGGGGTGGGCCGGAAGGTGGAGGCCCGGTGACCGGCCGAGGCGGCGGAGGGGTCGGCCTCGGGGGCGGGGGTGTCCAGCGGCGGGCCGCCGTCGAAGGCGCGCCAGGGCGGCGGGGCGGGCAGGGCGGCGAGGCCGTCGTGGGGCTGCTCGGCACCCCGGTAGATCCGCTGCAACGGCATGGGACTCTCCTGCGGCTGGCCCCGCCGCGCGGGCGGGAGGTGACGGACGGTCGGGGAACGGGAGTCAGACCTCGGACGGCGGGTCGGTGGGCGGGAGCGGGTACGGCCGGTGCGGGCTGGGGAGAAGTAACGGGTCCTCCCAGAGCAGCACCAGGCCGGCCGCCCAGTGCCCGGCCGGGTCGCCGCCCTCCTCCGCCTGGTGGCGCAACTGCTTGATCCGCTCCGGTAGTTCGGACGGCGGGGTGCCGGCCAGCTCGACCGCCAGTCTGGCAGTGAAGGACCTCCCCCGGCACGCGCGGCCGGGCTGGTGCCGCTCCGAACAGGTCCACTCCGGCCAGATCACCGCGTGCACCCCGGCGCCGAGCGCGGCGTCCAGCAGCGGGGCGTAGCGGCGGGCCTTGGGCGAGCCGGGCAGCACCGGCAGTTGGGGGCGCTCGACCGGGCGGAGCAGGTGGTAGAGGGTGCGGGCCTCGCCGGGCTCGGCGCAGTCCAGCACGTGGGCCAGGGTGCGGCGTTCGTCGCGCCGCAGCGCCCAGTTGAGCTCCAGGGTGCGGCGGTCGGCGGCCGAGTCGCGGCGCTGGCGGTCGACCACCACCACCGGGTGGTCGGCGCCGAGCGGGCCGAAGGAGTGCTTGCCGGTCCAGGCGTGCACCGGCACGGTGAGCAGCTTGCGGGGCAGCACGAAGACGACCAGCTCGGCACCGTCGGACTCCAGCCGGCCGAGCTGCTGCTCGATCTCGCGGAGCACCTCGGCCTGGAGGTCACCGCCGGAGAGGGTGCGCGGCACGGCCGGCCCCGGCTCGCCGTCGCGCACCGTGCGGACCGCCACCGTGTACCGGCCGCGCCCGGCCCCGCTGTGGCCGATCTCGACCAGGATCGGCCGCCAGCGCCGGGCGGCGGCCCGGCCGGGGTGGACGAGCCGGATGCCGCCGTCGGCGAGCCGGAGCAGCCTGGTCCGGCGCTCGCGCTGCTCAGGGGTGGCGTCCCCGGCCGACTCGGCGAGCAGTGCGGCGAACTCGCGCACGGGGTGACGGCTGGTCAGCGGGCCGGTCACCTCGGAGAGCAGGTACCAGCAGGTCTCCCAGAGGCTGCCCGGCCTGGTCGGCGGGTCCAGCAGCCCCTGGGCGGCGGTGGCGGTCCGGTAGAGCTCCAGCGGGTCGCAGGCCCCCGGCCCGGCTGTGGCGCCGACCCCGGCCACCAGCTCGCGCAACTCCCTTACCTGGTCCGGCGGGAGGGCCGCGCCGGGGATCAGGTCGGCCAGTTCGGGGACGTAGCGGGCCAACGCCCCGGCGGGCAGCATCTGGCCGATCCGCAGCGCCGGCGGGGTCCGGCCGTCCGGGCCGGGCGGCAGCTGCCGCCCGAGGGTGTCCTGGGCGGCCGTCACGATGCCGACCAGCTCGCCGGTGTCGGAGTCCACCACCGGGCCGCCGCTGAAGCCGGGCGAGAGCGGCATGCCCTGGCCGTCGTGCTCCAACTGCACCAGTTCGCCGCCGATCAGCAGCCCGGCCCGGGTCGGCCGGATCTCGCTGCTGCGCCCGGCGTCGTGGCCGAACGGGAAGCCGTGCGCGGTCAGCCCCGGGTAGGGCGGGCGGTCCCAGTGGTGCAGCGGGGCGAACGGCGCGGGCCTGGCCACCCGGTCGGGCACCGGCTCCGCCAGCTCCAGCACGGCCACGTCCCCGGTGCCGTCCCGGCCGTGCCGCCCGCTGGGCCAGGGCCCCCGGCGCAGCACGGTGGCGGGCAGGGCCGGATGGTCCGGCCGGTGGGCGAGGCGGACGGTGACGGCCGCGTGCCCGTGCACCACGTGGGCGCAGGTCAGCACGTGCCGGTCGGTGACCAGCACCCCGGCGCCCACCGTGGGCTCCGGGCCGCCGGTGTCGATCCGGGCCAGCCAGTACGGGTACGCCATCGCGGCTGCTCCGGCCCGTCGTCCGCCGGCCCGCTCAGGCCGAACGGCCGGGCGTCCAGCTGAGCCTGACGGTCAGATGGGCCTCGGCGGCGGTCTTGGCGATCAGCGCCCCGGCCTCGGCGGTGAGCTTCACGCCGAACTCCAGCTCCACCTCGTCCGGCGCCAGGCTGCCGCCCCGGAAGACCGCCAGCGCCGACTCGGCGGCGGACCGCACGCCCGCCAGCGCCTGCTCGAAGGTCTCCCCGGCCCGCTCCACGGCCTGGGCCGCACCCCGGCCGACCGGCTGCATGCCGTACGGGTCGGCAGCGGCGGCACTGGCGGCCTGCTCGACCCGGACCACGGCCCCGTCGGCCGTCACGAACTCCGCGTACTGCGCCAAGACTTCCCCTCCCGGGCACAGGTCCGGCTTCTCCCGGACCGAACGCTCCGCGATCGTCGCACAGCACGGCCCGCCGCGCACCGGGTTCCGTCCGGTCGGGATCGAACCGGTAGGCGAACGAGTTCCGTCATTCTCCGTACATGACGTGTCATCAGACCGTAGGGTCTGGTTCATGGACATCGGACCTTTGGAGCCGAGCAAGGCTCAACTCCTGGTCGGACTCCTCGCGTTCTTCCTGATATTCGTCACGCTCGGCCGTCTCCTGCTTCCGCGCGCGGAGCGGGTGCTGGCCGAGCGGTACGAGGCCACCGAAGGGAAGCTGGAGAAGGCCGAGGCCCTGCGGGCCGAGGCCGAGCAGGTGTACGCGGAGTACCGGCACGTGATCACCGAGGCCCACCACGAAGCAGCCCGGTTGCGTCAGCAGGCGGCCGAGGAGGGCGCCGCGGCGGTCGCAGCAGCACGGGCCGAGGGACAGCGCGAACGAGAACGGCTGGTGGGGTCCGCCC
This sequence comes from Kitasatospora sp. NPDC001664, assembly GCF_053596675.1. NCBI lineage: Bacteria > Bacillati > Actinomycetota > Actinomycetes > Kitasatosporales > Streptomycetaceae > Kitasatospora > Kitasatospora sp. NPDC001664. The sequence continues at coordinate 67,955 of NZ_JBSFGS010000004.1, forward strand.
GGGCGTCCATCTCGATGGACGCCGACCTGGCCGCGCTCGAACTGCGGGTGCACGTCGGCGTGCTGGCGATCGACCTGGCCGGGCGGGTGGTCGGCGAGCCGCTGGAGGGCTTCTCCGACCGGGCGGGCGTGGTGGAACGGTTCTTCGCGGAACCGCGCTGACGCCTCCCCTCTGACAGTACGACGGTGCCCCGGACCCTGGGTGGGTCCGGGGCACCACTGCGTTCAGGGGACGGGTCAGCCGTGGCGGCCGCGGCGACGGCGCGACAACCAGAAGGTCAGACCGCCGGTGCCCAGCAGGGCGCCCGCCCCCAGGGCGGCCGGGAAGACGACATCGGCACCGGTGATCGGCAGTTGGCCGTCGTCACCGCCACCGCCGCCACCGCTCCCGGTCGGGACCGCCCCCGATCCGGTCGGGCCCGGAGTGGTGGGCACCGGGGTCGAGCCGGACGGGTTGGGGCTCGGCGTCGGCGTCGGCGTAGGCGTGGGGGTCGGCGTCGGCGTCGGCGTCGGCGTCGGCGTCGGCGTCGGCGTCGGCGTCGGAGTCGGAGTCGGCGTGGGGGTCGGAGTCGGCGTCGGAGTCGGCGTCGGCGTCGGAGTCGGCGTGGGGGTCGGAGTCGGCGTGGGGGTCGGAGTCGGCGTCGGCGTCGGAGTCGGAGTCGGAGTCGGCGTGGGGGTCGGCGTCGGCGTCGGAGTCGGAGTCGGAGTCGGCGTCGGAGTCGGCGTCGGCGTCGGAGTCGGAGTCGGCGTCGGAGTCGGAGTCGGCGTCGGAGTCGTGCACTCCGGCATGTCGCCGTCGAACGGGTAGTTGTGGATCTCGCTACCGCTGCTGCCCGTCTGGACCAGGTTCCCCGCGACGTACACCCGGCCGTTGAAGCCCGGGGTCTGGATGGTGGTCGTGCCCGTCTTGCTGGCGCTCATCAGGGAGCCCTGGAACTGGGCGCCGCCCATGATGGTCGTGGTGGCGGCGTTCGGGAAGTTCCACAGCAGGTTCGGGCGCAGCTCGGTGAACGGGTCGCCGTCGAGCCCGGTGCCGGTGTTGGTGTTGATCACCGGGTTGGTGCCCAGCATGTTGATGATGACCGTGGCCCCGGCCGGGATGCCGGTGATGACGAAGTCGGCCGCGCTGGTGGTCGAGCCCAGGTTGCCCGGCACGTTGAAGATCTGCCGGGCGCTGGTGCCGTCGCCGGTGAAGGTGACCTGGTTCCCGCTGGTGGTCACGGTGCCGGTGGCGGTCTGGGTGGAGGCGCAGGTGGAGAGCCCGGCCAGCTGGTCCGGGATGCCGGAGTACTGGTCCCCCGCCGTCGCGTCCTGGATCGCCTGGCCGGTCGGCACCACGTTGACCGTGCCGCTCAGCGTGCTGCCGTAGCGGAAGTTGCCGTAGGCCAGGGCGCCGAAGGTGTCCGAGGTCCCGCCGACCTCGACCGTGTTGCCGGAGGCCACCGTGACGGTCCCGCCGACGGTCACGAAGTCGGTGCCGTTGGAGGGCACCACCCGGGAGCCGACGCCGGCCACCGCCATGTTGAAGAGGCCGCCGCCGTTCTTGTTCACCGAGAAGTCCCCGAGCGTGACGACCTTGCCCTCGGCCTCGGCGGCCCGGCCGGCCACCGAGTAGTTCCCGCCGACGAAGACGTTGATGGTGTCGTCGCGGCCGACCACGTTGCCGTTGTTCGGCGGGGGCCAGGTCGCCGGGCAGTCGGGCCCGCTGCAGGGGCCGAGCGGCGGCGACAGCGGGGCGGCCGAGACCAGCACGCTGACCAGCACCACCGGCAGCACTGCCGCCGCGGCCGCCAGGCCGAGCCTGCGGGCCGTCGGCCGCGGGCCGCTCCGCTCCTGACGTTCGGTCACTCGCACGGGGAACCCCTCTGTTCGGCTACGGTCACCCACCAGCAGCGGCATGACCGACCCATTGAACGCTTCCAAATCAGGACAAGACGGATGCCACGCTCTATTTCATGACAGATGTCAACAGATGTGCGATCGGTGACCGCCCGTCAGAGGACACCCCGACCGGTCGGCGTGGGCCACTCGGGTGTTAGCGTGCTGGCGTCCCGCCCCGTCGCCGCTAAGGAACCGCCCCATGACCAAGCTGCTGCTGAGCCTGCACGTCCTGGCCGCGGTGCTCTTCATCGGGCCGGTGGCGGTGACGGTGAGCATGTTCCCGCGCCGGGCGAAGGCCGCGCTGGCGGGCGGGGAGGACCGGCCGCAGGCCGAGGCCTCGGTGCGGCTGCTGCACCGGATCACCCAGGTCTACGCGCTGCTCGGCCTCGCGGTGCCGCTGCTGGGGATCGGCACCGCCCAGGTGATGGGCGTGATGGGCGACGTCTGGCTGATCACCTCGATGGTGCTCACCGGCCTGGCCGCGGCCCTGATGCTGCTCTTCGTCGTGCCCGGCCAGCAGGCCACCGTCGACGCCCTCGACGCGCCGCAGGACCAGGCCGAGCAGGACCGCGCCGTCAAGGGCCTGCGCCTGCTCCCGATGACCGCCGGCCTCTTCAACCTCCTCTGGGCGGTGGTCACCGTGCTGATGGTGATCCGCCCCGGCTCCACCACCGGCGCCTGATCCGTTCGCACTCGGCTTCACATCTGCGGGTTCGCGTTCCGCTCGATCACGGTACCTCTCTGTGCAGTGACCGTGACCGGAGGGAGCGCAAGGCATGAAGGAGTGTTCTATACCCGAAGTGGCCGCCGCAGTGCGGGCGGTCGGTGAGTTCCTGACGGAGCGCCAGTCGGCCCGGCCCTGGCCGGGCCGGACGACGGCCGAGGCCCTGGCCGCCCTGGCATGGGTGGAGGAGCCCGCCACGGCGCAGCTGCGGGAGCGTCTCGGGGCGCTGCGCCCCGGGGCCGGCTGGCTGGACGGGGAGTCCGCCACCGCCGTGCCCGAGGACGGCGAGTGGTGGTCCTGCGACACCACCGACGGGGGTGTGCAGTACCTGAACGCGCTGCCGCACTGGGCCGTCACCGCCACCCTGCTGCGGGACGGCGAGCCGGTGCTCGCGGTGGTGCACGCCCCGTCCCTGCACGCCACCTACACCGCCGAACTCGGCGGCGGCGCACGCCTCAACGGCCGGGCGATCGCCCCGCCCGAACGGGACCCGGACACCTGCGTGATCGGCACCGGCCGGCCGCCGGCGGCCGGCCGGGAGGAGCTGCGCCGGGCCGGGGAGTCGCTGACCGCCGTCGCGGCCCGGGTGCTGGCCGTGTGCGACCTCGGCCCGGTGGCCCTCCAGCTGGCCCAGGTCGGCTCGGGCCAGCTGAACGGCTTCTGGGAGTACGGCCCGGATCCGGTCGGCCTGCTGCCCGGAGCCCTGATCGCCCGCGAGGCGGGCGCCCTGGTGACGGACACCGAGGGAAAGCGCTGGACCCCGGATGCGGACGGGCTGCTGGCCGCGCATCCCCTGCTGCACCCGAGGCTGCTGGACGCGCTCGCCCTGGCCGGGCAGCTCGGTCCCTAGGGGCGGTCTGACGGACCGTCCGGGCCGGGCCGGGGCCGAGGGTGTCGCCACACCCCCGGTCCGGTCCGGGCGGCACACCGTGCGGACCCCGGTCGGCTTCGGCACGGGAGTGGCTCGCCCGTAGGACGCTGCGCCGGATCGCCGGGTTCTACGGCGATCACCGCGCCTGGGCGTCCGAGCACCCGGACGCGGCCGACTTGCTCGGGCCCGCTCCGACCGTCGGCCGGGCCCTCCCGCGGCGGGGATGGGTCCGCCTGGTGGGGCGGAGCGACGCGTGACGCCGCCGCGCCCCACCGCGGTCAGCTCCGAACCCCCGGCGGCAGGCCGAACAGGCGGGCGCCGTTGTCGTGGCAGACCGCCCGGAGCCAGTCGTCGCCCAGCCCGAGGTCCGCGAGGGCGCGGAGCTGGGCGAGGTACGGGTAGGGGATGTTCGGGAAGTCGCTGCCGAGCAGCACCCGGTCACCCAGGTCGGCCAGCCGGGGCAGCAAGTCCCGGGGGAAGGGCGCGAGTTCCTCGCTGAACTCGGTGAAGGCCATGGTGGTGTCCAGGTGCACGCCGGGGTGGCGCTCGGCCAGCTCCAGGAACTCCCGGTACTCCGGCAGGCCCAGGTGGGCGACCACCAGCCGCAGGCCGGGGTGTCTGGCCAGCACCGCGGCGATCGGGCCGGGTCCGGTGTGCTTGCCGGGCGTCGGCCCGGAGCCGCAGTGCGTCACCACCGGCACGCCGGCCTCGGCCAGTTGGCCCCAGACCGGGTCGAGCAGCGGGTCGGTGGGGTCGTAGTCGCCCACCTGGACGTGGCACTTGAAGACCCGGGCGCCGTCGGCCAGGGCCTTCGCCACGTACTCGGCCGCCTCCGGCTCGGGGTAGCAGGTGGCGGTGTGCAGGCAGTCCGGGGTGCGGGCGGCGAACTCCGCCGACCAGGAGTTCAGCCAGGCGGCCATCCCCGGCTTGTGCGGGTAGAGCATCGAGGTGAACGCGCGGACCCCGAACTCCCGCAGCCGGGCGACCCGTTGGTCCTCCTCCTCGCGGTAGGTGATGGGCCACGGCCGCCCGGTCAGCGGACCGACCTGGTCGAAGTAGGCCCACACCTTGGCCAGCACCCGCTCCGGCATGAAGTGCGTGTGCACGTCGACGAGGCCGGGCAGGCCCAGACCCCGCCAGAACGCCCGGACCTCCTCGGTCTCGCTCATGCGGGCCGGGCCGTGGCCCGGGCCAGCACGGCAGCCGTGTCCACACCGGTCGGCAGGGTGCCGAAGGCGCCGCCGTGCTCGCCGCCCAGCCGGGAGGCGCAGAACGCGTCGGCCACCGCCGGGTCGCCGTACCGGACCAGCAGTGAGCCCTGGAAGGCCAGCGCGATCGACTCCACCAACCGGCGCGTGCGGTACTCGAGTTCGGAGGTCTCGCCGAGCTGCTTGCGCAGGCCGGCCACCGCCGCGTCCAGCCGCCGGTCCGCCCCGGCGGCCGCGTCCAGCTCGCCGAGCAGCGCCTCCACCGTCTCCGGGCGCCGGGCCATCGCGCGCAGCGCGTCCAGCGCGGCCACGTTCCCCGAGCCCTCCCAGATGGAGACCAGCGGGGCCTCCCGGTAGAGCCGCGGCATGCCGGACTCCTCGGCGTAGCCGTTGCCGCCGAAGCACTCCAGCGCCTCGGCGGCGTGCATCGGACCGCGCTTGCAGACCCAGTACTTGGCCGCAGCCAGCCCCAACCGCCGCACCAGCGCCTCCTGCTGGTCCCCCGCCAGCGCCCGGTCGGTGGCCTCGGCCAGCCGCAGGGCGACGGCGGTGGCGGCCTCGGACTCCACCACCAGGTCGGCCAGCACGTTGCGCATCAGCGGCTGGTCCACCAGCGCGGCGCCGAACGCCCGCCGGTGGGTGGTGTGGTGGAGCGCCCGGACGGCGCCGAGCCGCATCCCGGAGGCGGCGCCCAAGGTGCAGTCCAGCCGGGTCATGTTCACCATCTCGATGATGGTGGGCACGCCCCGGCCCTCCTCGCCGACCAGCCAGCCGACCGCGCCGTCGTACTCCAGCTCGGCGGAGGCGTTGGAGCGGTTGCCCAGCTTGTCCTTGAGCCGCTGGATCCGCAGCCGGTTCCGCTCGCCGTCCGGCAGCACCCGGGGCAGCACGAAGCAGCTGAGCCCGCCCGGGGCCTGGGCCAGCGTCAGGAACAGGTCGGACATCGGGGCGGAGGTGAACCACTTGTGGCCGGTGATCCGGTAGGTGCCGTCGGCCTGCGGCTCGGCGGTGGTGGTGTTGGCCCGGACGTCCGAGCCGCCCTGCTTCTCGGTCATCGACATGCCGGCGATCAGGCCGCTCTTGCCGTGCGGCTCGCGCAGCCCGAAGTCGTAGGAGCGGGCGGCCAGCAGGGGTTCGTACTGCTCGGCCAGCGCCGGGGTGGCCCGCAGCGCGGGCACCGAGGCGTAGGTCATCGAGATCGGGCAGCTGTGCCCGGCCTCGACCTGCCCCCAGACGTAGAACTTGGCCGCCCGGGCGGTGTGCGCGCCGCGGCGCCCGTCGCGCCAGGGGGCGGCGTGCAGGCCGTGCTCCACCGCGACGGTCATCAGCTCGTGCCAGGCGGGGTGGAACTCCACCTCGTCGATCCGGTGGCCGTAGCGGTCGTGGGTGCGCAGCACCGGCTCGTACTCGTTGGCCAACCGGCCCCACTCGGCAGCCCGTTCGGTGCCCGCCAGCCGGCCGAGGGCGTGCAGCTGCTCCTCGGCCCAGCCGGCCCCGGCCCGGTGCAGGGCGGCCAGCAGGGTCGGGTCGGCGGCCACGTCGTGGCCGTACAGGTCGGGCACCTGGTTGGTGACCTCGTGCGTGTCAGGCATCGTGCTGCCCCCCAAGGGCGCGTCGGGTGAAGGAGATGAGCGCCGGGATCACGTCGTCCCGGCCCAGGCCCGCGGCGAGCGGGCCGACCAGGGCCTCGCCGATCGCACCGACCAGCGCGGCGGCGGTCAGCTCGGCGTCCTGCTCGGGCAGCCGGCCGTCGGCGACGGCCGGGGCTATCTGAACGGCCATCAGGTCGCGGAAGGCCCGGCGGAACACCAGCCGCTCGGCGTCCACCACCTGGTCGGCCGGCTCGGCGAGCAGCGCGTAGGCGAGCCGGGGTGCGGCCAGCGCACGGGCGGCGAAGGTCTCCACCACGGCGGCGACCAGCCGGTGCGGCCCGGCCCCGTCGGCGGCCGCCTTGCCCACCGCCGCCCCCACGGCCGCGAGCTCACCGGTCACCACCGTGCGGAACAGCTCCACCGACAGCTCGGCCTTCCCGGCGAAGTGCCGGTACATCGACCCGGTCGCGATCCCGGCCCGCTCCGCCACCGCCGCCATCGAGCAGCCCGCGTACCCCCGCTCGGCCAGCAGCGCCACGGCCGCGGCCAGCACCGTCTCCCGCTGGGCGTCGAGGCGGGCTTGGACGGCGGGGGTGCGACGGTAGGCCATGCCAAGGATTGAAGCACCGATTCACTGCTTCGAAAAGACCCGCGGGCACGGTGCGCCGGGCTAGTGTGGGGCGATGATCGTATGGCTGAACGGAACGCACGGGGCGGGCAAGAGCACCACCGCGCCGCTGGTGCAGGAACTGGTTCCCGACTCCCGGGTGTTCGACGCCGAGAAGGTCGGCGAGACCTTGATGGACATCTCCCCCGGCCTGCCCGCGACCGACAACTTCCAGCACTGGCCGCCGTGGCGGCCCCTGGTGGTGGAGACCGCGCGGCGGGTGCTGGAGTACACCGGGGGCACGCTGGTGGTGCCGATGACCGTGCTGGTGGAGCAGTACTGGCGGGAGATCAGCGCGGGCCTCGCCGAACACTCCATCCCGGTACGGCACTTCGTGCTCCACGCCGACCAGGACACCCTGCGCGCCCGGATCGAGAACGACCGCGTCCTCGGCCCCGGCCCGTCCCCGTTCCGCCTGCGTCACCTGGAGCCGTACGCCGAGGCGGCCGCGGGCTGGCTGCACGCCGAGGCCGAAGTGATCGACACCACCGAGCTGACGCCCCTCCACGCCGCCCGCCGGATCGCCTACGCGGTCACCAACTGAGCCCGCTCAGGAACCGAGCCCGCTCAGCCCTCGGCCGACGGCAGCCGCAGCTCCGCGAGGGCACCGCCCTCCGGGTGGTTGGCCAGCGTCAGCGCGATGCCGAGGGCCTCGGCATGGCCCTGGGCGATGGTGAGGCCGAGCCCGTGGCCGTGGCCGCGTTCGCGGGCGCCGGTGCGGAAGCGCTGCGGCCCCTCGGTGAGGACGTCCTCCGGGTAGCCGGGGCCGTGGTCACGGACCGTCAGCACCGGGCCCTCGACCCGGACCAGGACCGGGCCGCGGCCGTGCCGGTGGGCGTTGGCCACCAGGTTGGAGAGCACCCGGTCGAGCCGGCGGACATCGGTGGTGACCAGCGCGTCGGACTCGATCCGCAGCTCGGTGGGGGCCGTCGCGGCCGCCACCACCCGGGCGGCCACCGGGCCGAGCTGAACGGCCGTCAGCTCCGGCCGGTCGGCCCCCGCGTCCAGCCGGGAGACCTCCAGCAGGTCCTCGGTCAGGCTGCGCAGCACCCGCACCCGGTCCTGCACCAGCTCGGTCGGCCGCCCCGGCGGCAGCAGCTCCGCCGCCGTGAGCAGCCCGGTCAGCGGGGTTCGCAGCTCGTGCGCCACATCGGCGGTGAAGCGCTGTTCGTTGGCCAGCTTGCTGCTGAGCACGCCCGCCATCGAGTCCACCGCCGAGGCGAGTTCGGTCACCTCGTCGCGGGGGCCGCCGATCGGTCCGATCCGGGCCGTCAGGTCGCCCTTGGCGATGGTGCGGGCGGTGCGGGCGGCGGTGCGCAGCCGTCCGCTGATCCGGTCGGCGGCGAAGACCCCGGCCAGCACGGTGACGGCCACCGAGAGCGCGGCCGAGACCTGGATGGACCGGTCGAGCTGGGCGATGGCCCGCTCGTCGTCGGCGTAGTCGATCCGGACCGAGAGCACCTGCGCCGCCGCGCCGTCGTTGCCGGTGCCGGGGCCGAGGCCGAGCGGGGCGGCCGCCCACATCACGGTGCCGTTCGGCCCGGCGCCGAGCACCGAGCCGTGCCGGCCGCGCTCGGCCAGCCGGCGCAGCTCCTCGGGGAGGGCGGGGTCGCTGGTCGACGCGCCCCAGGCGAGGCCGAGGTCGCCGCCGCGCGCGTAGCCGTCGAGCACCGACTCCAGCGCGTTCTCGGCGGCCTTCCTGGCCTGCCCGGTGTGCTGTGCGACGGACGCCCGGTGCACCAGCAGGCCGACCGTGATGGCGACCAGCACGGAGACCAGGGCGACGGTCGCGGCGATCTGACCGCGCAGGTTCACCCGGACCGCCGCAGCTTGTAGCCGAAGCCACGGATGGTCTCGATCCGGCCCGCGCCGATCTTGGCGCGCAGGCGCTGCACGTGCACGTCGACCACCCGGCTGTCGGCGTCCCAGGAGTAGTCCCAGACCCGCTCCAGCAGGGTCTGGCGCTCCAGCACCACGCCCGGCGCGGCGGTGAACTCCAGCAGCAGCCGCAACTCGGTCGGGGTGAGCGGCACCTGACGGCCCGCCACCCGGACCTCCATCGCCTCGGTGTCCAGCTCCAGGTCGTCGATCACCCGCACCGCGCGCGACGGCTCCGGCTCGGGCGGCGGCCCGGCGGCGGGCACCGGTTCGGCGACCGCCCTGGTGCGACGCAGCACGGTGCGGATCCGGGCCACCAGCACGGCGCTCTCGAAGGGCTTGGTGATGTAGTCGTCGGCGCCCGCCTCCAGACCGGAGATGACGTCGATCGGCTCGGTGCGGGCCGACATCATCAGGATCGGCAGCTGGCTCTCCTCGCGGATCCGGCGGCACAGGCCGACCCCGTCGAGCAGCGGCAGCATCACGTCGAGCAGCAGCAGGTCGGGCCGCCGCGCGCGGAACCGCTCCAGGCCGTCCAACCCGTCCACGGCGGTGTCCACCGGGAAGCCGTAGCGCTCCAGCGCCATCCGGGTGGCCTCGCGGATCACCTCGTCGTCCTCCACCAGCAGGATGCGCGGGGCGGCGGGGGCGGTCTCGGGCACGGGGACGCTCCGGGGTGCGGGGCCGCTCACGCGGCCGACCTGGACGGGACGGGGCTGGGGAGCACCGGCTTGGGCGCGGGCTTCTGCGGGGCCGGGGTGGGGGCCGTCGAGACCTTCGGCTCGGAGCCCTTCTCGATCTTGGCGGTGGGCGCCGCGGTCGGATCGCAGTACGCGCCGTCGGCCCCGGGGCCGGTGATCTGCCGGTCCTCCACCAGCAGCCGGTCCTCGTCCCAGGCGTAGGTGGTCCTGGTGCGGTCGGGCTCGCGCACCACCAGCTTCGGCCCGACGGTCTCGGCCGTGAAGCCGCTCTCCACCTGCTGGGTGAGCACCGGGTAGAGGCGGCCGCCGCGCAGCTCGTAGACGTGGAGGTAGGAGGAGCCGGAGCCCGAGCCGAACTGCACGGCGGTGAGCAGCTCCGGACGGCCGTCCCCGTTCAGGTCGCGGAGCTGGGCGGGGCGGACGGCGCAGCCCTGACAGCCCGTCAGGGCCTTGCTCTCCTCCGGCCGCAGCTCGGGGTCCTTGGTCAGCAGCGCGCGCAGGTCGACGGAGCGGAGGTCCTCGTTCGCGACCGTGATCCCGGGCACCGGGGAGAGCGGCGGCCGCGAGCCGGAGGGCGAGGGGGAGGGCTCGGCGGAGGCCACGTCCTCGGGCCAGAGCGGTTCGGAGACGGGGTGCAGCGCCACCGCGCGGGCCGGGCCGGCGTCGTGCAGCTGCCCGGCGCCGCCGCAGCCGGAGAGCGCGGCGACCACCACGAGCAGGACGGCGCCCCAGCCCGGGGCGGTACGGCGGGGCCATCGGCTCACGGTGCTGGTCGCCTTCCGGTGGGGTCGGTGCTCGGTGATCGGTGATCGGTGATCGGTGGTCAAGTCTGCCCGACGGCACGTCCGCACCGTCCGCCCAGGTCGGACGGACGGCGCGGACGCGCCGACGGTGCGGAGGTGCGGACGGGTCAGGCCTGGAGGTCGGCGAGCACGATGATGTTGTCCTTGTAGTGCCCGTCGCCGCCGAGCGCACCGCCACAGGTGATCAGCCTGAGCTGCGCGGTGCTGGTGTTCCCGTAGACCAGCTCGGTCGGGAACCCGTCCTTCGGGTACTGCTTCAGCTCGCGCACCCGGAACGCGACGGTGCTGCCGTCCTCCCGGCGCAGCTCGATCCGGTCGCCCGGGGCGAGCTGCGGCAGCCGGTGGAAGACCGCCGGGCCCTTGCGGGTGTCCAGGTGACCGAGCAGCACGGCCGGGCCGGTCTGGCCCGGGGCCGGTCCGTTGCGGTACCAGCCGACCTGCTCGGGGCGGTCCATCGGCGGCACCTCGACCGTGCCGTCCGGGTTGAGGCCGGTCGCCCCGACGGGCGCGTCCACCCCGATCCGGGGGATCACCAGCCTGCTGGGCGGGGCCACCGCGCCCTGCGGCGCCGTGTCCTGACGCTTCGTCGGGGTGGTGGCGGACTGCGCCGCTCCCCCGCCCGCCGGTCCGGACTGGACCGACTGCCCGGACTGGACCGACTGCCCGGCGGCCGCGATCCGCACCGGTGGCTGCTCGGCCGAACAGCCACCGATCAGGACCGCACCGGCGCCCAGCGCCAGCGCCCCCGCCACTGCGGCCGGTGCCCAGCGCGGGCGGCGGCGACGGCGGTGCCGCGGCTGCCGGATCACGTCGGCCCGGTCCTCGTGCGGCTCCGCCGCGTCGGCGGGCGTCTGCGGGCCGCGCGCCCGGTCGCGCGCCGCCCGGCGTGATCCGGCGCTCACGCCTTAGCCCCGGGCGCCGGCACGGCGACGCAGCACCGCGAAGCCGATGCCGGCCGCACCGGCGGCGGCCAGGCCCGAGCCGAGGACCAGGGTGGCGGTGGAGTCCTTGCTCTCGCCCTCACCGGTCTGGGCGCCGCCCTTGGGGACCACCTTGACCTGCGGGTCGGCGCTGCCCTTGCCGGCCGGCAGGCTCGCGGAGGCGGTGGGCTTCTCGACGGCCGGGGCCGGGGAGCTGGGGACGGCGGTGGGCTTCGCGGCCGGCGAGGAGACGGACGCCGAGGGCTGCGGGGCCGGGGTGCTGCCGTCGGCGTGGGCGGCCGCGCCGGAGAGGGCCACCGCACCGGCGACGCCTGCGGAGACCAGGGCGAAGCGCAGCGCGCGGCGGATGTTCGTGGTGCCTGCCATGGGGGTTCCTCCCGATTGCTCGCCACCCCCGGCCCGGTGGCCGGGAGTTGGTACGGCAGACGTTAGGAACCGCACCTCACGGTGGTCGGCCGGTCGTGTAACAGCCACCGCGAGGCTCTGTAACAGTCCGTCCGGCCCTGCGGCGGGCGGCGTCTTCCGCCCGGCGGATCCGGCGGCTACTCTCCGGTAACAGTCGCGGCGCCGTTCCGGTGCCGCCCGCCCGGCCCGGGAGGCCACGTGTCGTCCACGCGTTCCGCCAAGCTGCTGAGCGGCCTGCTGCTCGGGGCCGGCGTCGCCCATTTCGTGGTGCCGCGCCAGTTCGACGCCATCGTGCCGCGCTCGCTGCCGGGCACCCCCCGGCTCTGGACCCAGGTCAGCGGGGTGGCCGAGCTGGCGGTCGGCGCGGCGGTGGCGCTGCCCAGGACCAGGCGGGCGGGGGCGCTGGCCGCAGCCGGGCTGTTCGTCGCCGTGCTGCCCGCCAACGTCAAGATGGCGTACGACTGGCGGCACCGCCCGGCCGCGCTGCGGGGCGCCGCGCTCGCCCGGGTGCCCGCCCAACTTCCCTTGGTGCTCTGGGCATTGCGGGTGCGGCGGAACGCCTGACGGCGTGGCCCCGGGCAGCGGGGCCACGCCGTCGGCCAGGAGACGGCCGCTGGAGGAGGGTCGGTCAGGGCTTGGGCAGGGCGCAGCCGGCGAGCGAGAGGTTGAGCACGTTGCCCGGGCCGAAGCAGCCGGGGATCAGGTAGGTCTGCTGGGCGTAGTTGATGCCCTGGCGGACCGTGACGTTGCCGGCCTGGTCGACCTCGCACGGGTTGTTCACCGTGCAGCGCTGGCCGTCCTCGTTCCCGGTGTTGTTGACCGCGACCACCTGGCCGGTGTTGGCGTCCACCACCGGGGAGCCGGAGGTGCCGCCGATGGTGTTGCAGCTGGAGGTGTAGCGGACCGAGTCCTTGAAGGTCCAACTCCCCTCCTTCAGACGGTAGACGAAGCCGTCGACGTTGCAGGAGTAGATCCGCTTCCAGTAGCCGGAGACCACCTTGATCGCGGTGCCCGCGGTCGGGTGGCTCGCCGAGACGGTGAGCGGGCTGATGTTGTACGAGCTCTTGATGGCGGCGTAGGTGGTGTTCAGCTGGTAGATCGACACGTCGGTGTCGGTCATGGTGCCGTAGACCATCTTGGTGGCGCGCAGCGTGGCGACCTTGGTGCCGGCCGAGTTGAGCAGCGAGAAGGTGCGGCTGGAGGAGCGGTTCACCAGCACCTGGCCCGCGGTCGGCATGCCGGTGTCCAGGCAGTGGCCGTTGGAGAGGATCAGGGCCGGGTCGCCCGCCTGGGAGTTGGGCAGGCGCACCAGCGAGCCGGAGCAGTTGCTGAGCGCCACGGTGCCCGCGAAGTCCACGGCCGCGAGCGGAGCGGAGGGGGCGGCCGAGGCCGGGGTGGCGGCCAGGACCGGAGCACCGGCGAGCACGAGCGCGCAGGCGGCGCCGAGGAGCGGCTTCTTCATGAGAACTGCCTCTCGAGTGTGGGGGTGGGACCAACTTGGCGTGCACATGACTCAAAAGTCAAGAGCACTGCATCACTTGACAGTTGGCCCCACCCGTCGCACCCGCCGCGCCTCAGGCCGGCAGCGTCCAGCGCTGGTTGGCCCCCGCGAAGCAAGTCCAGAGCTGGACCGGCGTCCCGTTGGCGGAGGTGTTGCCGGTCACGTCCAGGCACTTGCCGAGCGCCCGCAGGGTGCCGTCCCCGGTCGGCGTCCAGCGCTGGGCGTCCGAGCCGTTGCAGTCCCAGAGCTGCACCTTGGTGCCGTCCGCGCTCGAAGCCCCGTTCACGTCCAGGCACTTGCCCAGCGCCCGGACCGTTCCGTCGGTGGCGACCGTCCAGCTCTGCGCGGCGGTGGAGTTGCAGTCGTAGAGCTGCACGGCGGTGCCGTTGGCCGTACCGGCCGCCGCCACGTCCAGGCATTTCCCGGCCAGGCCGGTCACCTGACCGGTGCGCCCGCCACCGCCGCCCGGCGTGCCGGCCCAGGTGAAGGTGGCCGAGGTCTTCGCCGGGAGCTGGTACCCGAAGCTCTGGCCGCCCCAGTTGACCCGGACGGTCTGCGCGGTGCCGCTGTCGTTGTACGCGATCAGCGCCTTGGAGCCGTCGGGGTTGCGCCACGCCACGTTCGGCACGGCCGAGTTGGCGGTGGAGGCGATCCGGTAGGCGCCCGGCTTCACGAACTTGGTCAGGTGGCCCATGGTGTAGTACTCCACCGTGTAGTCCACCTGCCCGGCCCGCGAGCCGCCGTTCTGCACCGTGACCAGCCCGGTGCAGGTGCCGCAGCCGCCGAAGTGCGGGCCGCCGTTCTGGTCCACCGCGAGGCTCCACTTGACCACCGACTTACCCCAGTTGCGGGTGTAGTCGATGATGTTGCGCATGTCCTCGCGCTGCTGGTCGGCGATCCAGGTGCCGCCGGAGTGCTCGGTGCCGAAGGCGTCCACCCCCGGGTACTGGTCGTGCACCGCGGTCTGGGTCGCGACGTCGCCGCCGTAGCCGTGCCAGGCGATGCCGCCGAAGTTGGGGTGGCTGCGGATCGCCGGGTCGTCCACCACGGGTGCGCCGTAGCCGGCGTACTGGTCCCAGTTCCAGTCCAGCGCGAGCACCTTGCTGCTCAGCCCGGCTCCGGCCAGGGCGGGCAGCAGGTTGTTCTTGGTGAAGTAGGCCAGGCCGGAGCCGTTCCAGCTCATCGACGGGTAACCGCCGCAGCAGGTCGGCTCGTTCTGCACGGTGAGGTAGTCCACCGGGACGCCCTGGGCCTGGTACGCCTGCACGTACTTCACGAAGTACTGGGCGTAGGAGCCGTAGTGCTCGGCCTTCAGCCAGCCGCCGTTCAGCGAGCCGCTGTCCTTCATCCAGGCGGGCGCGGTCCACGGGCTGGCCATCGTGGTGAGCGCGGGGTTGAGCTGCTTGGCCTGCTTCGTCAGCGGCAGCACGTCCACCAGGTCGTGGGCGACGGAGAAGTTGGCGAGGCCCGGGTCGGTCTGGCCGGCCGGCCGGTCGTCGTAGGTGTAGCCGTAGCGCGCCAGGTCGGAGGCGCCCATCGGGTTGCGGATCATCGACAGCCCGATGCCCTCGGTGGGCGAGAACAGCTTGCGCATGGTGGCGTCCCGGGTCGCTGCGGGGACGCCGCTGCTGTTCAGCAGCCAGGCGGCGGTGTCGGTGAACGAGGCGCCGCCACCGGTGAACTGCTGGTACCGGACCGACTCGTCCACGGTGATCTGCTGGCCGGCGCCGGAGCCGGCCGCGAAGGCGGTGGCGGCCTGCGGCTGCAGGCCTCGGGTGACGTGCCGGCCGCCCGCGTCGTCGGTGGTGGTGAGCCAGACCGACACGGTCTCTCCGGCGGCGGAGGCGGTGGGCGCGGCGGCCAGCAGACCGCCGGCCGCGAGCACACCGGAGAGCAGCGCCGCGGCGGCGCGACTGGTTCGGAGCATGGGGGACTCCTCGGGGGTGGGGGGATGGCCGCAGATTCAACTCCTGTACGCAGCAAGGCGTCAAGGCCTAGACCAATGCCTGATTTACCGTCAACTCGTGAATGATGTGGACGATGCAGGTCAAGCGGACTCTTCGGCTTCCGATCTGTTGCCTTTCCTTCCAGACCTCTTGACGCTCCGTGGTCTACTCCAGTTGACTCCGTGCTGCTCTCCGGAGAGCGCTCCCCCACACGTCCCCTGGAGTCCCCCATGCTTCGTCGCGCCCTCGTCACGGGAGCGGTGCTGGCCACCGCCCTCGGCGCCCTGCCCGGCACCGCCCACGCCGCCGCCAACCCCGGCCCCGGCTTCCCCGCCCAGTACGCCGCCCCCTACGTGGAGACCTGGAAGTCGCCCAACGCCCTGGCCGACGCCCGCAACGCCACCGGTCTCAAGTACTTCACCCTGGCCTTCGTGATCAGCGACGGCAGCTGCAACGCCACCTTCAACGGCAACACCCCGATCGGGGACGCCGGTTGGACCTCGGCGGTGAACTCGCTGCGGGCCGCCGGCGGCGACGTGATCGCCTCCTTCGGCGGCGCGGCCGGCACCGAGCTCGGCCAGGCCTGCACCTCCGTCAGCTCGCTCAAGGCCCAGTACAAGCGGGTGGTGGACACCCTCAACCTGACCAAGATCGACCTCGACATCGAGGGCGGCGCCCTCAACGACACCACCGCCAACGACCGGCGCAACCAGGCGCTGGCCCAGCTCCAGCAGGAGTACGCGGCGGCCGGGCGCAGCCTCGCCGTGCACTACACCCTCCCGGTCAACCCGACCGGCCTGGAGGGCAATTCGATCAGCCTGCTGAACAACGCCAAGAGCCGCGGGCTGAACGTCGGCGTGGTCAACATCATGACCATGGACTACGGCCCGGCCATGGACATGGGCAAGGCCGCCACCGACGCCGCCACCGCGCTGCACGGCCAGCTCGGCTCGATCTGGACCGGCAAGACCTCCCAGCAGCTCTGGGCGATGGAGGGCAACACCCCGATGATCGGGGTCAACGACACCCAGGCCGAGGTCTTCACCACCGCCAACGCCACCACCCTCACCGACTTCGCCCGGGCCCGCGGCATCCAGCTGCTCGCCTTCTGGGCCCTCGGCCGGGACAAGGCCTGCGCCAGCAACGGCACCCTGTCGGACTCCTGCAGCGGCACCTCGCAGAGCCCGTACCAGTTCGCCCGCACCTTCAACGGCGTTACCGGCGGCGGGAGTTCGCCCCGCCCGACCGGCCGGATCACCGGCTACGGCGGCAAGTGCGTGGACGTCGCGGCCGCGGCCACCGCCAACGGCACCGCGATCCAGCTCTACGACTGCAACGGCACCGCCGCGCAGAACTGGACGGTGGCCGCCGACGGCTCGCTCCAGGCGCTCGGCAAGTGCCTGGACGTCACCAGCGCCGCCACCGCCAACGGCAGCAAGCTCCAGCTCTGGGACTGCAACGGCTCCGGCGCGCAGAAGTGGCAGCCCGGCTCCGGCTCCACCCTGGTCAACCCGGCCTCCGGCCGCTGCCTGGACGCCACCGGGCCCAGCTCCGCCAACGGCACCCGGCTGCAGATCTGGGACTGCTTCGGCGCCGCCAACCAGCAGTGGCTGCTGCCCGCCTGACGCACCGAGAGGACCCCGCCATGCTCCGTCGCGCCCTCGCCGGGGCGGCCGTGCTCGCCACCGCCCTCGGCCTGCTCCCCGCCGCCTCCACCGCCGCGCACGCCGCCCCCGCCACCTTCACGCACCCCGGAGTCCTGGTCTCCGCCGGGCAGTTGGACTTCGTCCGGGCCAAGGTCCAGGCCGGGGCCCAGCCCTGGAAGGCGGCCTACGACCAGATGCACGCCTCCAAGTACGCCTCGCTGAGCCGCACGCCCAAGCCGCGCGCCGTCGTGGAGTGCGGCTCCTACTCCAACCCCAACATCGGCTGCACCGACGAGCGGGAGGACGCCATCGCGGCGTACACCCTCGCCCTGGAGTGGTACCTCACCCGGGACGCCCGCTACGCCGAGAGGGCGATCCAGATCATGGACGCCTGGTCGGGCACGATCACCGACCACACCAACAGCAACGCCCCGCTGCAGGCCGCCTGGTCCGCCTCGGTCTGGCCCCGGGCCGCCGAGCTCGTCCGCTACACCTACGGCAAGTGGGCCCCGGACCGGGTCACCCGCTTCGGAACCATGCTGCGCACCGTCTACCTGCCCGAGGTCGCGAACGGCTCGCGCTCCAACGGGAACTGGGAGCTCAGTATGGTCGAGGCCTCGATCGGCATCGCGGTCTTCCTGAACGACCGCGCCGCCTACGACAAGGCCGTCTCCCTGTACCGCAACCGCGTCCCCGCCTACGTCTACCTCGCCTCCGACGGCCCGCTCCCCCGCACCGTCCCCGGCAGCGGCCTGGACACCCGGGACGAGATCGTCGGCTACTGGCAGGGCCAGTCCACCTTCGTCGACGGCCTCACCCAGGAGACCTGCCGCGACCTCACCCACACCGGCTACGGCCTCTCCGCGATCTCGCACGTCGCCGAGACCTCCCGGATCCAGGGCCAGGACCTCTACCCCGAGGTGGCCGACCGCCTGCGGCACGCCCTGGGCCTGCAGTCCAAGTACCAGCTGGGCACCGCCGTCCCGTCCTGGCTCTGCGGCGGCACCCTGGAGCAGTCCCTCGGCCCGGTCACCGAGGTCGGCTACAACGCCCTGCACGACCGCCTCGGCTACGGCATGACCAACACCCAGCTGCTGACCGAACGTCAGCGCCCGGCGGGCACCAACAACCTCTTCACCGCCTGGGAGACCCTCACCCACGCCGGCAACCCGGCCTGAGACGCACCGCTGCCCGGCACCGTAGTGGGCGGTGCCGGGCAGCGGTGTGCTGATGGCGGATCAGACCTGGAGGGCCTTGATCGCGGTCGGGGCGTGGCCGGGCTCGGTGGCGAGCTCCTCGAACTCGGTCACGTTCGACATGTCGACGGTCTTGCTCATCGAGATGTTGGTGACCCGCTCCAGGATGGCCTCGACGACGACCGGGACGCGGTACTCGGCGGCCAGCTTCTTGGCCTCCTCGAAGGCGGCGCCCAGCTCGTTCGGGTCGGTGACGCGGATCGCCTTGACGCCCAGGCCCTCGGCGACCTTGACGTGGTCGACGCCGTAGACGCCGAGCTCGGGGGCGTTGATGTTCTCGAACTCCAGGTTGACCTGGAAGTTGATGTCCAGGTTGACCTGGGCCTGGCGGATCAGGCCGAGGTAGGCGTTGTTCACCAGGACGTGGACGTAGGGGACCTTGTGCTGGGCGGCGACCGCCAGCTCCTCGATCATGAACTGGAAGTCGTAGTCGCCGGAGAGCGCGACGATCGGGGTCTCCGGGTCGGCGACCGCCGCGCCGATCGCGGCCGGGATGGTCCAGCCGAGCGGGCCGGCCTGGCCGCAGTTGATCCAGTTCCGCTTGTTGTAGACGTGCAGGAACTGGGCGGCGGCGATCTGCGAGAGGCCGATGGTGGTGACGTAGCGGGTCTCCGGGCCGAAGGCCTTGTTCATCTCCTCGTAGACGCGCTGCGGCTTGATCGGCACGTTGTCGAAGTGGGTGCGGCGCTGCAGGGTGGCCTTGCGCTCCTGCGCGGAGGCGGCCCAGGCGGTGAAGTCGGGCAGCTTGCCCTCCGCCTTCAGCTCCTTGGCGACCTCGATGAAGAGCTCCAGCGCGGCCTTGGCGTCGGAGACGACACCGTAGTCCGGCGGGAAGATCCGGCCGATCTGGGTCGGCTCGATGTCGACGTGGACGAACTTGCGGTCACCGCGGTAGGCGTCCAGGTTGTAGCCGGTGTGGCGGTTGGCCCAGCGGTTGCCGATGCCGAGGACGAAGTCGGACTCCAGGAAGGTCGCGTTGCCGTAGCGGTGCGAGGTCTGGACGCCGACCATGCCGGCGGCCAGCTCGTGGTCGTCCGGGATGGTGCCCCAGCCCATCAGGGTGGAGATGACCGGAACGCCCGTCAGCTCGGCGAACTCGACCAGCAGCTCGGTGGCGTCGGCGTTGATGACGCCGCCGCCCGCGACGATCAGCGGGCGCTCGGAGGCCAGCAGGAAGGAGATGGCCTTCTCGATCTGGGCCTTGGAGGCGGCCGGCTTGTAGACCGGCAGCGGCTGGTAGGTCGCCGGGTCGAACTCGATCTCGGTCAGCTGGACGTCGATCGGCAGGTCGATCAGGACCGGGCCCGGACGGCCGGAGCGCATCAGGTGGAAGGCCTGCTGGAAGACGCCGGGGACCTGGGCCGCCTCCAGGACGGTGGTGGCCGCCTTGGTGACCGGCTTGGCGATCGAGGCGATGTCGACCGCCTGGAAGTCCTCCTTGTGCAGCTTGGAGACCGGCGCCTGGCCGGTGATGCACAGGATCGGGATCGAGTCGGCGATGGCCGAGTAGAGCCCGGTGATCATGTCGGTGCCGGCCGGGCCGGAGGTGCCGATGCAGACACCGATGTTCCCGGCCTTGGCCCGGGTGTAGCCCTCGGCCATGTGCGAGGCGCCCTCGACGTGGCGGGCCAGCGTGTGGCCGATGCCACCGACCAGCTTCAGCGCCTTGTAGAAGGGGTTGATCGCGGCGCCCGGCACGCCGAACGCGACCTCGACGCCCTCGAGCTTGAGGATCTCAACTGCGGCTGCGGCTGCTGTCATACGAGGCATCGGTTCACTCCTGCGTCCGTCGGGCTCCAGCAACTTCCACGATGCGGAAGCATTGTTCTGGGATACGAAAGACAAGCTAGGGCGGCTTCAACAAAACGTCAAGAGTGGGTCCGAAGGACGAACCACGACGCGGGCATGCGAAAGGCCCCCGGGGCATCCCGGGGGCCTTCGGATCAGCTGTCGGTACGGCTCCTGCGACCGGTACGGCCGGTACGGGCCGGAGCGGCCTAGAGGGCGGCGGCCAGCCTGGTGCCCTGGTCGATCGCGCGCTTGGCGTCCAGCTCGGCGGCCACGTCCGCGCCGCCGATCAGGTGCACCGAGGCGCCGCCCGCCACCAGGGCGTCGTGGAGCTCGCGGCGAGGCTCCTGCCCGGCGCAGAGCACCACGGTGTCCACCGCGAGCACCCGCTCCTCGCCGTCCACCACCAGGTGCAGGCCCTCGTCGTCGATCTTCCGGTACTCGGCGCCGGAGACGGTCACCACGCCCCGCTTGGCGATCTCCTGCCGGTGGATCCAGCCGGTGGTCTTGCCGAGGCCCGCGCCGACCTTGCCGGCCTTGCGCTGGATCAGGTGCACCTGACGGGGCGGCAGCTCCTTCTCCGGGGCGCGCAGCCCGCCGCGCTCCCGGTGCTCGGTGTCGATGCCCCAGCTGGCGTAGAAGTCGGCCCCCGAGTCCGTCAGGTACTCGGCCACGTCGAAGCCGATGCCGCCCGCGCCGATGATGGCCACCCGCTCGCCGACCTCGGCACCGCCGCGCAGCACGTCCAGGTAGCCGAGCACGCTCGGGTGGTCCACGCCGGGGATGTCGGGCGTGCGCGGGGTGACACCGGTGGCCAGCACCACCTCGTCGTAGCCCTCGGCCAGCAGCTGCTCGGCATTCGCCAACTCGCCGAGCCGCAGCTCGACCTGACGCTCCGCCAGCTGGTGGCGGAAGTACCGCAGGGTCTCGTCGAACTCCTGCTTGCCGGGCACCCGGCGCGCCACGTTCAGCTGCCCGCCGATCCGGTCGTCCGCGTCGAAGAGCGTGACGGCGTGGCCGCACTCGGCGGCCGCGACCGCGAAACCGAGCCCGGCCGGGCCGGCCCCGACCACGCCGATCCGCTTCTTCCGCTGGGTCGGCCCGAGCACCAGCTCGGTCTCGTGGCAGGCCCGGGGGTTGACCAGGCAGGAGGTGATCCGGCCGCTGAAGGTGTGGTCCAGGCAGGCCTGGTTGCAGCCGATGCAGGTGTTGATCGCCTCCGGCGCCCCGGCCGCGGCCTTGGCCACGAACTCCGGGTCGGCCAGCAGCGGACGGGCCAGCGAGACCAGGTCGGCGTGTCCGTCGGCGAGCAGCTGCTCGGCCAGCTCGGGGGTGTTGATCCGGTTGCTGGTCACCAGCGGGACGGAGACCTCGCCCATCAGCTGCTTGGTCACCCAGGCCCAGGCGCCGCGCGGCACCGAGGTGGCGATGGTCGGGATGCGGGCCTCGTGCCAGCCGATGCCGGTGTTGATGATGGTCGCCCCGGCCGCCTCGACCGCCTTGGCCAGCTGCACCACCTCGGGCAGCGTGGAGCCGCCGGGGACCAGGTCCAGCATGGAGAGCCGGTAGATCAGGATGAACTCCGGCCTGACCCGCTCGCGCACCCGCCGCACGATCTCCACCGGGAAGCGCATCCGGTTCTCGTACGAGCCGCCCCAGCGGTCCTCGCGGTGGTTGGTGTGGGAGGCGATGAACTCGTTGATCAGGTAGCCCTCGGACCCCATGATCTCCACGCCGTCGTACCCGGCCGACTGCGCCAGGGCCGCCGCGTCCGCGAAGTCCTCGATGGTCCGCTCGACCTCCTCGTCGGTGAGCGCACGGGGCGGGAAGGGGCTGATCGGGGCCTGTACGGCGCTCGGCGCGACCAGGGCGGGGTGGTAGGCGTAGCGGCCGAAGTGCAGCAGCTGCAGGGCGATCCGGCCACCGGCTCCGTGCACCGCCTCGGTGATCACGCGGTGCTCGGCTGCCTCCTCGGCGGTGGTCAGCTTGGCCCCGCCGTCCCAGGGGCGGCCGGCCTCGTTCGGCGCGATGCCGCCGGTGACGATCAGGCCGACGCCGGCCCGGGCCCGGGTGGCGTAGAACTCCGCCATACGCTCGAAGCCGTGCTCGGCCTCCTCCAGGCCGACGTGCATCGAGCCCATGATCACCCGGTTCGGGAGGGTGGTGAAGCCCAGGTCCAGCGGGCGCAGCAGGTGCGGGTACGAGGTCATGCCAGCACGGTAGGGGCGTGGCACCTGCTATGCAACTAGTTGCACATGGACCATGGCGCAGATCACCCCGCCCGGCATTGGGCCTACCAACGGACAAGCAGGTGATCCAACGTCACCCTGATGGCCCGTTTCCGCAGGTGCCCGTTCTGGTGACACTCAGGGGGATGGGTTGAAGGGTGGTAGGGCGCACGAAACAGCGGGAGGACCGTCCGGTGGACGGTCCTCCCGCTGTCGTCTGTCCTGCCGCGCGTCAGACCCGCGCGGCCTCCTGCTCGTCCTCGGGGACGGTGATCACCCAGCGGGTCTCCTGCCGGGGGCGGAGGTAGAGCAGCCAGTAGAGGGCGGCGACGACGGTGATGCCGCCGGTCCAGAGCAGCGCCTTGACGTCGAGCTGGGTCAGCACGTAGCCGAGCACCAGGATCAGGATCACCGGCAGCGCGGGCCAGAGCGGCTGGCGCCAGGCCGGGACGTGCTTGTGCTGGCCCTTGCGGGCGAACAGCGCGGCCACCGCGACCAGCAGGTAGAGCGCGGCGACGGCGACACCGGTGATGTTGGTGAGCAGGTCCTGCGGGACGAAGCAGAGCGCCGCGCCGGGCAGGCCGACCGCGAGGGTGGAGATCCACGGGGCGCTGAAGCGGTTGAGGGTGCCGAAGGCGTTGTTCACCGGCTGCGGCCAGGCGCGGTCACGGCCGGAGGCGAAGAGCACCCGGGAGTTCTGGATGACCATCACGATGCCGGCGTTGACGATGGCCAGCGCGATGCAGAGGCTGACGAAGGTGCCGACCGAGGAGCCGGCCCAGCCGTCCACCAGAGCGGAGACGTTGCCCTCGCTCAGCGCCGCCAGGTCCGGGGCGCCGACGGTGATGGCGATGACCGGCACCAGGATGATCACGGCGGAGAGGCCGAGGGTCCACAGCACGGTGCGGGCGACGTTGCGGCGCGGGTTCTCCAGCTCCTCGGAGAGGTAGATGGCGGTGGAGAAGCCCTGGGTGACGAAGAGCGCGGTGCCCATCGCGGCCAGGATCAGCGAGAGGCCGACCGGGCTGGTGGCGCCGTCGGTGACCACCTGACCGTGGGTCAGGCTGGAGAGGCCGCGCTCGCTGTTGGAGAAGCCGAGGAAGGAGACCACCGCGCAGGCGATCACCTCCAGCACCAGGAAGATGCCGGTCAGCCAGGCGTTGGCCCGCAGGTCGAGCAGGCCGGCCACGGTGGCCGCGATCATCACGGCGGCGCCCGCGATCGCGGGGTCGATGTGGATGATCGGTTCGAGGTAGTCCGCGGTGCCCATCGCGATCAGCGAGGGCACGATCATCACCACGATCAGCGACTGGATGAAGACCAGCCAGCCCGCGAAGCGGCCCGCCAGGGTGCCGACCATCGCGTACTCGCCGCCCGCGCTGGGGATCAGGGTGCCGAGCTCGGAGTAGCAGAACGCCACCGCGATGCAGAGCAGGGTGCCGATGCCGATCGCCAGCGCGGTGTAGGTGCCGAGCGAGCTGAACAGGTCCGGGACGATCACGAAGAGCGAGGAGGCCGGGGTCACGCAGGAGAGCGTGAGCAGCGTGCCGCCGACCACACCGAGCGACCTGGCCAGCTTCTTGGGGGAGCCGGCGCTCTGATCGGTGGCCACCGCCGTGGAGGCGGACGGCGGGTCGAGGATGTCGGTCATGGCGGCTTCCGATCGGCTCGGCGCTGGGGGACGCGCTTCGTGGGTGGTGCTGGTGCGGGAGCGGATATCTCCTCCAGGCAGGTCTGCCGGTGCTTCGTGGTTTCGGTCGCTCCCGGCGGCCATGGAAGCGGGCGAAAGGGGCGCAGTCAACGACGGAAGTGCTGCGGAATCCGTTGTCATAAGAGGCCGTGCGCGGCGCGCATGCCCCGAGGCCTCCCCTCCCACTCCTGCCGATCGAAGGAGTGTGACCAGCCCCACATGACCCTGCATCACTTCAACACTTAGTTGACCTTGGAATCAATGATCGCGGCACGGTCCAGGGCAAAGAGTGCCCCAAACGGCGGCCTCCCCGGGCCGCGACGATAACCGCAGCCGGGGTGGGGGAATTGATCCATAACATTTCGGCCACCCCGGCCGCGGTCTCAGTACTCGGCCGAACGGCCGTCCTCCCAGGTCAGCGGGGTGCGGCGGCCACCGCCACCGGCGAGGAGGCACCCGGCACCGTCAGCCGCGGCTCCCCGCTCCCGTCCGCCGGCACCGCCCAGACGTCGCTGCCCTTGCCGTCCTTGCCCGGCAGCGCGTACCCGACCGTCGCCCCGTCCAGCCAGGCCGCCTGGTCGTCCACGCTGTGTGTCTCCGCGAGCGCGTGCTCCTTCATCCCGTCCAGCTCCAGCACGTACAGCCGCCAGGGCGCGACCGGGTCGGCGGACACCTTCTTCTTGAAGGCGATCCGGGTGCCGTCCGGCGAGAGCGAGGGGCACTCGACGTTCTCCCGCAGGGTCCGGGCCGACCAGGCGTGCAGGTCGCCCTCGACCAGGTGGGTCTTCCCGGCGGAGGAGACGGTGGCGTAGAAGCGGTTGTCGTCGGCCGCGAAGTTGACGCCCCAGTAGTTCACGTCGGCCGCGTGGTAGCGGACGCCGTCCACGGTCAGCGGGATCGACTCGACCGACTTGATCAGGTAGCCGGTGCGCAGGTCCAGGACCGAGGTCCGGGTGGAGAAACCGCTGGCGGCGTACGAGTCCCCCACCGCGAAGGAGGTCCAGGAGAGCACCTGGCCCGACGGTGAGACCCGGGCCCGGTTCGGGATGCCCGGCACGATCACGGTCCGCAGCTCGGAGAACCGGCGGTCGTACACCACCGCCTGGGTCCGGGCCGGCACCCCCGGCATCGCCCGCAGGCAGAGCGCGCGGTCCCCCGAGGCGTAGAACCGCTCGCAGGACGGCCCGTCCGGCGGCCCGCCCCGCCGCCCGACCCGCCCGGTGGCGGTGTCGCGGTAGTAGAGGCCCGCCTCGTCCAGGGTGAACGTGCTCGCGGCGGCCAGGACTTGGTGGCCGCCGTCCCGCTGACGGGCGTGCAGCACGTACCCCAGCGAGCCGCCCAGCAGCACCAGGACGGCGACGGTCAGCACGATCAGACGCGCCTTCATGCACCCAACTCCTCTCCACCGGTGCCCGGTTCGGGCAGGATCCGCCAGGCGGCGGCCACCGCGGCGGCCAGCAGCACCGCCGCCACGGCCAGCGCCGGACGCGGCCCCCACCACGTCCAGGCCGCACCGAAACCCGCCGCACCGCAGAGCCGGGCCAGCGCCTGGCCGGTCTGCAGCACCGCGAGACCGCCGGCCCGTCCCTCCCTCGGCAGGGCCGGCCCGGCCAGTGCCATCAGCACGCCGTCGGTGGCGGCGTAGAAGACGCCGAGCAGGGCCAGGGTGAGCACCACGGTCGGCCACCCCATCGGCAGCAGCAGCACCAAGTAGGCCGCCAGCAGCGCCCCGTGGCCGTAGAGCAGCGGCGTCCGACGGCCGATCCGGTCCGCCAGCCGGCCGGCCGGGACGGCCAGCAGCAGGTAGCCCGCCGCCGCGCCGAGCGGCAGCAGCGGGAAGAGCGCGGGGGTGAGGTCCAGGCCGCGCTGGAGCAGCAGGTAGAGGAAGGAGTCGCCGATGGTCGCGGCCCCGAGCAGCGCGGCGGCGTACACCACCCGGCGGAAGGCGGGGTCGGCGAGCACCTTCGGCCTGGCGCTCGTCCGGGGCTTCGGCGCGGGCGCGGGAGCGGGAGCGGGCATCGAGGCGTCCGGCAGCCCGGCCGGGACGAAGAGCACCAGCAGCAGCACCCCGAGCAGCCCGGTGGCGAAGCTCACCACGAACACCGCGTCATAGGCATCCGCCGTCACCCAGAGCACCGCGAAGGCGACCAGCGGCCCGAGCAGCGCCCCCGTGGTGTCCATCGCCCGGTGCACCCCGAAGGCCCGGCCGAGGGCCTGCGGCGGTGCGCTGAGGGTGATCAGCGCGTCCCGGGGAGCGGTGCGGACTCCCTTGCCCAGCCGGTCCGTTGCCATGGCCGCGGCGATCCCGCCGGCCGCCCCGCCGGCCAGCAGCAGGCCCAGCCGGGAGAGCGCCGAGAGCAGGTAGCCGGCTCCGGCGACGGCCTTGTGCCGCCCGCCGCCGCGGTCCGCGAGGCGGCCGCCGAGCAGCCGCACCAGCGCCGTGGCCCCGTTGAACAGGCCGTCCAGGAAACCGAATTGGAGCGGCGAGAGGCCGAGCCCCAGCACCAGGTAGAGCGGCAGCACGGCGGTGACCATCTCCGAGGAGACGTCGGTGACCAGGCTGACCGCCCCGAGCGCGACGACCGTGCCGGGGACGCGCAGCCCCGCCCCGGCGGGGCGGGGCTGCGCGTCCGTGCTCCGGCCGGTGGTGGCCAGGTACATCATCAGTGGCAGCTGTACTTCGGGCTGGTGTCCTTGACCTTGTTGTCGGTCCCGACGTAGGTCCAGCTGTAGCCGGAGTCGGTGAAGTCCAGCTTCAGCACGCCGTAGTCACCGCTGATCCGCTTCTCGCTGTTCGGCTGGATCTGCTCGATCGGGTACGGCTCGGCGCCGCCCATCCCGCCGACGATCTCGACGATGCCGTCCGCCACCGCCTTGCCGTCCGGGTCCTGCGGGGCGAAGCGCTCGTAGTGGTGGTCGTGGCCGTTCAGGATCAGGTCGGCCTTCGCACCGTAGAGGATCTTCCACACCGGCTTGGAGACCGGGTCGTTGCCGTGGCCGCCCGAGGAGTACAGCGGGTGGTGGAAGTAGGCGGCGATGCACTTCTTGCTGTTGGCCGCCAGATCCGCCTTCAGCCAGTCGATCTGGGCGCTCTGGTCGAAGGCGTTGGAGTCCAGCGCCAGGAAGTGCCAGTTGCCCTCGTCGAAGCTGTAGTAGCTCTTGCCCTGCGGGTAGGCGATGGCGCCGAAGTACGACTTGTAGCCGGAGAGCGAACCGGCCGGGTCGTAGGTCTCGTGGTTGCCCGGGACGGGGTGGGTCTTGGCCTTGAAGGCGCCCCAGGTCTTGTCGTAGTAGTTCTTGAAGTCCTGCAACCGGGCGTCGTCGTACTGGTTGTCACCCATCGTCAGGTAGAACTTCGGGTTGATCTGCTGCGCCAGCTTGGCGGTCTTCGGGTGCGCGCAGTTGCTGTCGCTCGCGGTGCACTGCGCCGCGATGTCACCCGCCGCGACCACCGTGAACCCGCCGGCCGGCTGGCTGGTGGAGGGGCTGGGCGACGGGCTCGGGGTCGGCGTGCCGCCGCCGTCCGGGGTCCCGTACACCTCCATCTCGAACAGCGAGTAGCCGTAGCTCGTGCCGCGCGCCGTCCCGTACATCCGGACGTAGCGACCCTTGCCGGACAGCCCCGTCCAGTCGTCGGTGCCGCCGTTGCCGGCCGTCTCCGTCGCGACGGAGGTCCAGGTGGACCCGTCCGCCGACACCTCCAGCCGGTACGCCTTCGCGTACGCGGCCTCCCAACTCAGCTTCACCCGCGAGACGTTGGAGCTCGCCCCGAGGTCCACCCGCAGCCACTGCGGGTCCTTGCCCTCCTCGCTCGCCCACCGGCTCGACGTACTGCCGTCGAACGCCTTCCCCGCCGCGTACGAGGATCCCTCGGTGGAGGACGCCGTGGCGGCCTTCCCCTTGGAGATCACCGGATCGGCCGCCGCACCGGCACTGCCGGGCAGACCGAACAACAGACCGCCGAGCAGCGCCGACACCGCGGCGAACACCCCGACGTGAGCAGGCCTTACCGAGCCACCCAGTCTCATCGCTGGACTCCCTGACCTTCGGAAACGTAGGAGAGCTGGTCGACCGGCACCCCGGGTCGCGGGCCGGCAAGGAGCGGTGTCCGCACACATCACCGCAGCGGCCGGGTCAGAGCTCTCCCACTGAGCACGTCACGCCCCGTCGGTCACGGGCGCCGCGCCGGGCCGCCGTTCGGCAGACTAGTAGAAAGGAAACTTTCCTACCAGTACTCCGACGGCACGCCGTGGTTGCACTTTCTGACACTCCGTCACTGCCCTCCAACACCCGGGGGCACCCTCCGTTCCTCCCCTGCCGCGCCGCTCCCATGCACACCTTCGACGAACTCCTGACAGCGGGCGGAGCCGTCACCACCGCGTCCCGCGGCCCGCGCCCCGGCGGCGGCCACCACCCTCGCTGCCCGACCCCGGCCCGACGCCGTCGCCGACGTCGGGCCGGGGCCGCCGCATCAGCCCGCGCTGCGCCCGGTGGTCGAGCCGAAGCCCAGCCAGGTGTGGCGGTTGCCCCACCAGCACCAGCCCACCTTGGGCGCGTCGCGCCGCTCGCGGCCGTCCCGGCCGGTGCCGTTGCTGACCCAGATCGCCGGGGTCCGGGCGTCGAAGGTGCCCTTCGGCTTGCGCAGGCGCGAGCCGATCGTCATGAAGCACCGGTTGCGCTCCAGCACCTCCGGCTGCTGGAGCAGCCAGTGGATGCCCTCGGTCAGCAGCAGCGGGGTGCGGTCCTCGGCCGCGAGGGCCGGAAGTGCCTCCTCCGGGCTCCAGTTGGCCAGGTGGTCACCCCGGTCCGGAGCGGCCACCAGGTAGAGCGGCCCCTCCGGCAGCTCCACCCCCGTCGGCGCGAACTCGTCCACGTCGGTCATGTCGACCACGACGAAGCCCGGCTTCCCCTCGTGCCGCAGCAGCGGCGCCAGCGCCGAGGCCGGCGCCCGCCCGGGGTGGACGGCGAGCAGCACCTCCCCCTCCACGCCGTGCGCCGCGGCGGCGAACGTCCTCACCTCCTCCGCGGACAGCCCCGCGAGGTCGTGCACCCCGAGCTCGATCAGGCGTTCCGCCTGGGCGAGGAGCGAGGGAAGAGCGGTCACGGCGAAACGGGTCGAAAGGTCGGGCAAGACACTCCCCAGGAAGTCCGGATCAGCTGACTGGGTACCCAACGGAGCACCGCCCCGCCCTGTTCCCGATCCCCGCGGGATTCTTCCCGCCCCGACCTGACGCACCGTCGCCATCGCCCGCCCCGTGCCGTTCAGCCCGTCTGCATCCCGGCACGCGGGACGGTGCGGGTGGTGCCGTCCACGAGGGTGAGGACGGCGGAGTCGACGGAGCCGCCGCGGTTGTTCTCCGCGCCCGGCCACCAGGCCGTCCAGCGGCCGTTCTCCACGGTGACCTCGAAGGTCCGGCCCTGAGCCGTCATCGTGACGGCCTTGACGTCCGAACCGACGAAGCCCGCAGCGTAGTTGAAGATCTGGTCGCCGTCGCCGTGGGAGCCACCCGTGTCGTAGGCGATGGCGTTCGGCGCCAGGGCGGGCACCTGGCCGACCAGCTCCCAGAAGCCGCCCTCGCCGTCCGGGGCGACGTAGCAGAGCGCGACGGTGCTGCCCCGGGTGACGACCATGGACGTCACCTTGCCCCGCAGGTCGGCGTTGGTCACCTTGTCCGCCCCGCCCGGCCCCTCCATCGCCTTCAGGCACCACTTCAGCGTCTTGGCGCCCTGGCCCGTGCTGGTGTCCACCTGGGCCGGCTTGGCCGTCCAGCTGACGATCTCGGCGGAGCCCAGCGGGCCACCGCTTCCGGTGCCGGGGCTGGCCACCAGGTCGTAGAGCGTCACCCCGCCCACCACCGCCCCGAGGGCGACGGCCCCGGCCAGGGTGAAGGCCAGACGGCGGCGCAGCCCCGGCCGGGGCCGGGCGGCGGGGGTGGCGGGGGTGACAGGGGTGTCGGCGTCGATCTTGCTCATCAAGAGCTCCCGGTGGAGTGCATGACGTCCCGGCGGGAGATCACGCTCGGCCGGCGCGGGCAGCCGCCCGAGCAGTCCGTCGCGCTCGACCGGTTCCGGCCGCTGATCGGCGTTCACTGGTGTGCCTCCTCGGTGGACAGGCCCGCGGTCGCGGTCCCACTCTTCATCTGGTGCCGGGCGTAAGGGAGTTCCACCTTTTTTCGCCGCTCCTTCCGCTCCGCCGCCTCCGCGAGCCGCTGCAGCTTCGCCCGGGCCCGCGACAGCCGCGACCGCACCGTCCCCACCGGCACCCCGAGCGCCTCCGCCGCCTCCTGGTACTCCAGCCCCGCCCACACGCACAGCGCCAGCACCTCCCGCTCCGGCCGCCGCAGCTTCGCCAACGCCTCCCGCACCGCGGCGATCCGCACCGCGTCGTCCATCCGCCCGGCCGACTCCTCCGCGAAGTCCGGCACCCCCTCCGGCGCCGGCGGCACCTGCGCCAACACCTCCCGGTGCCGCCGCGCCGCCCGCCGCTGATTGCTCACCAGATTGGTGGCGATCCCCAGCAGCCACGGCCGTAGCGAGCCCCCCTCCTCACTCACCCTCCCGTGCTGCCGCCACGCCTCCAGGAAGGTCAGCGACATCACGTCCTCCGCCACCGACCAGTCCCCGGTGAGCCGGTACGCGTGGTTGTACACCGCGCGCGCGTACGCGTCGAAGAGCCGCCCGAACGCGTCCCGGTCACCGGCCCGCACCCGCGCTCGCATCTCAGGATCCGAATAGTCCACACCCATCCCTCTGGTACCCGGCCCCCACGAGTTCCCGTGACCCCCGTCACACACCCGCGGGCGGACGGGTCGTCACGTGCTCGCGGGACCACGAGCCTAGGACGTGGGAAGCCCCGGACCGCACGCGGTCCGGGGCTCGGTTCACAGGTCGTACCGGCGCGCGCCGTCGCGCGCCGGGGTCACCCGACGGTCGGCAGGCTCGCGGTGAGCGCGGCCGGGACCGCGACCACCGCGTCGAAGCTGTGGCCCCCCTGACCGAACTCGGAGGCGCTCATCGCGCGCTTGCCGCCACCGTTGACGACCATCCACACCGTGACGCCGTCGGGCGAGAGCAGCATGGTCCCGTCGGCCGGGGCGGTCCTGGCGACGGCGACGGCCTCCCAGGTCCCGGGGACGCCGCGCAGCGGCCGCTGGTCGTAGCCGAGCCCCGTGTAGTTCGCGCTGTCGAGCAGGACGGCCTTGCCGCCGGCCATCACGTAGACGGACGGGTCACCGCCGGAGGCGTTCTTGATCACCGTGCCGTCCGCCAGCGGCTTGGCGGCGCTCTCGGCGATCCACTGCTCGGGTGCGCCCACGGCCGGCCCGCCGCTCCAGACGCCGTAGTACTCGTCGGCGGTCACCGGAAGGGCCGACCCGTTGACCATCACGTACACCGCGGCACTGCCCTCGCCCTGGCCCGTGACCAGGGTGCCGTCCGGCGCCGGCCGGGAGGCCGCGGCCTTCAGCCACTCGCCGGGCGCGCCCATCAGCGGCCAGTTGTTGTAGCCGTCCGCGTACCACTCGTCGGCCGTGATGTGTGCGGCGGCCCCGTTGACCATCGTGTACCGGGCGGGGTCGTCGCCGGACTGGTCCATCAGCACGGTGCCGGTCGGCAGGGTCTTGGCGGCCGCGGCCTTCAGCCAGTCGCCGGGCACCCCCATCAGGGTGCGGGTGTTGTAGCCGTCGGCGTACCACTCCCCCGCCGCGATGGGCAGCGCCGAGCCGCTCACCATGACGTAGCGGGACGGGTCACCGCCGGACTCGTCCATCAGGACCAGCCCAGTGGCGAGCGTGCCCTGCCGGGCGGAGTTCAGCCAGGAGCTCGGAACGCCCATCAGCGACCGGGAGTTGTAGCCGCCCGTGGTCCAGTCGTTGCCACTGATCGGCAGCGCCGTGCCGTCCACGACCACGTACCGGGAGGGGTCGCCGCCCGCCTGGTCCATCACGACGGTGCCGGACGGGGGAACCGCAGGGAGGGAGTTGAAGGCGCCGTCCTCGACCGTGACGATCCGGCTGAGGTCGTAGTGGTCGGGGGCGACGTCCGAACCGGCGACCGGAAGCCCGGCCCCGTTGACGATCACCTTGACGGTCGATCCCGCCGGGGACTTCACCAGGGTGCCGCTCGGCAGGGCGGAGGGATTGGTGTTGGTGGAGAAGACCGGTGAGATGAAGCCGCTGATCCGCTGCCCGCCGACCACCGTGCCGACCCCGGCTCCGTTGACGTTGTACCCGGTCACCCGACCGTTGCCGCCTCCCTGGTTTCCGCCGACCACGCTGATGTAGCCGTTGCCGACGGCCGTGACCAGGTTGACGTGGCTGGCCCAGTCGCTGCTGCTGTTGAAGTCGTACACGATGGCGTCGCCGACCTGCGGGTAGCTGTGCAGCGTCCCGTAGCGCCGACCGTAGTCGTAGAAGCTCGCCGCGCCGCTGGACAGGTCCCTGGTGTGGGTGGCTCCGGCACGCTCCCAGACCCAGCCCGCGAAGTCGGCGCACCAGGACTCCGCCTTCTGGCCCCCGGCGCCGCAGGAGTCCGACGCGTGGTTGCCGGCGACGTAGCCGTCGTGGGCGCACGGGCCGTTGCCCAGCTCGCCGTTGGCGACGGAGGCGATGGTGGCGGTGTCCGCGTGGGCCTGAGCCGCCGTCAGGCCGGTGAAGGACGCGGCGACCGCGAGGGCGGCGAGGCCGGCCTGGCTGATCTTGCGGACATTGGTGATGTTTCGGACATTCGACATGAGACGGGTTCTCCGTATCGGTGTGGTGTGAGGATGAGCGCTCCGCCGGGGCGATCCCGCGCGGCGGAGTGGGCGTACTGCCTGGGTGCGGACTGCTTGGGTGAGGACTCGCCTCAGCGGCCGATGGCGAGGATCTGGGTGGAGCCGTCGGGCAGGGCGGTGATCGCGGCCCGGGGGCCGTTGAAGGTCGGCGCACCGTCGTAACCGGCGATGGCCCGGAACCCGCTCCAGGTGGCGTCGGTCCGCCGGACCTGGTGGTAGACGTTGCCGTCGTTGCCGACCGCCAGGACCTGGGAACTGCCGTCCGGCAGACCGGCGACGGCGACATCGCTCGCCTGCATGGTCGGCGTACCGGCACCGTCGAGCGGCGCGAAGCCCGTCCAACGTCCGTCGGAGAGACGGGACTCGTGGTAGACGTTGCCGTCGCCACCGACCGCGAGCACCTGCGAACTCCCGTCCGGGAGCCCCGCGATGGCCACATCGCTCGCCTGCATGGTCGGCGCACCGGCACCGTCGAGCGGCGCGAAGCCCGTCCACGCACCACCGGCCAGCCGCGACTCGTGGTAGACGTTCCCGTCGTTGCCGACCGCCAGCACCTGCGCGGTGCCGTCCGGGAGCCCCGCGATGGCCACGTCACTCGCCTGCATCATCGGCGCCCCGACACCGTCGAGCGGCGCGAAGCCCGTCCAACGTCCGTCGGAGAGGCGGGACTCGTGATACACGTTCCCGTCACTGCCGACCGCGAGCACCTGCGAACTCCCGTCCGGCAGAGCGGCGATGGCGACCTTGCGCGCCGGCATCGCCGCAGTCCCGACACCACCGAGCGGCGCGAAGCCGGTCCAACGTCCGTTCGCCAGACGGACCTCGTGGTAGACGTTGCCGTCGTTGCCGATGCCCACCACCTGCGCGCTGCCGTCCGGCATCCCCGCGATCGCCGCCTCGGAGCCGCTGAAGAACGGGGCGCCACCCACGCCGTTCAGCGCGCCGAGCCCCGACCAGGCGCCGCCGGGCTGCCGGCCGGCGTGGAAGAACGCGCCGGAACCGGGCGCCGGGGGGTAGGGGTCCGCGTGGTCGGTGGCCAGTCCGGTGCCGGCGAGGCAGGACAGCCAGGCGCGGGGGCCCTGGTCGGCGAGGATCTTCTCCGCGATGAGGATCTGCTGCTTCTTGGTGGCGAGGTCCGGCCGCGGAGCGTAGTCGGTGCCCTTGTAGTGGCTCCAGTTGGCGAGGGTGATCTGCAGCCCGCCGTAGTAGACGCGCGTGCTGTTGACGATGCTCCAGTTGCCCCCGCTCTCGCAGGCGGCCACCTTGTCCCAGGTCGCCACCGAGGCGGCCTGGGCGCTGCCGCCGGCGCCCGCAACGGCGGCGGCCGAGAGGGCCAGGGCCACCGCCCAGCGGGGCGGCCTGATGGTGCGTGAACTCATCTGATGTCTCCTGGACATGGCGGACGCCGACCCGCCGCCACAACGGTGGCGGGCCGGCGTCCTGGGGAAGCGGTACCGAAGGGCCGGTGGTTCAGCGGCCGATGGCGAGGATCTGGGTGGAGCCGTCGGGCAGGGCGGTGATCGCGGCCCGGGGCCCGTTGAAGGTCGGCGCACCGCCGTAACCGGCGATGGGGTGGAAGCCGCTCCAACCGGCGTCGGCACGGCGGGCCTCGTGGTAGACGTTGCCGTCGTTGCCGACCGCCACCACCTGCGAACTCCCGTCCGGCAGACCGGCGATGGAGACGGAGCTCGCCTGCATCGTCGGGGTGCCGACACCTTCGAGCGCGACGAACCCCGTCCAGTCACCGCTGCTCATGCGCTGCTCGTGGTAGACGTTGCCGTCACTGCCGACCACCAGCACCTGCGAGGTGCCGTCCGACAGACCGGTGATGGCCACGTCGCGCGCCTGCATCGCCACCGTGCCGGCACCGGCCAAGGGCGCGAAGCCCGTCCAACTGCCACCGGCCAGCCGGGACTCGTGGTAGACGTTCCCGTCGTTGCCGACCGCCAACACCTGCGCGGTGCCGTCCGGCAGGCCCGCGATGGCCACCCTGCTCGCCTGCATGGACCAGGTCCCGACACCGGCCAGCGGCGCGAAGCCCGTCCACCTGCCGTCCGGCGAGCGGGACTCGTGGTAGACGTTGCCGTCGCTGCCGACCGCCACCACCTGCGAACTCCCGTCCGGCAGACCGGCGATGGCGACCGAACTCGCCTGCATCGACGCCGAACCGACGCCCGCGAGCGGCGCGAAACCGGTCCAGATGCCGTCCGCCAGCCGCGTCCGGTGGTAGACACTGCCGTCGTTGCCGATGCCCACCACCTGGGCACTGCCGTCCGGCATCCCCGCGATCGCCGCCTCGGAGCCCACGAAGAACGGAGCGTCACCCACCCCGTTCAGGGCACCGAGGCCCGCCCAACGACCGTCAGCCAGCCGGGTGCCGTGGAAGAACGAACTGCCGGAGGGCACCGGTGGGACCGTGGGGGTGGTGGGAGCGGTGGGGGCCACCTGTACGTCGAGGTAGTCGCGGTCGATGTTGATGCTGATGCCGTGCCAGGTCTCGGTCACGTTGCCCGCGTACTGGTGGACCCGCTGGTGGTTGCTCCAGTAACCGGCGGGGAGCACCGAGTCGTTGGTGTCCGCGGCGTTGTTCCACTTCGCGGCGAACACGGCGTCGGGCATGGCGTAGCCGTTGACGTTGGCGACCAGGTCGGCGATGCCGGTGGAGGAACTGCTGTAGACGGCCGAGGTGTAGCCGCGCGCGTGCAGCTGGTTCGTCCAGGCGGACAGGAAGGTGAGCACCCTGGTCGAGTAGGTCTCGCGCGAGTAGCTCTCCATGTCGTAGTAGAGCAGGCTGCCGGGCGCGAACCCGAGGCTCGCCGCCTGGTTGGCGGCGTCGTCGGCGGCGGCCGCGCCCTGCGCGGCGGGCGAGCTGAGCTCGGTCGCCTGCGGGCCGACGTACAGCGGCATGAAGCGCCAACCGGCCGAGGCCTGCTGCTGAACCCAGGCGGCCGTCAGGTTCGGCTGGGGGCAGGCCCGGCGGTTTCCACCGATGTAGATGCCGACCGCACCGTACGGGGAGTCGGCCATCCACCCGTTCATGGTGGTGCCGCTCGGGGCTGCGCAGGCGTCGAAGCCCTTGCCGGTGTAGTTGGTGCTGGCGGCCGGGACGGCGGCCACGGCCTGCGGCGCCGCCACCGTCCCCACCTCCTCCGGCGCGGCCGACTCGGCGGTGGCTCCGCGCCGCGCGGTGGTTCGCTGCGGAGTGGGGGCCGCCGTCCCGGCCGCCCCGGCCGACTCGACCGTCTCGGTGGGCAGGTCGGCGCCGGCCAGGATCCGGCTGACCAGGGCATGGTCGGAACCGTAGGCGGCGGTGACCCGGACCCCGCCGCCGACCGCGTGGATCTCCTGACCGGTGGTGTTGACCGTGGTCCGGGCGGTGCCCGTGGCGGCGTCCCGGTCGGGCTGGACGAGCAGCGCCTCGGTACGGCCCACGACGCGCGTGCCGCAGTCCTGGGAGTCGCTGGGGTCGCCGAGGTAGAGGGCGGAGCGTCCGAAGTGCACGCAGGCGTGCGGGTCGGCGGTGAGGTCGATGACCTCCCAGTCGGCCGGGACGCGGAAGGTGTGCCCCAGGTAGCTCACGCTCCGCTCCGGGGCCCGGTGCGCGTCCGGGCCGGAACCGGCGGAGGTCAGGGCGGAGGCGGTGGCGGGCGAGAGGACTGCGGCGGAGAGTGCCAGGGCGGCACCGGCCGCGCCCAGGCTCAGTCTGTTCAGGTTCACGTGGTTGCTCCTGTGCGTGCGGGCCCCCGGTGCGGAGGCCGACGTGCCGACGGCGGGTGCCGGCCGACAGCGGATGCGAGTCGGCGGCGGGTACGCGGCGGCAGTGGATGCGAGTCGGAGGTCGGGCGCGAGTCGGGGGTCGGGCGCGATTCGTCAGGCGGGCGCGGGTCAGCGGGCGGTGACGACCATGTGGCTGGAGCCGTCGGGCATTCCGGTGATGGCGACCCGGGTGGCGGGGAGGTCGGGCGCGAGGGCGAAGCCCTGGACCGGCGCGAAGCCGGCCCACGTGCCGTCGGTGAAGCGGACCTGGTGGTACGCCTTGCCGTCGTTGCCGACCACCAGCACCTGCGAGGTGCCGTCCGGCAGGCCGGCGATCGCGATGGAGTCGGCCCACATCCTGGAGGCGCCGCGGTAGCCGCCGAGCGGGGCGAAGCCGGTCCAGCTGCCGTCGGTCAGCCGGGTCTGGTGGTAGACGTTTCCGTCGCTCCCGGTCGCGACCACCTGGGCGGTGCCGTTCGGCAGGCCGGCGATCGCGATCCGGCCGGCCTGCATCCTCGGAGTACCGACGCCTTCGAGCGGGGCGAAGCCGGTCCAGCTGCCGTCGGTCAGCCGGGTCTGGTGGTGGACGTCGCCGTCACTGCCGATCACCAGGACCTGCGACGTACCGTCCGGCATGGCCGCGATGGCGACCTCGCGGGCCTGCATCCTCGGAGTACCGACCCCTTCGAGCGGGGCGAAGCCGGTCCAGCTGCCGTCGGTCAGCCGGTGCTCGTGGTAGACGTTGCCGTCGTTCCCGACCGCCAGGACCTGCGACGTGCCGTCCGGCAGACCCGCGATGGCGACCTTGCTCGCCTGCATCCTGGCGGCCCCGACTCCCGCGAGCGGGGCGAATCCGCTCCACGCTCCCGCGGTGCCGCGGATCTGGTGGTAGACGTTGCCGTCGTTGCCGATGCCCACGACCTGGGCGCTGCCGTCCGGCAGGCCGGCGACGGCGGCCTCCGGACCGCTGAAGGTCGGGGCACTCCCGATGCCCCGCAGCTGCAGGTACGGGGTCCAGCTTCCGTTCGCCAGACGGATGTTGTGGACGAACTCGTCCGGGTTGAGGCTCGGGGCGACCGATCCGACCACCCAGTTGGCCCGTACCGGACGGAAGGTCCCCCTGCCGGACTCGTACGGATAGCGGATGGTGCGCTGCTGGACGCCCGCAGGGGTGAACTCGTAGCCGACGTAGGCGAACCGCGAGGAGTCGACCCAGTAGTCGAAGAGCACCACGTGCCCGTCCGCGCCGGCGGAGTCGTTGAGCAGGGCGTCACCGGGCAGGAGCTGGTCCTTGTCGATGGCCGTGGCGATGCCGAACGGGACGAAGGTGGTGGTGTCGAGGGAGGTCGCCAGGCCCCAGGCCATCGACACGAAGCCGGAGCAGTCGGTCCGGTACCGGCCGTAGGTGCCGGCGGACGAGTAGACCAGGCCCTTGCCGACCCAGGACTCCGCGCGGGCGATGACGTCGGCGCGCTCGTCGATCTGATTGACCAGCGGCAGGCTGCCCCAGATTCCGACACCGCCCTGGTCCCCGAAGGCGCCGGGGCCGATCGGCACCTTGGCCAGGGCCGGAGGTGCGGTGACCAGGGCGACGGTCAGGCCGGCGCCCAGGCGGAGGGCACTGCGGCGGGTGGTACGGGTGTTGAGCATCGTTCTCCCCCGAGCTGTACGACCGGGGCCGCTCCTGACGCGGGCGACCTCCGACGGGAAAAGAATGCGGGCGGCCGATAATCGGGAGATAACATCCCGTCAGAACAGGCGTTATCCGGTCGCTGACCAGGTCAGATCAAGCTAGCGGGGGCCCTAGAACATGCGCTTCGGACTGCTCGGCGGTCTGCTCGCCCAGGACGCGGACCGGGACTGTCCGGTCCGGGGACTCAAGGCCCGTACCCTGCTGGCGGTCCTGCTCCTGAACGCCGGTCAGCCGGTCTCCCTGGACCGGCTGACGATCGCCCTCTGGGCCGAGAACGCGCCGAGCACCGCCGAGCAGTCACTGCGCAACCTGGTCGCCAGGCTGCGCAAGGCCCTGGGCGACGAGGAGGGCGAGCGGCTGCGGGCCGTCCGCGCCGGTTACCTGCTCCGGGTCGCTGACGAGGAGCTGGACACCAGGCTGTTCGAGGAGGCCGTCCGACGGGCCCGGGCCGCGCACGCGGCGGACGACCCCGTACGGGTCCTGGCCGAGACCGCCACCGCCCTCGGCCAGTGGCGCGGCACGCCGCTCCTCGACCTGCCCGAGCTGGCCGCGGACTTCCAGCCGCAGTGCGAGCAGTGGGAGGAGGACCGGCTCCAGATGCTGGAGTGGCGCTTCGGGGCCGAGCTCCAGCTGGACCGTCCGCAGGCGGTGGTGGCCGAACTGACCGGCCTGGTCGGCGAGCACCCGCTGCGGGAGGCGTTCCACGGACAGCTGATGCTCGCCCTGCACCGCAGCGACCAGCGGGCCAAGGCCCTGGCGGTCTACCAGCGGCTGCGCCGCACCCTGATCGAGGAGCTCGGCATCGAGCCGGGCCCGGCCCTGCGCGAACTGCACCAGCTGGTGCTGAGCGAGGAGCCCTCCGCCCCCGAGCCCTCCCGCCCCACCACCCCTCCCTCAACTCCCTCCGCTCCCACCCCCCGCGCCGTCCTCGACCAACTCCCCTCCGCGCCAATGCACTTCGTCGGCCGCGCCGAACCCCTCACCGCCCTGCGAGACGCCCTGCTGCGCGACACCGGACGCGCGCGGTACGCGGTGGTCAGCGGCATGGCCGGGGTCGGCAAGTCGGCACTCGCGGTGCACTGCGCCCACGCGCTGGCCGAGCACTTCCCCGACGGCCGGCTCTTCCTCAACCTGCGCGGCGCGACCTCCGGCCTGACACCGCTGACCACCCATCAGGCCGCCACCGCCCTGCTGGGCGGCCTCGGCGTCGACCCCGGCACCGTCCCCGCCGACCCGGAGGCCGCCGCCGCCCTGCTGCGCGGCACCCTCGCCCCCACCAGGACCCTGCTGGTGCTGGACGACGCCGCCGGGCTCGCCCAGGTCCGCCCGCTGCTTCCGGCCGGCCCCGACTGCGCGGTCCTGCTGACCAGCCGCTCGCCGATGCTCACCCTCGAAGGCGCGGCACACCTCCGCCTCGCCCCGCTGAGCGAGGCGGAGAGCGTCGCCCTGGTGGCCGTCGCCTCCGGCCGCACCTCCGCCGACCGCGAGGTGGTGACCCTCGAGCAGGGCGACCTGGCCCGCCTGGTGGGCCTCTGCGGCCGGCTCCCGCTCGCCCTGCGCATCGTCGCCGCCCGCCTCGCCGCCCGCGACGCGCTGCCCGTCCGCAGCCTGGTCGCCCAACTCACCGACCACGAGGACCGGCTCGACCAGCTGGAGCTCGACGACCTGAGCATCCGTCAGTCCCTCGCACTGGCCCACCGCGTCCTGCTCGACTCCGAGCGCCGGCTCGACCGGCGCGCGGCCGACGCCCTGCTCGCGGTCGGCTCCCTCAACCTGCCCGAGTACTCGGCCGCCCAACTGGCCGGGACCCTGGGCACCAGCCGGGCCCAGGCCGCAGCCGCCCTCGACCGCCTGGTGGACGTCGCCCTGCTGGACGAGATCCGGCTCGACCGCTTCGCCCCGCACGACCTGGTCCGCGACTTCGCCCGCGAACTGGCCGAGGAGAGCGGACGCCGCCCCGAACTGGCCTCCGCCGCACTCCGCTGGTACGCCGCCGAGGCGGGCCGTTCGGCCCTCGCCCTCGCCCCGGAGCTCCACCACCACCGCCGGCTCCCCGGCGGGGACGGCTCCCCCGACGAGGAGACCGCACTCCTGTGGGGCGACGTCGAATGCGTCAACCTGGTCCCCCTGGTCGAACAGGCCGACCGCGAGCAACGGGACTCCTCGTCCCTGCTCACCCTGGTCCAGGCCCTGCTCCCCTACCTCCGCGCCCGCGGCCGGACCGCCGAACTCTCCCAGCTCAACCGCACCGCCCTGACCGTCGCCCGCCGCGAGGGCAACCTGCTCGCCCAGGCACACGCCCTCGGCGACCTGGCCGGCTCCCACTTCGACGCCGGCCGCTTCGCCGACGCCCTCGACCTCATCGACCAGGCCGTCCCGCTCTGGCGAGAGCTCGGCGACGTGGTCCGCGAACAGCTCAACCTGAACAACCGCGGCATGCTCCTCCAAGCCCTCGGCCGCGACCGGGAAGCCGTCACCGCCCTCGAAGAGGCCCTCGCCCTGGCCGTCGAACGCGGCGACGCCCACAACGAGGCCCTCGCCCTGAGCGGCCTCGGCAACGTCGCCGAGAAGACCGACCCCCGCCTCGCCATCCGCCACCACAGCCGCAGCATCGAAGCGGGCCGCCGCTCCGGCACCCCCGGCGTCCAGATGGCCGGCCTCTGCAACATCGGCTGCGCCCACCTCCGCCTCGACGAACCCGCCGAGGCCCTCCAGCACTTCCGCGAAGCCCTCGCCCTCCCCGCCGGCTCCGCCCACTGGACCACCGAACGCCAGACCCGCCTCGGCCTGGTCGACGCCCTCCACCGCCTCCACCACCTCGACGAGGCCGCCACCGCCGCCCGCGACCTCCTCGACCGCACCACCACCCGCGCCGACCCCTACGGCGAGGGCCTCGCCCGCCACGCCTACGGCCTCGTCCTCCGCGACCAGGGCAACCCCACCCACGCCCTCACCCAGTGGCGCACCGCCCTCGACCTCCTGACCCCCCTCGACCCCGAGACCACCGCCGAACTCCGCACCCTCATCACCACGGCCGAGGCCGCCTGACACGCGTCAGGGCCCCTCCGCACCGTGCACGAAGGGGCCCTGACCTACATCTTCACCGTGGGCGCAGACGGTTTCGAACCGCCGACATCCGCCTTGTAAGGGCGGCGCTCTACCGCTGAGCTATGCGCCCGTGTCGCGTGCTGCCACCGTGGGGCGGCGTACGACGAGGGACAAGAGTACCTGGTCCGGGGCGTGGTCCGCCGCAGGGTTCCGGGGTATGGGACCGGAGGGGGTGCCTGGATCGTGGGGTGATCGGCGAGAATGGGGCGGAGTGCAGTGGACGGGGTAGCAGGGAGCGTGGCGTGAGCGTGGCCGGTGGCGGCTGGTGGCGGCGGGGAGACGGCCGGCGGGACGCCGCCCGGGCGGCTCGGGACGCGGCGCAGCAGGCGTTCTACGAGCTGGACTCGACCCAGCGGGAGGCCGAGCTGGCGGTGGAGACGGTGAAGGCCGCGGGGGGTGAGCAGACGGCCCGTCAGGCGGTCGCGGACTTCCAGCAGCTCGGCGCCCGAGTGAACGAGGTCACCGTCGCCTACCTGGGGGCGCTGGACGCGCAGGACCTGGACGACGAGGAGTTGGACGGCGGCGTCGCCGAGCAGGCGCGGCAGCGGCTGGGCGAGGCCGAGCGGCGGCTGACGGCGACGAAGGGGGAGCTCACCGCGTTCATGGCGCGGCTGCAGCCCGTGATCGACCAGGCCGAGAGCCGGCTGATGCGGGTGACGCCGGCGGTGGCGCAGGCGAAGCAGGCGCTGTTGGGGGCGACCACCGCCTTGGAGGAGGTGCGGGCGGCGGGGTTGAAGGCGGACGATCTGGCGGCCCGACTGGCGCAGTTGGCGCCGGAGTTGACGAAGCTGAACGAGGGCGCGGGCCGGCACGGCGTGGAGCCGACGCTGCAGCGGGCCGAGGACGTGCGGCTGCGGGCGGACGCGGTGCGGATCGCGGCGGAGCAGCTGCCGGAGAAGGCGCGGGAGATCGACCGCCGGGTGGGCAGCCTGCGGACCAGGATCCAGGCGCTGGAGACCAAGGCCGAGACGGTCGCGCCCGCCCTGAGCGAGCTGCGGCGCGGGTTCAGCGCGGCGTGCTGGCAGGACCTGCAGCAGGTGCCGGAGCAGGCGTCGGAGGCGGTGCGCACCGCGCGGGCCAAGCTCACCGAGGCGACGACCGCGCGGGACGAGCAGCGCTGGCCGGACGCGACGGCGGCGATCGGTACGGTCCGGGCGGTGCTGGACGAGGCGGACGGGCGGATCGCGGCGGTGCACGGGCGGGTGCGGCAGTTGAAGGAGGTCGCGCACGACCCGCACCGGGAGATCGAGCAGGCCCGGTTCGCGATCCGGGACGCGCAGCGGCTGGCGATGGCGGGGCGGCAGACGCCGGACCCGCGGCACGCGGCGCCGTTGGACGCGGCGGTGGCGCGGCTGGACCGGGCGGTGGCGGAGCTGGAGGAGTCCGGGCGGCACCCGGACTACTGGCACTTCCTGACCGAGCTGGCCGCGGTGAAGGAGAGCGCCGCCGGGGTGGTGGCGATGATCCGGGGCACCCACGCGTAGCCCCCCAGCAGGGTGACGGCCGTCACATTACTGGCAAGTAACTTCCTTGCTAGAGTCGCCCCATGGCACGTAAGCGCGGCAACGTCACCGCCACCACCTTCCGACGCGGCATCAACTTCTGGCCGCCGTTCCTGTTCGCCGGCATCCGGGTCCTGGCGGTCTCCGACGACTACCGCTCCGCCAAGGTCCGCCTGCGGCTGCGCTGGTTCAACCGGAACTGGGTCGGCACCCACTTCGGCGGCTCGATCTTCGCGATGACCGACCCGTTCTGGATGCTGCTGGTGATGCAGAACCTGGGCCGTGAGTACGTGGTCTGGGACGCGGCCGCCACCATCGACTTCGTCTCGCCGGGGCGCGGCGACGTCTTCGCCGAGTTCGTCCTGACCGAGGACCGGATCGCCGAGATCAAGGAGCTGACGGCGGAGGGGAAGAAGGCGCTGGTCTGGTTCGACACCGAGGTGCTGGCGGCCGACGGCACGGTGGTGGCCCGGGTGCGCAAGCAGGTCTACGTCCGGGAGAAGCGCCGCGAGGCCTGAGCCGGCGCGGAGCCCGACTTCGACGACCACGTCCGCCCTGGCGATATTGCGCGCGAACCGACAGGGGGATGACGCAGACTCGGACGCAGAGATCTTGTGATCGCGGACCGAGCATCGAAGGACGTTTCCCATGACCAACCGGCCGTTGACCCTGATGGCTGTGCACGCCCACCCCGACGACGAGGCCACCGGGACGGGTGGTGTGCTGGCGCGGTACGCGGCGGAGGGCATCCGCACCGTGCTCGTCACCTGTACCGACGGCGGCTGCGGCGACGGCCCCGGCGGTGTGAAGCCGGGCGAGCCCGGGCACGACCCGGCGGCGGTGGCGGCCATCCGGGAGGAGGAACTCCGGGCCAGCTGCGAGGTGTTGAACATCAGCCACCTGGAGCTGCTGCGCTACGCCGACTCCGGAATGATGGGCTGGCCGAACAACGAGGCTCCCGGCGCGTTCTGGCAGACGCCGGTGGCGGAGGCCGCGGGCCGGCTCGCCGAGCTGATGGAGAAGTACCGCCCGAACGTGGTGGTGACGTACGACGAGAACGGCTTCTACGGCCACCCCGACCACATCCAGGCGCACCGGATCACCATGGCGGCGGTGGAGCTGACCGGCATCCCGGCGAAGGTCTACTGGACCACCATGCCGCGCTCCGGGATGCAGAAGTTCGGCGAGGTCATGCGCGAGCTCGGCTCGGACTGGGAGGAGCCGACCCTGGACGAGGCGGTGGAGGAGGGCGCGGTGCAGTCCGACTCCCCCGAGATGCCGGAGATCGGGCTGCCCGACGAGGAGATCAAGACCTGGGTGGACACCCGGGAGTACGGCGGCCAGAAGTTCGACTCGCTGGCCGCCCACGCCAGCCAGGGCGAGAACATCTTCTTCCTCAAGATGGGTAAGGAGCGGTTCACCGAGCTGATGGGCATCGAGACCTTCGTCCGCGTGCAGGACACCACCGGGGCGCCTCTTCCCGAGGACGACCTCTTCGCCGGCCTGCGCTGACGCGGACCTCGGACACCCAAGCGGACCGCACCGTTCCTTCATCAACGTGACGCTTCCGTGAGGCAGTTGTGACCTGACCCCTTGTCAGGTGCACCATTCGTACCTACCTTCGTGGATCAGGAGCCGGCCCCACCCGGCCGGCCGCCGCGACGGTCGCGACCAGCGCCGTCGCCGGACGCGCGACAAGACCTGGAGGCGTCATGTCCACTGCCGTGATCACCGAAATCCGCGACGCGGGCCCGCTGTCGGTCGACGACGAGTTCCTCGCCTTCGAGGACGACGACCGCAGCGACCACGAGGCCACCGCCTGCCTCGCGGAGCCGTGGGTGACTGCCACCACGCGCGTGGCGTGCGACTGGAACTCCTGATCGTGGCCGGGTCCACCGCCGGCCGCCGCAGGTCCTCGGACGACACCTGGTCGTATCTGACGGACCGGCGGATGCCGGCGGTGGACCACGGCTGGAAACTGCACGTCTCGGCCCGGCCCGGCGAGCTCGACCTCGTCACGGAGCTGATCCTGCCGGTGCTGCTGCGCCACGTCTGCCACGCGAAGTGGGCCAAGGACCAGGAGACCCTGCGCAACCTCAACTCCGGTGTGCTGAGCGCGGGTTCGGTCGGCAAGGCGGTCACCGTCTACCCCGCGCCGGGGACGGTGCTCCAGCTGGCGGACGAGCTCGTCGCCGTACTGCGCGGCCGGGAGGGCCCGCAGATCGTCAGCGACCGGCGGG
Source organism: Kitasatospora sp. NPDC001664 (assembly GCF_053596675.1). Taxonomy (NCBI): domain Bacteria; kingdom Bacillati; phylum Actinomycetota; class Actinomycetes; order Kitasatosporales; family Streptomycetaceae; genus Kitasatospora; species Kitasatospora sp. NPDC001664. The sequence continues at coordinate 112,752 of NZ_JBSFGS010000004.1, forward strand.
TCGACCCGCACTCCCCCGTCTACTACCGCTACGGCCCCTTCACCGGCGAGTACCGCACCGGCCGCAACGGCCGGCTGGAGTCCGTGATGACCGGCCCCGACGGCCGGGTCTTCGACGGGCTGGCCACCGCGGCCTACCGCTGCCCGCCCTGGGCCGAGGACCCCTTCGAGCAGCGGGCCGGGCGACGTCAACCGGCCGAGGGGAACGGCGGGTTCGGCGGCGGACGGTACCGCGTCACCGGCGGGATCGCGCGCAGGCCGCAGGGGAACGTCTACCGCGCCGAGGACCTCACCACCGGGCAGGCCGTGGTGGTCAAACAGGCGCGGGCGTACGTGGCCGAGGACGAGTCCGGCGCGGACGCCCGGGACCGGCTGCGGAACGAGCACGCGGTGCTCACCGCCCTCGACGGCGTGGCGGGCGTGCCCCGCGCGCTCGACTACTTCCGGCACCGCACCGACGAGTACCTGGTGACCACCAGTTGCGGCGACCGCGACCTGCGGCGGGAGGTCCTGCGGCACGGGCCCCGGCACGGGCGCGGGGTGGCCGAGTGGGCGGCGGAGCTGCTGCGGATCCTGGACGAGGTGCACCGGCGGGGTGTGGTGGTCCGCGACCTCAAGCCGGACAACGTGGTGCTCGACGCCGAAGGCCGGTGCCACGTGGTCGACTTCGGGATCAGCAGCCGGGACGGCGCGGGACCGGAGGGTGGCACGCCCGGCTACGGCGCGCCCACCGGGCCCGGCCAGGGGCCGGACGACGACTACTACGCACTGGGCATGACCATCGGCTTCGCCGCCACCGGACTGGATCCGGTGATCGTCGACCCGGCCCCTGCCGTGCGGCGGGAGCGGACGCTCGAAGGGCTGGCCTGGGCGCTGCCCGAGACTGAGCACCGCTGGATCCGGTCGGTGATCGGCGAGTTGACGAGCCCCGACCCGGCGGAGCGCGCCGCGGGGGCCGCACGGCTGCGGAAGGGGCCGCACCGCACGACCGGGCCGCGCCGCACGACCGGGCCGCTGCGGACGGTGGCCCGGCGGCGGGTCGAGGGCGGGCTCCTGGAGGAGATCGTCGAGCACACCGCCGCCTACTGCACCGAGGAGGCCCTGCGGATCGCGGACCCGGTGCTCTCCGCCCGCGCGAGCGTCCCGACGCCGGTCGACGTCTACGGCGGGAGCGCGGGGCTGGGGCTGGAACTGCTCCGGCACCTGCACCGGCCCGGTGTGCGGGAGGCCGTGGGCGCCTTGGCCGAGTGGACGGCGCGTCAGGCCGAGCAGCGGGAGCTGTCGCCGTCCTTCTACTCCGGCCGGGCCGGCGTCGAGCTCTTCCTCGCCGAGGCGCGCCAGGGGCGCGGGGAACTGCGCGCGGGGGAACGGCAGCACCTGCGACTGACTGACGGAGCCTCGGTTGCAGGTGAGCCGCCTTCCGATTCGCGTCCCCGGCACGACCGGTCGGTCCTGCCGGCCCACGGGGTGGACGGCGGGCCGCCGGAGGCCGATCTGATCGAGGGCGTCGCCGGCATCGGCCTCGCCCACCTGCTGCTCGACCGCCTCTCCCCCGCCACCGGCCACCGGGCCGTGGCCGCCGCCTGTGTGCGGATGCTCGCCACCGGCGAGGCCCGGCTGACGCCGGCGGCCAAGCCCCGCCCCGGGGACGCCGCGCTGCGCCAGGGCCTGGCCCACGGGGACGCGGGCGTCGCGCTCCTCCTCCTGGAGTTCGCGCACGCGACCGGCGACGAGGAGGCCACCGAGCTCGCCCGCCGGGCCTGCGCGGAGCTGGCCGCCGTCACGCCCGCCGTGATCGCGGCGGCGACGGCCCCGGGGGCGACCCGCCGCTACGGCTCCTGGTGCCGGGGGCTGGCCGGGATCGGGACGGTGCTCCTCCGGGCCGCCGACCGCCTCGGCGAACCGGAGCACCTGACACCCGCCCGCCGGGCCGCCCGCACCGCCGCCGCCCTGGCACCGCGCATGCCGCTGGTCAACCAGTGCTGCGGGCTGGCCGGGGTGGGCGAGCTCCTGGTGGACGTCGCCGTGGCCGCGCAGGATCAGGAGTACTGGGACGCGGCCGAGACCGTCGCCGCGATCATCCTGAGCCGCAGCGGGGGGCCCGCGGAGCGCCCGGTCTTCCCGGATGCCGGGCTGACGCGGCCGAGCGCCACCTGGGCCGGTGGCTCCGCCGGGGTGCTCGGCTTCTTCCGGCGCCTGCACGAGCGGGGCGGCCTCCGCCTCGGCCTGCCCGGTTGACGCCGGGACAGCGGAACTGATGCCGGGGCAGCGGAACGGAGAGACGGGCGCGGCCGTGCGGCAGCGAGTGGGTACGCTGCCGTCATGCCTCGTTACGACTTCCGCTGCCGCTCCTGCGGCGACACCTTCGAACTCAGCCGCCCGATGGCGCAGGCCGGCGACCCGGCGGTCTGCCCGCAGGGTCACCAGGACACCGTGAAGCTGCTCTCCGCCGTCGCCGTCACCGGCGCTTCGGGCGGCGGCGCCCCGCAGCAGTCCGCCGGCGGTGGCGGAGGCTGCTGCGGGGGCGGCGGCTGCGGCTGACCGGAGGTCGGCCCGCGGGGCTCAGGCGAGCGCCTGGGCCCCGGCCCGCACCTTGGCCAGGAACTGACGGACGATCTCCTCGCCCGCCGCCACGCCGATCTGGGTGAGCGCCGTGACGCCCGGCGCGGTCCAGTCGCTGTCGGCCAGTTCCCCGTGGCCGGGCCGCCAGCCGTGCTCGGCGGCCAGCAGCAGGTCGGCGTCGAGCAGGGAGTCACCGGCGGAGAGCACGGTGGCGGCGCCGACCCGGCGCTCCACCTCCGCCAGGGCGGCGCTCTTGCTCAGCGGGGCCGGCACCGCGTAGACCTTGCGGCCCTGGAGCGAGACCGACCAGCCGCGCTCGGCGCACCATCCGGTGAGCTCGGCCAGCCAGCCCTCCGGCAGCTGGGCCCGCTCGACCACCAGGTAGGCGAACAGGCCGTCGGCGACCCGCCGCTTGTGGGTCCACTCCGGATCGGCCACCAGCGCGAGGTGCTCGACCACCTCGTCCAGCGGCGAACTCCCCTCCACCAGACGGGACTTCACCTCGGCCTGCCAGTCCTTGTCCGGTACGCCGCCCACCAGCAGCTGCCCGCCGTTGGCGCAGATCGCGTACGGGGGGACCCAACCGGGCGTCGGGCCGGGCAGGTTGACCCGCTCGTACTGGGCCCGGGTGCGGGTGGTGGCGGGCACGAAGACCGCCTCCTGCACCAGCTCGACCAGCAGCCCGGCGGCCTGCTCCGTCATGAAGGAGAGCGCCTTGCCGTCGTGCACCTCCACCGAGAGCAGGCGGGGGGCGAGCCGGTCCGGCACGTCCAGGGCCAGGGCCCGGTTGGAGTAGATCAGGGTGCGGTCCAGGTCGCTGGCGACCAGGAACGGACGGTTCATCAGTGCTCCAGTCATCGGTGCGCGGCCCTTACCGCGCTGCCTGGACGGCCGTCGGGCCGTCCGTCCGTACTGCCGTGCCGTCGGCGCCGGTCGCGCCTCGGGTGTACCGGGGGTGGATCAGGCCCACGCAGGAGTACGGCAGGTCGTCCACCTCGTCGACGGGGACGCCCCGCTGCTCCGCCAGCAGGCGGACGTGCTCCAGGTCGGCGCCGGCGCCCTTGCGGGCGAGGATCCGCCAGGGCACCCGGCGCAGCAGGACCCGGGTGGTCTCACCGACGCCGGGCTTGACCAGGTTGACGCTGCCGATGCCGTACTCCTCGCTGATCCGCTCCATCCCGGCCCAGCCGGCCCAGTCCGGGGTGCGGTCCGCCGCCCCGGGCCCGGCGACCAGGTCGAGGGCGGCCGCCTCGGCGGCGGGGCGGACGGCGTCGAAGCGGGCGGCGACCGCGTCCACGAATTCGGCCGAGACGTCGGCTCCGGCCAGCTCGCGGTAGTACTTGGCGCCGTGGAAGTCGTCCGGGCCGATCAGGTCGTCCCGCAGCACGGTGCGCGAGATCAGGCCGGAGACGGTGGAGTTGAGGCAGGCGGAGGGGATCAGGAAGTCGTCCCGGGTGCCGTAGGTGCGCACGCAGCGGCCGGGGTCGGCGAGCACCGCGAGCTCGGGGTTGAAGCCGCTGCCGGCCACGGCGGCGGCGAGTTCGCGGGTGATCGCGCCCTTGCCCGTCCAGCCGTCCACGAAGACCACCTGTGCCGGGTCGTGGTGGGCGGCCAGATAGCGCAGGGCGGTCCGGTCGATCCCCTTGCCCCGGACGATCGAGACCGCGTAGTGCGGGGTGTCCAGCCCGTGCGAGGCGGCGAACCAGCGGCGCAGCAGGATGCCCACCGGCGTGCCGGCCCTGGCCAGCGAGGCGAAGACCAACTCGCGCCCGTCACCGAGCCGTTCGGCCCGCAGCAGCTCGGCGACGGTGCCGACGGCCAGGGCCATCCGGTCCACCGAGGCGGCCAGCGCCTGCCGGTAGAGCTCCTGGTACTCGGCGCTCGGCTGGTACTCGACCGGCAGCGACTCGGCGTAGTGCGCGCCGCCGGACTGCACCGCCTCCTCGCGCTCCTCGGTGGGGGCCTCCAGGGCCACCTCGGAGAGGTCCTTGAGCAGCCAGCGGACGTCCGAGGCGGGGTAGGAGGAGAAGCCGGGGCCGTGCAGCGGGGCGGGGAGGTGCATGGGAGAGCCTTCGGAGGACGGAGCGTTGACCGGCAGGACGGCGAGCACCACCCGGTCGGTGACCAGGCGGAGTTGGGGCAGCAGGCCCCGGTGCAGCTCGGCGGTGTCGGCGGGGCCGTCCACCACCAGGACGATGGCGTCGAAGCGGCCCGAACCGTCCGCGCCCGGCGCCACGTTGTAGGCGTAGCGCTCGCCGGGGCCGTCGGCCGGGTCGTCGTGGGCGGGGAAGGCCAGCCGGGTGCGGATCGCGTAGCCGGGGTGGTCCACGGCCAGCACCGGGGAGCGGGTGGTGGTGGAGAACCGGACCTCGGCCTCCAGCACGTCGTCCAGCGCACCGGCGATCCGCAGCGGCGCGTACATCAGCTCCTCGAAGCCGAGCACCAGAACCCGCTCGGCCCCGTCCAGCGAGGGGGCCAGTGCGGCGGCCAACTCCGGCAGAGCAGCGGACAGTCGACTGGCATGAGCGGGCGAGAATCCATGCCGCCCGCCCTCCGGCAGCCCGGCCGGCCAGGGCAGCGCGACCCGGCTCACGGGCGCGGGGGAGCCGGCCGGCGGCGCGGCCGGGGCGGCGGCCGCGATCAGCTCCGCCGCCCGCCCCAGCACGTCGTCCGGCAGCTCGACGCCGCCCGAGGCGGTGGCCACCACGTCCAGCCGGGCGCCCAGTTCGGCCGCGGCGGCGGCCAGCACGGCGCGGTCCGCCTCGGTGCGCAGGTCCACCAGCGCGACCACCACGTAGTGGCTCCGCGGGTGCCGGGCGTGCAGGGCGCGGACGGTGTTGAGGACCGTGCGCCCGGTGGAGAACTCGTCGTCCACCAGGACCAGCGGACCGTCCCCGCGCAGGAAGTCCGGGTCGGCCGGGAGCAGCAGGTGGGAGGTGGCGTGCGAGTGCTCCTCCTCGAAGCCGCCGACCGGGGCGACGCCCGCCACCGGCCGCCGGGTGGAGTGCAGGTACGGGGCGCCGAGGCCGTCGGCCACGCTGTGGCCGAGCGCCGTCGCGGTCTCCGCGTAGCCGAGCACCACCGCCCGCGAGGCGGCCTCGTCCCCCAGCAACTCCCGCACCCGCAGGCCGAGTTCGAGCCCGGCTCCGTGCACCACGGCGGGCCGCTGCGGCACGTGCTTGCCGAGCACCCGGGAGACCAGCAGGTGGGCCCGCTTGGGGTTCTCCCGCAGCGCCAGGCCGATCAGCCCGGGCAGCTCGGGCGAGCCGGTGAGCCGCAGCCCGAGCCGCTCGGTGACCCACTCGCCGGACCACACGGCCGCCTCACCGGACCACGCGCCGGCCTGTGCCTGATTTCCCTGCTGAACTGCCAAGACTCCTGCTTCCGTTGTGCATGTGACGCGAGACCGCGAGCTCAGGGGCAGAGGCTCGCCCCGAGCAGCTCGGCGAAGCTGACCTCCGGCCGGGCCACCCCGAAGACCTGGGCCCGCAGCAGCACCCGCTCGGCCCAGGCCCGGTGCGGCTTGGCCTCGTTCATCTTGTTGGTGTACGCCGAGCGCAGCACCCCTCCCCCGCCCAGGCTCTGCTGGAGGATGTCCTGCGCGTCGGAGTACTCCTCGTGGGTGACCACCGAGAGCGCGTGCACCGCCGGGACGTGGCTGGGGTGGATGCAGGTCTTGCCCAACAGGCCGTTGGCGCGGTCGAGTTCGATCTCGCGGAGCAGCCCGTCCAGGTCGTGCTCGATGATCCGCTGCCGCAGCGCCTCGGCCGGCGGCTGGGCCTCCACGAAGGGGGTGCGGCGCAGCTGCGGCTTGAACATCCGCTCCTGCACCGGGAAGTACTCCCAGACCGGCCCGGTGACGGTGTACCCGGTGCCGTCGGCGCGGCCGAGCACGTTCACCACGTCCCCGATCACCCCGGCCACCAAGGCGACGTCGTAGGCGGTCAGGTCGGGCGAGCGGCGCAGCCCGTACGCCGAGCAGAGGTCGGTGACGCCGAGCCGGACGGCCAGCACCCGCTCGCGGTGCTTCTCCAGCAGCCGGGATATGCCGAACAGCTGGTCCCGGCGGCTCTCCAGGTGGGCCAGCTCGGGGGACTCCAGCACGGGCATCGCGAAGAGCCGCTGCCCCGAGCTCTCCGAGGCGGCCGCCAGCGCCTCCAGGAAGGGCCCGCCGCTCTCCTCGGTGAACTTGGGCAGCACGTACCCGGAGACCAGCGCGGCGGCCGGGCCGAGGCGCGCGGTGAGGTCGGTGACCTGCTCGGGGGTGCGGACCCGGACGAACAGCAGCGGCAGACCGGCCCCGCCGTCGGCGTGCAGCTGCGCCAACTGGGTGACGAGGTTGGCCTCCGCCGCGACCACCTCGTGGTCGGCTATCGCGTCCTCCAGGCAGAGCACCATCGAGACCACGCCCTTGGCCGCCTGCTTGCGCACGTCGGCCGCCAGCGCGGGCCGGGTGGCGGGGCTGTAGAGGGTCGCGCCGAGCGCGGTGGAGAGCAGCTCGGCGGGGCTGTCGCGGTGGAACTCCCCGGGCTGTTCCAGGAAGAGCCGGCCGCGGTCGGCTGCGGCGAGATGGCCGAAGTGGCGCATGGTGCTCTCCCGTGGGGCGCTGAGGTGGGTGGCGTGGGCTTCTCTGGATAGACGGACGGGCCGTCCCGATGGTTCGCAGGACGGCTCGGGGCCGCCCGTGGGAGGGCGGACCGGAACGGTGGGAGGTCGGGGAAGGCCGGGCGCCGATGCGACGGTGGGTCGGCGTGCCGTAGGCGGCCCATGGTACGGGTGATTCCGATCTTCCTGACCACCTGAAACGTCGAATTCTCGGAAGATTACCGTCCGCGTCACATCTCGCCACCGTCCCGGAACGGGCCCGGGTTGACAGCCGCGTTGTCCACAACGGTCGGGAAGCGGCAGGATGGTCCGTCATGACGCACCTGATGGCCAAGGGGGCCAACATCTCACTGGCGGCCGCCGGCGTCCGCGCGGTGCTCCGCTGGACCACCGGTCCGGGCGCGCCGGACGTGGACGCCTCGGCGCTGCTGGTCGGCGCGGACGGGCTCGTCCGCACCGACGCCGACTTCGTCTTCTACAACCAGCCCCGGCACCCCAGCGGTCTGGTCCGCCACCTGCGCAAGCAGAGCAGCGGGGAGGAGGTGGCCGACACCGTCGAGGTCGAGCTGTCCCAACTCCCGGCGGACGTCCACCGGGTGGTGCTGGCCGGCTCCGCCGAGGGCGGCCCGGTCTCGGTCCTCGACGACCTCCGGATCCAGCTGCACGACATGGAGGCGCCGGCCGGCACCCCGCCGATCGCCGAGTTCGTGCTCACCGACGTCGAGGAGGTCACCGCCCTGGTGGCCGCCGAGCTCTACCGCCGCGGCGGCGGCTGGAAGTTCCGCGCGATCGGCCAGGGCTACGCCAGCGGCCTGGTCGGGCTGGCCACCGACTACGGCATCACCGTGGAGGACGGGGCCGCCCACGCCCCCGCGGTGCCGCCGACCGTGCACACCCTGGAGACGCCCGCCACCGCCCCGGAGCCGGGCACCTACACCCTGATCCCGGCGGCGCCCCAGCAGCCCCAGCAGCAGGTCGCGCAGCAGCCGCAGCAGCCCGTGACCCCGCCCCCGCCGCCGTCCTACCGCCCGGACTACGGCTACCCGCCGCCGTTCGCGCTCCCGCCGCAGGGGCCGCAGTTCCAGCCGCGGCCCTGAAGCCCCGCCCCTGAAGCCTCAGCCCTGCGGGGTGTCCGCCTTGTAGCCGCGCTGCCACTGCATCCCGAACCCGTACAGCCGGTCCAGGTCGGACTGGAAGCCGTGCACGTACCGGACCTCCCGACGGACCGTCAACTGGCCGTCCCCGGTGTTCTCGATCAGCACCACCGCGCACGAACGGGCCGCCGCCGCCCGCTCGTCCAGCTTGATCTCCAGCCGGGGGCCGGTCTGCGGCACGATCGTCACGGTCGCGTGCGTCCGGTCGAAGGCCGGGGTGTCGTCGTAGATGTAGACGAAGATGAGCAGCCGCCGGAACTGGTCCTTCTTCTCCAGGTTGATGTACATCGTCTCGCCGGACGGCGCCCCGTAGACGTCGTCCCCGCTGAGCTTGATGAACGGCGGCTTCTGCAGGTCGCCGAAGTACTTGCCGAGCGGCTGCACCACCCCCCGCGTCCCGTCGGTGAGTTCGTACATGCAGGCCAGGTCGAGGTCGACGTTCAGCTGCGGCCGGGAGTGGCTGTCCGGCTCCATCGGGCGCAGGATGCTGGGGCTGAACAGCCGCCGCAGGGTGGAGCCGCCCGCGCCGGCCGCCTCCGCGGTCCGGGTGGTCCAGTGCAGGTTGACGTACAGGTACCCCGTGGTCGCGGCCGGGCCGGTGAGGGCGTGCTGCGGCTGCGCCTTGGTCAGGGTGATCTTGTACTGGTTCCCGGTGTCGAAGCCGGTACGGTCCTTGCGCAGGTAATCCCAGAACGAGACCATCCGTGTGTCCCTCCCCCAAGCGGCCAGCCAAACCTACCGGACCAGTACCCCGATCGGGGGCGGAAGACCCCGCGTGTCACTGTCGCCGACGGATAGTCACCTCCCGTACCATGCACGACTTCTGGGCACGGTATCGTTCCCCCGCACACGTGTACCTGCCGTCCGTACCCCTCCGTACCCGGACGGCTGACCCGACCTGCGGAAGCCGAGGCCCACGCCCCCGATGAACCTCTCCTCCATACAACTGGTCTGGGCCGTAGTCGGCGGCGCGGCCCTGCTGTTCACCGCACTGCTGGTCGCAGCGCTGCGGTTCAAGAACAACTCCGTCAAGACCGACGAGACCTCCGACTCCTGGGAGCGCAGCGAGGAGCGGCGCCGCCGCAAGGAGATGGTCTACGGGATCTCCTCCTACGTGCTGCTGTTCTGCTGCGCGGGCGTGGCGGCGGCCCTCTCCTTCCACGGCCTGGTCGGCTTCGGCAAGGAGAACCTCGGCCTCTCCGGCGGCTGGGAGTACCTGGTGCCGTTCGGTCTGGACGGCGCCGCGATGTTCTGCTCGGTGCTCGCCGTCCGCGAGGCCAGCCACGGTGACGCCGCGCTCGGCTCCCGCCTGCTGGTCTGGGTCTTCGCCATCGCCTCCGCCTGGTTCAACTGGGTGCACGCGCCGCGCGGCGGCGGCCACGACGGCGCCCCGGAGTTCTTCTCGGGCATGTCGATCTCGGCCGCGATCCTCTTCGACCGCGCGCTGAAGCAGACCCGCAAGGCCGCCCTGCGCGAGCAGGGCCTGGTGCCCCGCCCGCTGCCGCAGATCCGCATCGTGCGCTGGCTGCGCGCCCCCCGCGAGACCTACGCCGCCTGGTCGCTGATGCTGCTGGAGAACGTCCGCAGCCTGGACGAGGCGGTCGACGAGGTGCGCGAGGAGCGCCAGGCCAAGATGGACGCCAAGCTGCGCGCCCGCAGCGCGGACCGGCGCGAGCGCGCCGAGCTGAAGGCGATCTCCCGCTCCTCCGGCGGCGTGCTGGGCCGCGGCCGGGGCGGCCGCCAGGTGCCCGCGCTCACCTCGGGGGCCGGCGACGGCCAGGCCGCTACGGAGCCTGCGCTAGACGATGACCCCATGACGAAGGTCGGCCCCTCCGCCCTGGAGCCGGCCGCGCTGAACCCGGGCCGCCGCCCGCGCGCCGCGGTGGAGTCCTACTCCTCCTCCGTCGACCTGACCACCGAGGACGACACCCTGTCGATGCCGAAGCTGGACACCTTCGACACCCTGGAGCGCAAGCTCCGGGCGATCGAGCAGCGCCTCGGCTGACGCACCACCAGCAGGTACGCCGAAGGCCCCCGGTCCGCACGGACCGGGGGCCTTCGGCGTACTGACGGCGGATCAGGAGGACGGGGCGTCCTGCAGCTCCGCCTCCTTCTTGTTCCGGTACACCGAGGAGGCGAACGCCGCCGCGATGAAGGCGACGCCGATCAGGCCTGTGACGATCTCCGGGATGTGGTACTCGATCCCGACCAGCAGGATCACCGCCAGCACGCCGATCGCGTAGTGCGCGCCGTGCTCCAGGTAGACGTAGTCGTCCAGGGTGCCCTTGCGGACCAGGTAGACGGTGAGCGAGCGGATGTACATCGCGCCGATGCCCAGGCCCAGCATGATCATGAAGATGTTCTGGGTGATGGCGAAGGCGCCGACCACGCCGTCGAAGGAGAACGACGCGTCGAGGACCTCGAGGTAGAGGAAGAGGAAGAACGCGGCCCGGCCGCCGACCTGGACGATCGACTTGCCGGACTTCTCGGCCTCCTCCTCGGCCTCGGCGTCCTCCTCCAGGCGGTTCTCGAAGACGCTGGAGAGGCCGTTCACGGCCAGGTAGGTGGCCAGGCCCAGGATGCCCGCGAGCAGCACCGTCTCGGCGTTGTCACCGGCGAACAGGTTGGCCGCCACCGCGATGGTGATCAGGGCGATCAGCGAGGAGAACGCGTCCAGCTTGCCGATCTTCTCCAGCGGGCGCTCCAGCCAGCCCAGCCAGTTGAAGTCCTTCTCCTCCAGGATGAAGTCGAGGAAGATCATCAGCAGGAAGATGCCACCGAAGGCGGCGATGGCCGGGTTGGCCATCTCCAGGTACTCGCCGTAGGTGTGACCGTCGAAGGTCTTGCCCTCGTTGAGCGCGAGGTCGATCACGGTCATCGGGCCGAGGTGGGCGGTCAGGCCGACCACCAGCAGCGGGAAGACCAGCCGCATGCCGAAGACCGCGATCAGGATGCCGACCGTCAGGAAGATCTTCTGCCAGTACGGGTTCATCCGCTTCAACACGGTGGCGTTGACCACCGCGTTGTCGAAGGAGAGGGAGATCTCCAGGATCGAGAGGATCAGCACGATGCCGAAGCCCTCCCACCCCCAGAGCAGGCCGGCGGCGACCAGGCCGGCGGCGGTGATGCCGAACGACCAGCCGAATGTACGGAGGACCACGGAAGTTGACTGCCTTTCGAAACGGGTTGGGTGCGGGCTGCCGCTACTGGACGTTGACGCCGAAGTCGAGCGCGATGCCCCGCAGGCCGGAGGCGTACCCCTGGCCGACGGCGCGGAACTTCCACTCGCCCTGGTAGCGGTAGAGCTCACCGAAGATCATCGCCGTCTCGGTGGAGGCGTCCTCGGAGAGGTCGTAGCGGGCGATCTCCTGACCGTCCGCGGTGTTCACCACCCGGATGTAGGCGTTGGAGACCTGGCCGAAGTTCTGCAGCCGGGTCTCGGCGTCGTAGATCGAGACCGCGAAGACGACCTTGTCGATGGTGGCGGGCACCAGCTCCAGGTTGACCACCACGACCTCGTCGTCACCGTCGCCGTCACCGGTCAGGTTGTCGCCCTGGTGCTCGACCGAGCCGTCCGGGCTGCGCAGGTTGTTGTAGAAGACGAAGTGCGCGTCGTCCGGCACCCGGCCGCCGGCGCAGAGCAGCGCACTGGCGTCGAGGTCGAAGGCGGCACCCGTGGTCGAGCGCGCGTCCCAGCCCAGGCCGATGTGGACCTGCGTCAGGTTCGGCGCGGCCTTGGTCAGCGAGACGTTGCCGCCCTTGGCCAGCGAGACACTCATGTACTTCCTCCCAGTCCCCCGTCACCGGGGCTACTGCCACGGCCGGCGCCCCACCTCAGGGGTCGTGAACCCCCCAGGTGTACGCCCCCGCAGCCCGTTCCGGGCCGTTGCGGCCCGCTGAACTTGCTGAACTCTCGTCAGCCCCCGCCGCCCACAACGGCGAAGGCCGGGGTCGGACGGAGCAGTGCAGCTCCGTCCGACCCCGGCCTCCCAGCCTATTCACCCCGCGGGGGCGTCACACAGGCACCCCGAGAACCCGGGCGGAGCGTCAGACGTTGACCCCGAAGTCCTGGGCGATGCCGCGCAGGCCCGAGGCGTAGCCCTGGCCCACGGCACGGAACTTCCACTCCGCGCCGTTGCGGTACAGCTCGCCGAAGACCATGGCGGTCTCGGTCGAGGCGTCCTCGGAGAGGTCGTAGCGGGCGATCTCGGCGCCGCCGGCCTGGTTCACCACGCGGATGAAGGCGTTGCGGACCTGGCCGAAGTTCTGCTGGCGGTTCTCGGCGTCGTAGATCGAGACCGGGAAGTTGATCCGCTGCACGTCGGCCGGGACGCCGGCCAGGTTGACCTTGATCTGCTCGTCGTCGCCCTCGCCCTCGCCGGTGGTGTTGTCACCGGTGTGCTCGACGGAGCCGTCGGCGCTCTTGAGGTTGTTGAAGAAGACGAAGTTGCCGTCCGAACCGACCTTGCCCTGGTCGTTCAGGAGCAGCGCGCTGGCGTCCAGGTCGAAGTCCGTGCCGGTGGTGGTGCGGACGTCCCAGCCGAGGCCGATGATGACGGCGGTCAGACCGGGCGCCTCCTTGGTGAGCGAGACGTTGCCGCCCTTGCTGAGGCTGACACCCACGAGGTCCTCCAAATGCGCTGATGGTGTTTCACTTCTCCCAACGGCCCGATCGTAGTGCCGGGTTCCCCTCGTCGGGCAGTGACGGGACCGGCCCGGCCGACTTTCGTCGGACCGGGCCGGTGCCTCAGCGCTGGCGGGGCGTCAGAGCGCGTCCACCGCGGCCAGGTACGCCTGCTCGTCGCGGGCGTCCGGGAGGCCGTTGACGACCGACCAGCGGACCACGCCCTCCTTGTCGATGACGAAGGTGCCGCGCACCGCGCAGCCCTTCTCCTCGTCGAAGACGCCGTAGGCCCGGGAGACCTCGCCGTGCGGCCAGAAGTCCGAGAGCAGCGGGTACTCCAGGTTCTCCTGCTCGGCGAAGACCCGGAGGGTGAACGGCGAGTCGTTGGAGACCGCGAGCACCTGGACCGCGTCGTTCTGCAGGCGCGGCAGCTCCTTCTGGATCGCGCAGACCTCGCCGGTGCAGACACCGGTGAACGCGAACGGGTAGAAGACCAGGACCACGTTCTTCTCGCCGCGGAAGTCGGAGAGCTTCACGAGCTCGCCGTGCTGGTTCTTCAGCTCGAAGTCCGGAGCCTGGGTGCCTACCTCGATGGCCATCCGGCCCTCCCTCTGGTTCGAAATCCACGGCCGCCGCACCGACCGGGGCGGCCACACCGGCATCCTCGCATCCGATCGGGCCGGTTCCGCCGTACGAGTGAGCCGAGTTCGCCGAACCCACCCCGATTTCGCCCTGGGTGAACACGGGGCTGGACGGCCGGCACAAGCCTGGGCCGGAAACGGACGGGCCCCGCTGGAGCTTCCTCCAGCGGGGCCCGTCACGGGTGCTTCCCGGGTCAGCGCTTGCCCTGCTTCGCGGCCTTCGGGGTGGCCAGGCGAGTGCCCGCCCAGTCCTTGGCGATCGCCACCGAGCTGGTCTGCGAGAGGCCGGCGGTCCGCGCCGCGTCGGCGATCTCGTCCGGCTTCACGTAGCCGTCACGGCCGGTCTTGGGCGTCAGCAGCCAGATCAGGCCGCCCTCGGCCAGGTACTCCAAGGCGTCGACGAGGGCGTCCGTCAGGTCCCCGTCCTCCTCGCGGTGCCACAGCAGGATGCCGTCGGCGACATCGTCGTAGTCCTCGTCGACGAGCTCCGTACCGGTGATGTCCTCGATGCCCTCGCGGAGATCCTGGTCAGTGTCTTCGTCGTACCCGAGCTCCTGGACGATCTGGCCCTCTTCGAAGCCGAGTCGCTGCGCCGGGTTGGACTTGTCCGCGGGGTCCGCGGTCGCGCTCACGGGAATAACCTCCAGTATTCGGCTCGGCGTCCATGCCGAGGCTTGGCCGTAGTCCACACGGGAGTGGCGGTTAGCGCAAGTACCCGCTCGCCCATCCCACCCAAAGGTTGACGCCTACGAGCGGAACACGCCCGGCGAGAGTGTCAGGAATCACACCGATTTGCCCTTTTCTGTAGCGGTCGAGGATGCTGCGGGGCGACAGGCGCGCGAACCGCGAAGATGACCGAGATACGAACGTCATTCGGGGTACGCACCCGTGCGGGCGTAAAGTCTCCTGTTGGCCCTCACCCCGGACGGCCGCCATCGGTCGACCGGGTGCCTGGAAGAGATTTCAGGACAAGGTCGGACCACCTCTTCGTACCACCCGATGGCGCGCACCAGGGGCAAGGAAGCCTCGCGAGCCATCCGGCCGGCCCGCTGACCAGGCGGAACGGTTACCCATCGGTAGATATGACGGATCTCCCGGACGCGGTACACGATGGAGGCGGCGCGACACACCTCAGTTTCGACCGACAGTGAAGGAACAGCGTGGCTTCCGGATCAGATCGCAACCCGATCATCATTGGCGGCCTTCCGAGTCAGGTCCCGGACTTCGACCCCGAGGAGACCTCGGAGTGGCTCGAGTCCCTTGACGCGGCCATCGACGAGCGGGGACGCGAGCGCGCCCGCTACCTGATGCTCCGTCTGATCGAGCGCGCCCGCGAGAAGCGTGTCGCCGTGCCCGAGATGCGCAGCACGGACTACGTCAACACCATCGCCACCAAGGACGAGCCGTTCTTCCCCGGCAACGAGGAGATCGAGCGCAAGGTCCTGAACGCGACCCGTTGGAACGCGGCGGTGATGGTCTCCCGGGCCCAGCGCCCGGGCATCGGGGTCGGTGGCCACATCGCCACCTTCGCCTCCTCCGCGTCGCTCTACGACGTCGGCTTCAACTACTTCTTCCGGGGCAAGGACGCCGACGGCGAGTCCGGCGACCAGATCTTCTTCCAGGGTCACGCCTCCCCCGGCATCTACGCCCGGGCCTTCCTGCTGGACCGACTGTCCGAGCAGCAGCTGGACTCCTTCCGCCAGGAGAAGTCCAAGGCGCCGTACGGCCTCTCCAGCTACCCGCACCCGCGGCTGATGCCGGACTTCTGGGAGTTCCCCACCGTCTCGATGGGCCTCGGCCCGCTCGGTGCGATCTACCAGGCCCGGATGAACCGCTACCTGGAGCACCGCGGCATCAAGGACACCTCCTCCTCGCACGTCTACGCCTTCCTCGGCGACGGCGAGATGGACGAGCCCGAGTCGCTCGGCCAGCTCTCGCTGGCCGCCCGCGAGGGCCTGGACAACCTGACCTTCGTGGTCAACTGCAACCTGCAGCGCCTCGACGGCCCGGTCCGCGGCAACGGCAAGATCATCCAGGAGCTGGAGTCGCAGTTCCGCGGCGCCGGCTGGAACGTCATCAAGCTGATCTGGGACCGCAGCTGGGACCCGCTGCTGGCCCAGGACCGCGACGGCGTCCTGGTGAACAAGCTGAACACCACGGTGGACGGCCAGTTCCAGACCTACGCCACCGAGACCGGTGCGTACATCCGCGAGCACTTCTTCGGCGGTGACCTGCGGCTGCGCCAGATGGTCGAGAACATGTCCGACCAGCAGATCCAGCACCTGGGTCGCGGCGGCCACGACCACGCCAAGGTCTACGCGGCGTTCAAGGCGGCCCGCGAGCACGTCGGCCAGCCGACCGTGATCCTGGCCCAGACCGTCAAGGGCTGGACCCTCGGCCCGAACTTCGAGGGCCGCAACGCGACCCACCAGATGAAGAAGCTGACGGTCGAGGACCTCAAGCGCTTCCGTGACCGCCTGCACATCCCGATCACGGACAAGCAGCTCGAGGAGGGCTACCCGCCCTACTACCACCCGGGCAAGGACTCCGAAGAGATCCAGTACATGCACGACCGGCGCAAGGAGCTGGGCGGCTACGTGCCGACCCGCAAGGTGCGCCCGCGTCAGCTGGAGCTCCCGGGCGACGACGCCTACAAGGCGGTCAAGAAGGGTTCGGGCAACCAGACCATCGCGACCACGATGGCCTTCGTCCGCGTCCTCAAGGACCTGATGCGGGACAAGGGCATCGGCAACCGCTTCGTGCCGATCGCGCCGGACGAGTACCGCACCTTCGGCATGGACTCGCTCTTCCCGTCCGCCAAGATCTACAACCCGCTCGGCCAGACCTACGAGTCGGTCGACCGCGAGCTGCTGCTGGCGTACAAGGAGTCCCCGACCGGCCAGATGCTGCACGACGGCATCTCCGAGGCCGGCTGCACCGCCTCGCTGATCGCCGCCGGTTCGTCCTACGCGACGCACGGCGAGCCGCTGATCCCGGTCTACGTCTTCTACTCGATGTTCGGGTTCCAGCGCACGGGTGACCAGTTCTGGCAGATGGCCGACCAGCTGTCCCGCGGCTTCGTGATCGGCGCCACCGCGGGCCGCACCACGCTGACCGGTGAGGGCCTCCAGCACGCGGACGGCCACTCGCACCTGCTGGCCTCGACCAACCCCGGCGTGGTGGCCTACGACCCGGCCTACGGGTACGAGATCGCGCACATCATGCAGGACGGCATCAAGCGGATGTACGGCTCCTCGGCCGAGCACCCGCACGGCGAGGACGTGTTCTACTACGTCACCGTCTACAACGAGCCGATCAAGATGCCGGCCGAGCCGGAGAACGTCGACGTCGACGGCATCCTCAAGGGCATCTACAAGCTCAACAAGGGCGAGGCCGGCCAGATCCCGGCGCAGATCCTCGCCTCCGGCGTGGCCGTGCCGTGGGCCCTGGAGGCCCAGCGGATCCTGGCCGAGCAGTGGAACGTCAAGGCCGCGGTGTGGTCGGCGACCTCCTGGAACGAGCTGCGCCGCGACGCGGTGGAGACCGAGGAGTTCAACCTGCTGCACCCGGAGGAGCCGCAGCGCGTCCCGTACGTGACGCAGAAGCTCCAGGGCGCCGAGGGCCCGTTCGTCGCCGTCTCCGACTGGATGCGCGCGGTGCCGGACCAGATCTCGCGCTGGGTGCCGGGCGTCTACCAGTCGCTGGGTGCCGACGGCTTCGGCTTCGCCGACACCCGTGGTGCGGCCCGCCGCTTCTTCCACATCGACGCCGAGTCGATCGTGCTGGGCGTGCTGACCGAGCTGGCCAAGCAGGGCAAGATCGACCGCTCCGCCCTGAAGGACGCGATCGACCGCTACCAGCTGCTCGACGTCACCGCGGCCGACCCGGGCCACGCGGGCGGCGACGCCTGACCGCTCCGGTGAGCTGAAGCGACCGAAGGGCCGGACACTCCTGACGGAGCGTCCGGCCCTTCGGCGTGCCGACGGGGCGTCAGGAGCCGGCCGTGACCAGGTCCCCGCGGTCGCGTGCCCCGGCCTCCTCCCGCGCCGGCGCGGGCGGGGCGGGCTCGGCGGGGGCGGCCAGCACCGCCGCCGCGGCCAGCACGAAGGCCAGGCCGGTGGCGAAGATGCCGAAGATCAGGTGCTTGGTGTTCTCGATCGCCTCGCCGTACATGGCGGTGACGAACTGGGTCGCGGTGGCCCCGGCCAGGCAGATCATCATGGCGAGGAAGGCCTGACGGCGCGGGTTGCCCCGGCTGCGGCGCAGCCACCCGGCACCGGCCAGCGCGAGCGCTGCCTGCAGGCCGAGCACCCAGCCGCCCCCGAGGGTGCGGAGGAAGCCGGTGTAGAGGGCCAGGCGGTGCTCCTGGGCCCCGGCCGGCTTCCCGGCCGACACGGGGTAGGAGCCGAGGTTGTCCGGACGGGCGGCGGCGAAGTCGTCCAGGCCGCCGCGGGCGATCCGCAGGGCGACGCCCGGGTGCTCGGCCAGGTAGCCGGCGATGTTGGCGTAGGTGATGCGGTCCCGGACCTCGGGCCAGCGCGGGTCCTTCTGGGCCGCCTTCTCCCCCCACCAGTTCAGGCCGGCGTACTGGCCGAAGTCGGCCGGCAGGCCCAGCTCGACCGCGTCCTTGGCCGGATCGGGGCTCTTGCCCATGATGCCGACGAAGATCACCTCGGTGCGGTTGATCTCCTTGAACGCCTCCATCTGGTACATCAGCGTGTGCGTACCGGCCGCGCCGATCAGCAGGGCCGCGGCCAGCGGGAGCACCCGGGCCGAGAACCGGCCGGTCAGGCGGGCCACCGGTACCTTGCAGAACAGCAGCAGGGCCAGCAAGGGCACGGCCATGGTCAGCGCCTGCATCTTGGAGGCCACCAGGACGACCGATCCGGCGGTGAAGACCAGCAGCCCCAGCAGCCGGGCCCGACCCGAACCGCCGAGGTGGACGGCTCCGGCCGTGGCGAACAGCAGCCCCGTCAGCCCGGCCAGCTCGCTGTACGGCGTGGCCGCGTAGCCCGCCACCACCGAGTCGCCGACCACCAGGAACAGGGCCGCGCAGACCAGCAGGCGCAGCACCAGGCGACCGCGCAGCGCCACCGCGAAGACCGCGAAGGCCAGGCCGACCAGGGCGCACCAGAGCAGCGCCTGGGCCCTCAGGTCGATCTCCCCCGGGTAGCCCAGCAGGTGGCTGAGCGGACGGGCCAGCATGGGCATCAGCTTGCCGCTGCCCGGGTAGGTGTTCTCCGGCGTGCAGGCCTCCGGCTTGGCCTGGTCGTAGCGGAAGTTGGCCCACTTGAACCACCACCAGGAGCCCTCGTCCAGGTGCACGCTGGTGTCGACGGCGCACATCCGGTACGGCCCGTCGCCGTTGTCGGCCATCCCGATCGGCCCGCCGTGGAAGATCCGGAAGACCATCGCCGCGGTCGCGGCCAGACCCACCAGGGGACCGAACACCCACCACCGGCCGAACAGGGCCGCCGCGCGCCCCGTGGCCGCCGCACCCCGACGGCGCCGCGCCCCCGGGGATCGAACACTTCTTCTCTGGTCACTCACGCGGGCAGATTATTGCACCGGTCATACGAATCCTGACGGGGCGTCGGACGCGGGCGGACGCCCCCGGTAGAGTGCGCTGAATTTCGCACGTACGCACGGGGGACCCGCCTTGCCGAGATACGTATCCGCACACGACGTCACGCTGTACTGGGCCGGGCTGACCGGCTGCTGCACCGCGATGGCCACGGTCTACTTCTGGCGGGGCAGCGCCGCCGAGCCCTGGACCGAGGGGATCGGGTGGGTGCTCGGGCTGGGGTGGCTGATGGTCGTGATGACCCTGGTCGCCCTGGTCGTGACGCTGGCCCGCGGCCTGCACGGGGACGGGCCCAAGGGTTGGTTGGTGGCGGCGGTCTGCGCCGTGCTGGGCGTCGTCCCGGCGTACTTCATCGCCGGGTGGATGCTCACCCCGCCCCCGCCGGGCGACCCGGCCAGCCCGGAGCTGCGGCCGGCCTGGACCGCCTCCGACCCGACCGGCGGGGGCAAGGCGGTGGCGATCTGGCAGCAGGGCGAGACGGTGGTCCGGGTCCGCGAGGACGGGCTGACCGCCTACCGGGCCGGCGACGGCACCCCGCTCTGGACCCTGGCCACGCCCGCCCGGGAGACGGTCTGCGCCGCGGGCACCGACCCGGCCGGGACGGTGGCGGCGGTCGCGCTGAGCCGCTCGCTGGGCGAGTGCGAGAGCGTCCGGGCGGTGGACCTGGGCTCCGGCACCTGGGCCTGGGGCGAGCGGGTCGTCAAGATCACCGACGCGGTGGACCGCGAGCGGCGCGGGCACCAACTGGCCGTCACCGGCGGCACGGTGCTGATCGCCGAGGAGGAGCGGCTGCGCGCCGTGAAGGCCTCCGACGGCACCGAGCTGTGGAGCGGCCCGGCCGCCAAGAACTGCGACAACCTGGCGGTGGCCGCCACCGGGGCGAAGGTCGCGCTGGTCGAGTACTGCCCGGGCACCTACCCGCAGGGCACCGCCGCGCTGCGGATGCTCGGCGCGGCCGACGGCAAGGAGGCGTGGCGGACCTCGCTGGGCACCGAGACCCGCCTCACCGCGCTGCAGCTGCTGAGCGTCCAGCCGCCGGTGGTCCGGGTCCAGGAGCAGGACGGCGCCGGGGTGCACGGCGTGCTCTCCCTCAGCGAGAAGGGTGCGGTGCGGGCCGTGGTCAAGGACGGGGCCGGACCGGACCTGCGCCTGGTCCTGGAGCCCAACAACCAGTCCATCAGCGCACCGGGCCTGCGGGCGGTGGTGACGGGCGATCAGCTGGTCGCCGCCGTCAAGGTCCGGGGCCTCGGCGAGGCGGTCGCCGCCTTCTCGCTGGCCGACGGCGCACAGCGCTGGCTGGTCGACGCGGGCAGCGGGGCGTATGGCCTGGCGGCCGGGACGGACGGGGTGCTGGCGCTGACCGACTACGGGTACGACAACCAGCTGCTGCGGATCGACCCGCAGAACGGGTCGGTGCGCTCGCGGCAGGTCCTGCCGACCGGGCAGAGCTCCGCCACGGCCTGGCTCGGCGGGACGGCGAGCCGGACCCTGATCGGCTACGGGCTGTACGACCCGTCCGTCCCGGTGCTGCGCGGCCTGCCGCGCTGAGGCCGGAGGAGGCCGGAGGAGGCACCGTGCGGGGCGCCCGACGGCACCTGACGGCACCGGACGGGTGCCTGACGGTGCCTCAGCCGGCCGGGACGCCGAGGTCGGACGGCTCGATCTTCGGCTCGACCACCACGAAGCGGCGCTCGCGCTCGTCGTAGTACGTCCGACCGGTCGGCTCCAGCAGGCTGCGGGCCAGCACCCGGGTGACCACTCCGTCCCGCTCCCCGGTGGCGGGCGCGGCCAGCGCGGCCGCCACCGTCCGGTGCATGGCCGTGAGTTCGGCCGGCGGGCTCGCCGGGTCGTAGCTGTCGGTGGACACGTGGTAGACCGGGTGCGGCCGGGCGACGAAGTCGGTGCCCACCTCGAGCGGGAGGAGCACCCGGACGTCGGCGGCCACCGACGGGCGGGCGGCCACCCAGTCCGCGCAGGCGGTGATCAGCCCGGCGTAGGGGGCGGCCAGGGCGGGCGGGAGCAGTCCGTCGAAGCGGCGCACCATGACGCGCGGGGAGCCGGGCGCGGACGGCACGAAGTAGAGCGTCCCGAGCGGGCTGAACAGGAACTTCCGCAGGCCGAGGGCGTCGCTCAGTTCGGAGAAGGTGCGCATCGTCCCGTCCTTGGGCCAGGCTCTCACTGCATGTCGATGACCAGGATCCTGCCACTGTTGGGGGACCAGTGGAGGTTGGCGGAGTTGTCGCGCAGCTTGTCGGCGAGCAGGCGCATGGTCGGGTCGGTGGCCCCCTCCAGGGCCGCGATGGCCTGCCGCCGGGCGGCGGCCACCTCGGGGTCGGCCAGGGCGTTGCGCAGCGGTACCGAGTCCGGGTCGAAGCCGCGCAGCACCCAGTCGTCGGCGACCCGGGTCACCTCGACCACCTCCAGCACCGCGCGCAGCCGGGGGTCGGCCTCGACGCCGGCCCGGGCCCCGCGGAGCAGCCGGACGGAATCGGCCATGTCGCCGAGCCTGACCCGGAACCAGCGCTTGAGGGCCTGGAACCGCTCGGCGCCCAGGAAGAGTTGGCCCTCACCGCCCCGCAGACCGGGGTTCGGCTCCAGGTCCTCGGTGCCCCGGAACCTGCGCAGCTCGGCCTCGAACCCCTCGTGGAAGCGGTCGTCGAACTCCGCCCAGGAGGAGGGGAACCGGGGCACGGCCGCCCGGACGTCCGCGTTCAGCCGCTGCAACTCCCCCTGCGCCACGTCCCGTTCGGCCTTCAGCCGGAGCACCTCGGCAGGGTCGGCGGTCCGCTCGGCCGCCCCGTTCAGCCGCTCCAGGGTCTCCTCCAGCGCTCTCAGCCTGGCTTCCAGGCCCGGTCGTGCGCCCGGCCGTCGGACGTCGGCGAGCAGGGCGCGGATCCGGGCCGCGATGGTGCGGGACCCGGCGATGTCCGCCAACAGCCTTGCCTTGCCGGGCACTTCGGCGGGCACCGTGCGGTTGTCGTCCGGCTCCGGTACCGGCTCACCCTCCCGGGCCCGGCGGACTCCCCGGGCGAAGCGGTCGAGCACCTCGGCCACCGAGTCGGGCACCAGCCGGCGGAGCACTCCGGCGGCCGCCGAGGCCAGCCGGCCGCCGAGCCAGCCGACCGCCACCAGGACCAGCGTGATGCCCAGCGCCAGCGAGCTGTCCGCCATGGCGCCGAAGTCCCGGAGCTTCTCCGCACGGGTCTGACGCGTGGTCAGCAGATCGCCCAGGGCCTTGACGAGGGCGACCGCCTCACCGGCCGCGAAGGAGGCCAGGAAGGCCTCCCCGAGGCCGATCGCCACACCGAACCCGATCCCGGCACCCGCCGCACCGCCCACCCCGAAGCCCCCTGCGGCGCCGGGGGCGGCACCGATGCCGAGCCCCGCCAACGCGCCTCCGATCGCCCCCAGTACCGTGCCGGCCACCGAGCCGCCGCAGGCTCCGACCACGGTGAGCGCGATGGTCACCGGGCCCATCAGGAGCAGCGCGATGTTGTTCAACCGCCGCCACAGGGCGAGCGGGACGTCCAGCAGGTGGTTCTGGTCGGTCCACAGGTCGTGCAGCGCGCCGAGCGGATCGGCCAGGAGGTTCCGGGGGGCGAACAGCGAGGACACCGCCGTCCGGACGTCGCCGCCGATCCCGGTGAGCTCCTCGCCGATCTTCGGCCAGGGCCATACGATGCCGATCAGCGTGTCCAACGCCAGGCGGCGCAGGTCGAGTTGGGCCCACTTCTCGGCCCAGGCCGCGCGCAGACCGGCCCAGACCTCGGCGAGCCCGGTGGTGCTCCGCGGGTCACCGTGCGCGCCGGCGGCGGCCTGCCGCTGTACGGCCGGCCCGGGACCGGCCGACGGACCGTCAGCGGCCTGCACCTGCTCCCGTGACTGCTGCGGTGCCTGTGCCAGGTGCTCGGCCGCCGCCCGCTCGGCGGCGGCGGGCATGCCCTGGCCCACGGTGCCGGCCAGCCGGTCGGCGTACGGCTCCACCGTCGCGGTGGGATCGGCGACCGCCTCCCGGACGGACGCGAGCGGGGCGGCGTACCGGCGCAGGCCGCCTACCAGGCCGCCGATCGGGAACCCCCGGATCCGACGGGTCAGCGAGCGGACGCCGCCGCCGAGCAGGTCGATGCCGTGGACGGCCGCCGTCCGCGCCCCGTCCCAGGCGCCCCGGACCCCCTCGTACGCCGAGACCGCCAGGCGGCGGGCCCCGTTCCAGGCCGCCTCGGCGCGGGCGGTCACCGCCTCGGCCAGACCGCCTGCCCTGGACCGGAGTTCGTCCCACCGGCCGGCCAGTCCGTTCCACAGGCCCTGCCCGGCCGAGAGCACCCGGCCGACGACGCCCCCGAGCAGGCCTCCGCCGCCACCGGTCAGCCCCTCCGCCGTGCGGGTCAGGTCCTGCCACGTCCCGGTGAGCCGCCCGAGCACCGCACCGGCCGCGCCGCGCACCTCACCCACCAGCGCACCGGCCCGGCCGCCCGCCGCGGCGAGGCCCGCCTCGAAGCGGCCGCGCAGCCCGGCCCAGACCCCGGCGATCCGCCCGGTCGCCGCCTGCCCGGCGTCCCGGGCCCCCTGCCCGGCCGTCTCCGCGGCGGTGGCGACGGCGCCCCAGGCGGCCTGGGTGCCGTCCGGATCCAGCTCCAGGACGGAGCCCCGCAGACGGGCGGCGGCGGTGTGCACGCCACCGACCAGCTGTCCGATCCGCCGGCGGACGGCGGCCGCCAGCTCGGCGAGTGCGCCGCGCCCGCTGTCCCAAGCCGTGTCGAGACCCCCGGCCAGGGCCGCGCCGGCGGCGGCGAGCGTCTCCCCGGCCGTGCCCGCGCGGGCGCGCACGGCGGTGAAGGCCTCGCCGGCCGTGGCGCTCAGCGCGCTCCACCCGGACCGCAGCCGGTCGACCACGCCCGCGACGCGGCGACGGGCGGAGGCGAGCAACCCGCCCTCGTCCTCGGCGCGTTGGACCGGTACCCGGGCCCAGGACAGTGGCTCGGCCAGGGACAGTGGCTCGGCCCGGGACAGTGGCTCGGCCCGGGCCACCGGAGCGAGAGGGACCGCAGGGGTGGTGGTGGCGGCAGCGGGCCGGGCGCTCAGCCAGGCTGCGGCTGCGCGGTTTCCGGCGGCCTTCTGCAGGGCGAGCAGCGCGTGCGGCCCGGCCGGGGCTCCACCGGGCACGGGGGTCGGCGGGGCGGCGGCGGGCGCCTGGGCGAGCGGTCTACGGGCGGGTGACCGCTCGGGGTCGGCGGCCCCGGGGCCACGGGGCGCTGGTGTCGGCATCCGCCCTCCCGTGTCCGCAGACCCTCACGGACAGGGTCGCGTCCGCCCGGACCCCCGACCAACGCGGTCGGGGGCAGCCGGACGGGAAGGCCGCGTCGCCCGATCGGGCAGCGGAGGGGGGAACGGGAGCGGCTCCGTTCCCCCCTGACCGTGGGTCGGACGACCGTGCGTCAGATGTGCACGGCCGGACCGGCGTCGTTCGCGCCCTTCTTGGTGAGCAGGCCGAGCAGGGCCGCCGCGAAGGCGACCGCCGCGGCGGCGGCGAAGGCCAGCGACATGCCGCTGACGAAGGACTCGTGGACGGCGCTGGCCATGCCCTGGACCACCTGGTCCGGGGTGCCGGCCGGGGACGGCGGGACGATGCCGAGCTGGGCGGCCTGGTCGAGGCCGGCCTGCTGCTCGGGGCCGAGCGGCGGCAGGCCCGCCTTCGCCCAGTTGCCCGGCAGCACGTCGGTGACCTTCGCGGCCATCACCGCGCCGAGCACGGCGGTGCCCAGGCTGCCGCCGACCTGCATGGCGGCCTGCTGGAGTCCGCCCGCGACGCCGGAGAGCTCCAGCGGGGCGTTGCCGACGATCACCTCGGTGGCACCGACCATGACGGGGCTGATGCCCAGGCCCATCAGCACGAACCAGAGCGACATCACGCCGTTGCCCGAGTCGGTGGTGAGGGTGGACATCCCGTACATGGCCACGGTGGTGAGCGTCATGCCGACCACGATCGGGATCCGCGGGCCGACCTTGCCGATCGCGGCACCGGCCGCCGGAGCACCGATGATCATCATGCCGGTCATCGGCAGCAGGTGGACCCCCGCGTCGACCGGGGCCATCCCGTGGACGTTCTGGAGGTAGAAGGTCACGAAGAAGATGGCGCCGAAGAAGGCGAAGGCCATCAGGACCATCAGCAGCACACCGGCCGAGAGCGGCACCGAACGGAACAGGCTGAGCGGGATCAGCGGCTCCTTCGCCCGGGTCTGCCAGAGCGCGAAGAGCACCAGGGCGAGCACCGCGCCGCCGAGGAAGAGCAGGGTGGAGACGTCGCCCCAGCCCCAGCTCGGGGCCTTGATGATGCCCCAGACCAGGGCGAACATGGCCACCGAGAGCAGGGCGATGCCGGGCAGGTCGAAGGACTTCACCGCGTTCTCGGAGCGGACGTCACGCAGGATCAGCAGGCCGAGCAGGACGGCCGCGATGCCGACCGGCACGTTGATCCAGAACACCGACTGCCAGCTCACGTGCTCGACCAGCAGGCCGCCGACGATCGGGCCGGCCGCGGTGGAGGCGCCGATGACGCCGGCCCAGATGCCGATCGCCATGTTGAGCTTCTCGGCCGGGAAGGCGCCGCGCAGCAGGCCGAGCGCGGCCGGCTGGAGCAGCGCGCCGAACAGGCCCTGCAACACCCGGAAGGCGATGACCAGTTGGATGTTGGTGGCGAAGCCGATGGCGGCCGAGGTGACCGCGAAGCCGGCCGCGCCGACCAGGAAGGTGCCCTTGTGGCCGAACCGGTCACCGATCTTGCCGGCGGTGATCAGGAAGACCGCGAGCGCCAGCAGGTAGCCGCTGGTCACCCACTGGATGTCGGCCGGCGAGGCCCCCAGGTCGGTCTGGATGGCCGGGTTGGCGATCGCCACCACGGTGCCGTCGAGGGCCACCATCATCACGCCGACGGCGACGGTGAGCAGGGTCAGCCAGGGATGGCCCTGGAAGCGGGCGAGGCCGCCACCACCGCCCGGGGCGCTGCTCGGCCGGGACGGACCGGCCGCCTCGGCGCTCTTGGTCAGGGACTGGCTCATGTCTGACGGACCCTCCGGGCTCGCTGCGGGATGACTCTGCCGATGGCGGTGACGCCCCGGCCCACCCGTCCCCACGAGTCGTCCGGCCTGGCGGGCGTCACCGCCGTGCGAGATTATGTCAGCCTCTGACATTCGGCAAACACTGCCTTGTGCTGATGCCTGACTTGTGCAGGGAGCTGCCATTTGTCAGCGCGCTATCGTTGTCAGCACCGATCCACCAGTCCCGGAGGCCCCGCCGCATGGCCGTGCAGCCCACCTCGCCCGCCACCGCCACGGACGGTTGCCGGATCCTCGGCCTGCGCGAGCGGAAGAAGCAGCGCACCCGGGACGCCCTGGTCTCCGCCGCCCACCGGCTCTTCCTGGAGCACGGCTACGCCCGCACCACCATCGACGAGATCGCCACCGCGGTGGACGTCTCGCAGCGCACCTTCTTCCGCTACTTCGCCAACAAGGAGGAGGTCGCCCTCGCCGTCCTGGCCGACGCCGAGGACCACTTCATCACGACCCTCAGGGCCCGCCCCGCCGAGGAGAACCCCCTTCAGGCGCTGCGCAGTTCGATCGTCCTGACCTGGCGCGACCTCTCCACCTCCGACGGCGACCAGGGCATCACCGCCGCCCTCGAACTCATCCAGCTGATCGAGGAGACCCCGACGCTGCTCGCCGCCCACCTGCGTCGGATCACCGACCAGGAGCGGCTGGTGGCCCAGCTGATCGCCACCCGCGAGGGCCTCGACCCCGCCGTCGACCTGCGGCCGCGGGTGCTCGCCGCCGTCTTCGGCGGGGTGCTGCGCAGCGCCCATCTGGCCTGGAGCGGGGGCGAGTCCGGGCCCGGCCCCGAGGGCATGATCGCCGTCATCGAGTCCCACTTCGACCAGCTCGGCCCGGCCCTGGCCGGCGACTGGCGCTGACCCTCACTGACGGCGCGTCACCGCCGGTCGCGCGCCCCTCAGCGGGCGGTGGCGCGGGTGGCCGCCTCCGTGCGCGGTGGAGCCGGGCGAGGTGCGGCCGCGCTCGGCGCCGCCGGGTTCGGCGCCGCCGGGCCACGGAGCGGGAGGGGGTGGCTGAGCACCAGGCTGGTGGTGGTGCTGCCGAGCCGGGCCAGCTCGTCCACCAGCTCCTCCAGGTGGGCCGTGGAGGTGGCCGCGACCTTGAGGACGTAGCAGTCGTCGCCGGTGGTGCGCAGGCACTCCAGGATCTCCGGACGCTCCGCCAGCAGGCGCCGCAGCGGCTCGTGCCGGCTCCCCGGTCCCGGGTACTTGAGCCGCACCACGGCCGGCACCGGGTACCCCGCGCGCGCCAGGTCCACCTCGGCCCGGTAGCCGGTCACCACCCCGGACGCCTCCAGCCTCCGCACCCGCTCGGTGGTCGCCGAGGCGCTCAGGTTCACCCGCCGGGCCAGCTCGGTGAAGGCGATCCGGCCGTCCCGCTGGAGCTCGGTGAGGATCGCCCAGTCGGTCGGGTCGAGGATCTCGGTCATCCGGTGAATCTACCGGGGAATCCCCGGCCGATCGGCGATCATGCCGGGAGGAAGCCCTTCTGACGGACCGTCCGGACTGCGTAGTTTTGACGGCGTGAAGATCGGTGTGAACGTCCCCAACTTCGGCCCGGGCACCGACCCGGGCATGCTCCGCGCCTGGGCCTCGACCGTGGAGGACCTCGGCTTCGACCTGCTGATGGTCTCCGACCACGTCGCCGTCACCCCCGACGTGGCCGAGCGCTACCCCGACCCCTTCTACGAACCCTTCACCACCCTCTCCTGGCTGGCCGGACTGACCGGCCGGGTGCGGTTGGGCACGACCGTGCTGGTCGCCCCGTACCGGCACCCGCTGCTCACCGCCCGGATGGCCACGAATCTGCGCGACCTGAGCGGCGGGCGGCTGGTGCTGGGGGTGGGGGTGGGCTGGGCCCGGCAGGAGTTCGAGGCGCTGGGCGTCCCGTTCGAGCGGAGGGGGCGGCTGACGGACGAGGTCCTGCGGGTGTTGCGCTCCGAGGCACCGGACGTCCCCCTGTGGGTCGGCGGCAACAGCGAGGCGGGGACGCGGCGGGCGGTGCGGTACGGCGACGCCTGGCATCCGATGCGCTGCACCCTGCCGTGGCTGCGCGAGGCCGCCGGCCGGCTGGCGGCCACGGCCGCCGAACAGGACCGGCCGCGGCCCGCGCTGGCACCTCGGATCAAGCTGAAGATCACTACCGCCCCCGACCCGGCCCCGGAGCGCCTGGCCGGGGTCGGCAGCCTCGACCAGGTGCTCGACGATCTCACCCAACTCCGGCTGCTGGGCTGCGAGTCCGTCCTCCTCGACACCTACGGGGGCGACCCGGCGGAGACCCTCTCCCCCGAGAGCGCCTGGCGCGACCTGGCCACCGTGGCCGCCCATCTGCTCCCCCGAGAGGAGAACCCGTGACCACCCCCGATGACCTCCCCCTGCTGCGCCGCGCGATCGCCCTCGCCGCCGAGGCCTCCGACGGCGGGAACCCGCCGTTCGGCTCCCTGCTGGCCTCGCCGGAGGGCGTGGTGCTGGCCGAGGAGCGGAACACCACGCTGACGGACCGGGACATCACCGCCCACCCCGAGCTCAAGCTGGCCCGTTGGGCCGCACGGGAGTTGACGCCGGAGGCGGCGGCTGCGACGACGATGTACACCAGCTGCGAACCGTGCGGCATGTGCGCGGCCGCCATCCAGGTGGCCGGCCTGCGGCGGGTCGTCTTCGCCCTCTCCGGCGAGCAGCTCCTCACCATCCGCCCCGGCAGCGGACGGCAGCCCGTCCCGCAGGACGGCCCCGCCCTGTGGGAGGAGGTCCGGGCGGCGGTCGAGCCGTACTACCACCGCTGACCGGGCGTCAGTCGCCGCGCTCCCGGAAGACCCGGGGCGGCAGCGGCTCGACGGGTACGCGGCGGACGCCGTCGACGTGGTCGTAGCGGTAGAAGCGGGCCGTCTCGGTGGAGACGCCGGCCCGTTCGGCGATCTCGTGCCAGAACGCTCCGGTGGCGTAGGCGGCGCGGGCCGCGAGGCGTAACTCGTGGTTGACGGCGACGAGTCGGCTCCTGAGCTCGGCCTTGCGGACCGCGACCGCCGCCACCTCGGCGAGGGCCTCCTCACGGCGGGCGCGTTCGCGCTGCTGACGGGAATTCAACCGGCTTCCTCCTCGGTGTCCGGAACGGCCACGAGGCAGTCCGGATCGGTCTCCCACTCGCAACCGCCACCCACGGGGCGGAGGTAGGCCGCCTTCCCGAGGGTGTCCCGGTACTCCCCCACCCGCCCCGACCTGGTGTCGGTCACCAGTTCGCCGACCTGTGGGCGGCCGTCGGCCCTGCTGCGCTTGGTCACGGGATGACTCCTCTGTGTGGTCGTTCGGCCTCCACGATGGCGGTCCGCCGGCTACGCTCGGAAGGATTTCAACTGGACAGTGGGGGCTGTTGATGAATCTCCGCGACCTGGACCCGTCGGCGTCGCCCTTGGCCGCGTTCGGCATGCAGCTACGGCGCAGCCGGAAGGCGAGGGGCCTGTCGCAGGCCGACCTGGGACGCAGGCTCAGCTGCTCCGACTCGTACGTCTCGTACATCGAGCGCGCGGAGCGGCAGCCCCCGCCGTGGTTCGCCCCGAAGGCGGACGAGGTCCTGGAGACCGGCGGGACGCTGGAGTTGATGTGGTGGCAGCTCCAGCACTCGATGCTGATCGAGGGCTTCCCGGAGTACGCGCGCGAGGAGGCGAAGGCCGCGGAGATCCGGGTCTTCGAACTCGGCGTCATCCCGGGGCTGCTCCAGACCGAGGGTTACGCCAACGCCTACGGCCTCGCCCCGGTCGGGTGGGGCGACGTCACGCGGGAACAGGCCGAGGAACGGATCGGCTTCCTGCTCGCCCGGCAGACCCTGCTCACCCGGAAGGACGGCCCGCTCGTCTACGCCGTCCTGGACGAGAGCTGCCTGCACCGCCCGATCGGCGGCCCCACCGTGATGACCCAGCAGCTCGCACACCTCGAACGGCTGGCGGAACGGCCCGACTTGGTGCTCCAGATCGCGCCGCACCGGCTCGCGGAACGACGGCCGCTCAGTGACACGCTGTGGCTTCTCACGATGCCGGACCGCACCGTACTCGGCTATACCGAGACTTTCCAACGCGGGTACCTGGAACGGGAGAAATCCACCGTTGCCAAGTGGGAGCGGCTCTATGCTCGGCTCCAGATCGAGGCACTGTCGCGGACGGACTCGCTGGCCCTCATCCGCGAGGTACGAGAGGACATGGAACATGCGCGCTAACCCGGATCACCTCGTCTGGCGCAAGAGCTCGTACAGCGGACAGGGCGGCGAGTGCGTCGAGGTGGCCGACCACGTCCCCGGGCTCGTCCCCGTCCGGGACTCCAAGGACCCCGACGGGCCCGCCCTGCTGTTTCCCGCCGTTTCGTTCTCCGCCTTCGTCCGAGCCGTGAAGGCCGGGCAGTTCGGCTGACCCAGTTCGGTGGAATCCGCTCCGGCGGTGGGGTCGCGTCGGCACAATCGTCTGCGTGTCCGACTATCTCGAGTTCACCTTTGACGATGGTTCAGCCGTGCTGTTGCGGACCTTCCCGGTCACGTCCGCCGCGCCAGCCGAGCCCGCCCCCGCCAACCTGCCGCCCGGCCTGGGTGGTGGGACGCCCGTGGGGCGGCGGGCGGAGGAGCTGGGCGAGCGGCTGACCGCGCTCGGGGAGGGGGCGCTGCGGACGGCGTTGAGTCCGCTGGTGCCGCTGCTGCAGCAGGTGCACGACACGGTGGCGTCGGTGCCGAGCCGGCCGCACGAGGTGTCGGTGGAGTTCGGGGTACAGCTCGGGGCGGACCTGAAGCTGGGCGTGGTGGGCGGTAGTGCGGAGGCGAGCCTGACGGTCTCGGCGACCTGGCAGCTCGCGCCGCGTGCTGCAGCTGCGGAGCCCGGCGCGGCCGGCTGACCGGGCGTGGGGTGGTTCGACGGATCCGATGCGGCCGAGACGGGAATCCGTGCGGCGTTCGTGTCGGTGATGGGCCCCGACGGGCAGCCGGTGGGCGGTGGGGTGTACCTGCACGGCCGGCTGCTGCTGACCTGTGCCCACGTGGTGAACGCCGCGCTGGGAAGGGGCCTGTTCGAGGTCTCCGACCCCACCGCGACGGCGGCGCTGCGGGTCGCCTTCCGCGCAGGGGCCGCGGCCGCGGCCCCGCCCGGGAGTGCCCGTGTCGAGGCCTGGCTCGCTCCCCGCGCGGCCGACGGCGGCCCCGCGCCCGAGGGTGCCGTGGAGTGGCTGGGCGACCTGGCGGTGCTGCGGCTGGACGCGGACCCGCCCCCGGACGCCTTCCCGCAGTCCTGGGCCGCGATGACGGTGGGTCAGCAGCTCCGTGCCTGGTACGGCACCGGCCAGGCGGTCTCGGCGACCTCGACCACCGTCCAGGTCTGCGAACCGGACCGCAGCTACGTGGACGCGGCGGCCTCCGGGCCGGCCATCGGCCCCGGGTACAGCGGCGGGCCGCTCTGGTCGGCGGCGGACCAGGCCGTGGTCGGGCTGGTGGCGGGGCAGCTGCGCGGTACCGGCGGCTTCGGTGACCGCAGTCTGGTGCTCTCCTGGCAGACCGTCAGGGGCGAGCTGGAGCGGGCCCTCGGCCCCGCCCGGGCCGTCGCGCTGCTGCTGCCCGCTCACCCGGCGCCGGCCGCTGCACTCCAGGACGGTCTCCCGGAACTCTCGGACCTCCTGGGCGAATTGTTCCCCGGAACCACCGAACGGGCCGACGGCGCCGCCCACCTGGCCGCGCTGTTCGAGCTCGGCCAGGGCCCGGCCGGCACCGCACCGTCCGTCGAACGGATGGCGGCCCTGCTGCTCACCGAACCGCGTGCGCTGGCCGCCCTGGCGGAGTACCGCCGCCACAGCCGCCCCGACCAGGCGTCCCGGCTACTGGGCCTGGGACACGAGTTGGCGGTACCCGGCCTGCTGTCACCGGAGCAGTACGGCCGACTGGTGGCCATGCTGGAGAAGGCCCTGGAGCCGCCCGCCCCCGGGCTGCCCTCATTGGCCAGACTGGTGGCCGCCGCGCTGCCCTGGGTGGACCTCCCGCCCGCACTGCTCACCGGCCCCGTGCCGGAGGGGTGCGGCAGCCGGACGGCTGCCCTGGTCCGGCACCTGGAGACCTATCGGCCCGGGAAGCTGCTGCGCTTCGTGGAGTACGTGGCCGCCGCACTCGGCACCCGGGGCGAGACCGCCCTGGCCCGCCGGCTCCACACCTGGAACGAGAACACCGCTGACCGTCTCGGCGTCTCCCTCGATGCGCTGCGGGACTACCGTGCGGACGCCGGGGACTGGCCGGGCGCCGCGGCCGAGGAAGGTACTGAGCGCGGCACGCCCCGGTTGGTGGTCCGGCTGACCAGGTACCAGCACTCCGGTGCCGGACGGTTCCGCTGCGCGCTCTGGGCGGACCACGGCGACGGGGAGCTGCACCCGGTGGACGGTCCGGGCGGGCGCCCGGGCACTCCGGAGGAGGTGGCCCGGGACCTCCGTGCGGTGATGGCGGAGTGGGAGGACGGGGGCGAAGACCCGTACCCGACCGTCGAGTTCGTGCTGGACAAGGAGGAGCTCGGGCTGGCGGTCGAGGAGTGGGACACCGCCCACCCGGAGGAGCTGGCCGACGGGGACGAGCCGCGCCCGCTGGGCACCGTCCACCCGGTGGTGGTCCGGCTGGCGCTGGACCTCGACCCGGTCCGCAGCCGCGAGCGGGCCAAGGCCCTGGCCTTCCGGTGGCGTTGGCGGACGGTCAGCCCGCCGCTGCACCTGGACGGCGAGCACCAGGAGCCCCGGCAGGTGGCCAGCGCACTGCTCAGCCACCGGGCGGCCAGCTGCGTGGTCCTGGGCGGACCGGACCGGGAGCGCCGGGTGCTGCTCGCGGTGAAGTGCCTGCGGATGGGGGTGCCGGTGGTGATCTGGGACCGCGTCGCCGACGGGTCGCTGCCGGCCGGGCACTTCGCGCCGATCGACCCCGGCGGCCCCGAACACTCGCTCCCCGAACGGGTCCGGAGCTACCGGGCCGGTGCCTTCGGGTACGCGGAACGCTTCCCGCTGCGCCCGGTGCTGGCCCGCGAGGACCCGACCAGGCCACTGCCGCAGACCCTCGCCCTGACCGACCCGGAGGAGAGACCGTGAACGCTGGACCGCCCGAGCCGGCCGACCCCGCCGACGCGGCCGACCCCGCCCCCGACGAGGACGCGGCCGACACCTGGAGGATCTTCCGCGGGGACGGGCGTCCGCGCTCCCCCGCCCTACCGCCGGTACCGCCCTGGCGCCGGCTCGGCGGCCCGGCCGCCGCGGGCGGCGGGCCGCGCCCGTACCGGATCGACCCGGCGCACGTGGACGTGGTCAACGCCGCGTTGCAGCTGCGCCGTCCGCTGCTGGTCACCGGCCGCCCCGGCACCGGGAAGACCTCCCTGGCGCACGCCCTGGCCCACGAGCTGAGCCTGGGTCAGGTGCTGCACTGGCCGGTCAACAGCCGCTCCAACCTGCCCGAGGCGCTCTACCGGTACGACGCCATCGGCCGGCTGCGGGAGGCCACCCTGGCCCGGGAGACCGGCCGGGCCCGGTCCGAGCCGGACATCGGCGCGTTCCTGCGGCTCGGGCCGGTCGGCACCGCGCTGGTCGCGGCCGGGCGTCCCCGGGTGCTGCTGGTGGACGAGCTGGACAAGGGCGACGTCGACCTGCCCAACGACCTGCTGACGGTCTTCGAGGAGGGCAGCTTCGAGATCCCGGAGCTGGCCCGGCTGCCCGAGGACCAGTCCGAGGTCCGGGTGCTGACCGCCGATCCGGGCCGGGCGACCGTGCCGGTGACCCGGGGCCAGGTGCACTGCACCGAGTTCCCGGTCGTGGTGATCACCAGCAACGGCGAGCGGGACTTCCCGCCCGCCTTCCTGCGCCGCTGCCTCCGGCTCGAACTGCCGGACCCCGACGCGGCGGCCCTGCGCGAGATCGTCGAGGCCCATCTGGGCGTCGGGGCGATGGCGGGGGCGGAGGACGTGCTGGCCGAGTTCCTGGAGCGGCGCACGCACCGGGAGTTGGCCACCGACCAACTGCTGAACGCGGTCTTCCTCCGCAAGGGTGGGGTGGACCTGGACGCGCACCGGCTGCTGGAGTCGGTCCTGCACAACCTGGGCGGCACGGTTTGATCCGCCGGGGCACCGACGGCGGGAGGGGGCGAGAAACCTGAGCGCGGAACTGGACCGGGCCCGCGAGGTGCTCCGCGCCTCCGGGGCCGACCTCGACCTGTACGAACTGCTGGACGTCCTGTGGCTGGCACGCGCCCTGCCTCCGGGCGTCGACCTCCCCCTGAGCCGCCACTCTCCGACCGGGGACCGCGCCGTCACCGGGCCGGACGACGGCACGGCGAAGGACGGCGCCGACCCCTCCTCCGAGAGCACCACCGGGCCGGGCCGGGACAGGCCCCCGGCCCGTCGGCTCTTCACGGGGGTGGCAGCCGGCACCGGACGCAGCGGGACCAGGGAGACCTCGCTGCCGGAGCCCCGGGCCCTGCCGGATGCCCGCATCCTGGCGAGGGCACTGCGCCCGCTGAACCGCCGCCGGACCGTGCCGGGCGGTGGGGAGCTGGACGAGTCCGCGACCGCGACCCGGTGGGCCGAGACCGGTCTTCCGGAGCTCGTGCTCCGGCCCGGCCGGGAGCCCTGGCTGCGCTGCGTCCTGGTGGTGGACGACGGCGTGCCGATGCTGATCTGGCGGAAGTTGGTCGCCGAACTGGACGTACTGCTCGGCCGGTTGGGCGGCTTCCGGCAGGTCACCGTGGTCGGCCTGCGCAACCGCGGCCCCGGCCCGGTCCGCCTGCGGGCCCGCCCGTTCGGCGCGGACGGGCCGGACCGCTCCCCCGCCACCATCGTCGACACCACCGGCCGGACCCTGGTCCTGGTGGTCACCGACGGCGCCGGCGCCGCCTGGCGGGACGGCCGGATGCGGGCGGTGTTGGACGGCTGGGGCCGCCGTGGCCCCACCGCCGTGCTGCACACCCTGCCCCGACGGATGTGGCCCGGTTCCGGGGTGGCCGGGGACCCGTACCCGGTGTCCGGCTCCGGGGCGGGCGTGCCCAACTCCGTTTGGCAGTTGCCGCCCTGGGCCTCGCAGGGCCTCCGAAGCGGGGTGGACACCCGTGTACCGCTACCGGTCCTGGAGCTCTCCCCCTCCTCCTTGCAGCCATGGGCCGGACTCGTCGCCACCGGGGGAACGACTCGGCTGACACTGTGGGAGGACGGACCGACACCCGCGGCCACGGCCCAACCGGTTCTGGCAGAGCGCGAATTGGAGACATTCCTGCGCTCCGCCTCACCGCCCGCCCGACGACTGGCGGCGTACATCGCCCACCTGGCGCCACTGAGCGTGCCCGCGATGCGGCTGGTCGGACTGACCGCCCCGGCCACCACCGGACGGCCGGGCCCGGGCAGTGTGGAACTGGCCGAGGTACTGTTGGGCGGACTGCTCCGGCCGGTACCGCATCCGACCCGAGCCTGGGACGAACAGCCCTTCCAACACCGTCAGTTCGACCTTCTTGCGGAGACCAAGGAACAGCTCGCCGAGTTGGTGCCCACCGCCGAGCTGCGCGCCCTGCGACGGGAGGTCACCGGTCGGCTGGAACAACTGGCCGGTGCCGCGCCCGACTTCCCGGCCTGGATGTCCACCGACAGCCCGGGCCCGGAGGGCCGGGGCGAACTCGCGCTCGCCCGTGGCCGCCTGCTGAGCCGCCTGGAGCCGACCGCGCCCGCGGCCCCCAGCACGGAGACCACATCCACGTCCCCCGCAGAGCCACCCGCCATGGCTCCGCCGCCGCCCGTGCCCTCCTTCTCCGGCCATCGGCAGGACGACCACGAACGCCCCTACTTCTTCCTGAGCTACGCCCACGTACCACGCGCCAGGACCCACGGCGCCGGTGACCCGAACCACTGGGTCAGCCAGCTCTACGAGGACCTCTGCGAGGCGGTCCTGGCCCTGACCAGCTACCGCTCCGGCCTCCCGGTCGGCTTCATGGACCAGTCCATGCACCAGGGCGAGCTCTGGGCCGGCCGGATCTCCCAGGAGCTGGCCACCTGCCGGGTGTTCGTGCCGCTCTACTCGCCCCGCTACTTCTCCAGCCTGGCCTGCGGCCAGGAGTGGCACTCCTTCACCCAGCGTCCGGTCTTCCCGGCCCGGCAGACCTCCGAGCGCACCAGCGGCATCGTGCCGGTGCTCTGGGTGCCGATGAGCGACCGCCAGCTCCCCGAGGTGGCCCGCCAACTCCAGTTCAACCACCGGGTGTTCGGCCGTGAGTACGAGGACGAGGGCCTGTACGCACTGATGAAACTCGGGTACTTCCGCAAGGCCTACGAGCTGGCCGTCTTCCGGCTGGCCCGGCGGATCGTCGAGGTGGCCGAGAACACCGTCATTCCCACGGCACAGCCGGTGGACTTCACCGCGCAGCCGAGCGCCTTCACCACCCCGCGCGCCAGGGCGGTGCGGATCTCCGTCATCGCCCGCGACCACCACGGGGCTCCCTTCCCGTCCACCTCCGACCGCACGCTGGCCGAGCACGCGGCCAGGGTGGCACGACAGCTGGGCTTCGAGCCGACCGTGCACGAGTTCGAGGAGGAGCTGGTAGCGACGGCATCCGGCCCCCCGGAGGCCCCGACCGTGGTCCTGGTGGACCGTCGGACGGCGCAGGACGGGGACCGGTCGGAGCAGGTCGCACGGCTGGACAGGTCGCGGCCTCCATGGACGAGCGTGGTGACGGTGAGCGGCCAGCACGAGTTCGAAGAGGAGCTCCCCCGAGCGCTGATGCGGGCCAGGCACGGCTTCGAGAGCCGGTCCGATCAGCTTCCGTAGGGTGCCGGCCCGGTGTCATACCCCGGTACTACCCGGAAGACCGGCCCTGGGTACGAGCCGTTCCGCGGGGTGCGGCGCCTAGGCTGACGGGGATGAAGCTCCAGGTTCCTTCTCCGGTGAACGAGGCCGCCCAGTGGGTCGGCGATCAGCTCGGCGATCTCGGGCGGGCGTTGCTGACGCCCGCCGAGGGCCATGTGCCGCTGTTGGCGGGGGCGCAGCGGGCGTGGGTGCGGGCGTTGCCGTACCTGCTGGCGCTGGCGGCGACGATCACGCTGCTGTCGACCGGCACGGTGGTGCTGGCCAACGACTACGGGCTGCCGGTGGCGGTGGCCGGGGCGCTGGCGCTGGCGCAGTCGGTGCCGTTGATCGTCGCGGTGACCAGGCCGTTGGCGGCGTGGTGGGTGATGTCCGCCGGTGTGGTGCTGGGGGCCATGGCGACGGCGTGGACGCCGAAGAGCGCCGGGCCGTGGCCGTGGCCGGTGCCGACCCTGCTCGGGTACGTGTTCCTGATGGCGGCCCTGGCGCTGCGCGAGCGCGGGCGGACGCTGCTGGCGGTGTGGCTGGTGACGCTGGCGGCCAGTGTGGTGGCCAGTGACCTGCACCAGCCCCGGGCCGGGCAGACCGCGACCATCACCGTGGCGATCTCGGGCGCGGTGCTGCTGCTGGGCTGGACGGTGCGGGGCCGCGGGGAGGCGCAGCGCAAGCTGGCGGAGCAGGAGCGGATCAGCGAGGCGGAGCGGGAGCGTTCGACCCTGCTGGAGGAACGGGCGCGGATCGCGCGGGAGTTGCACGACGTGGTGGCCCACCACATGTCGGTGATCACGGTGCAGGCCGACTCCGCGCCGTACCGGATCAGCGGGCTCCCGCCGGAGGCAGTGGAGGAGTTCGGGACCATCGCGGCGGCGGCGCGCGGTTCGCTGGCGGAGATGCGGCGGCTGCTGGGGGTGCTGCGCAGTGACGGCAGTGCGCCGGACCGGGCACCGCAGCCGGGGGTGGAGCAGTTGGAGCGGCTGGTGGAGACGGTCCGTCAGGCGGGGGTGCGGGCCTCGCTGCGCGGCGAGCACCTCGGTGAACTCCCGCAGGGCGTCAGCCTGTCGGCGTACCGGATCGTGCAGGAGGCGCTGGCCAACGTGGTGCGGCACGCGCCCGGGGCGGTCACGGAGGTGGAGCTCTCGGCGAGCGCCGGCACGCTCCGGGTGACGGTGGTGAACGGCCCGGGCGGGACGCCGGGGGTGGAGGCCGGGGAGGGCACCGGGCACGGGCTGGTGGGAATGCGCGAGCGGGTCCGGCTACTGTCGGGCAGGCTGGAGACCGGCCCGACCGCCGAGGGCGGCTTCCGGGTCTCCGCCGAACTGCCCGTCACCACCGCTGGAGAGAGCCCCCGATGACCATCCGCGTAATCATCGTCGACGACCAGGCGATGGTCCGGGCCGGCTTCGCCGCGCTGCTCAACGCGCAGAGCGACATCGACGTGGTCGGTGACGCCGCCGACGGGAAGCAGGCGTTGGAGGTCAGCGGGCGGACCCATCCGGACGTGGTGCTGATGGACGTCCGGATGCCGGAGATGGACGGGCTGGAGGCGGCCCGCCGGCTGCTGGACCCCCCGCCGGGGGTGGTGCACCGGCCGAAGGTGCTGATGCTGACCACCTTCGACGTGGACGACTACGTCTACGAGGCGCTGCGCGCCGGGGCCTCCGGCTTCCTGCTCAAGGACGCCCCGCCGGCCGACCTGATCGCCGCCGTCCGGGTGGTGGCGGCCGGGGAGGCGCTGCTGGCGCCCTCGGTGACGCGCCGTCTGATCGAGGACTTCGCGCGGAACAGGCCCGCCCCGCGGAGGGACCGCAAGCTCCAGCTGAACGGGCTGACCCCGCGCGAGACCGAGGTGCTGGAGCTGATCGCCCGGGGCCTGTCCAACCAGGAGATCGCCGAGCGGCTGGTGGTCGCCGAGCAGACCGTGAAGACCCACATCGGCCGGATCCTGGCCAAG
Source organism: Kitasatospora sp. NPDC001664 (assembly GCF_053596675.1). Lineage (NCBI taxonomy): Bacteria > Bacillati > Actinomycetota > Actinomycetes > Kitasatosporales > Streptomycetaceae > Kitasatospora > Kitasatospora sp. NPDC001664. The sequence goes on from NZ_JBSFGS010000004.1 coordinate 151,795, forward strand.
CTGGACCTGCGCGACCGGGCCCAGGCGGTGGTGCTGGCGTACGAGTCCGGTCTGGTGACGCCGGGTCAGTAGGACCTGGGGGGCAGTTGGTCGAGGTGCTCGCGCGCCCAGGCGCAGGCGACGTCCAGCTGGCCGAGCAGGGAGCGCCCGAAGTCGGTGAGGGCGTACTCGACCCTGGGCGGGTTCTCCTCGTACGCGGTGCGGCTGATCCAGCCGTCGCGCTCCATCGCCCGCAGCGTCTCGGTCAGCACCTTCGGGGTGACGGTGCCCAGCGGCACCCTCAACTCGCCGAACCGGCGCGGGCCCCCCTCCAGGCAGCGCAGCACCATCCCGCTCCACTTGTCACCGACCCGGATGGGCATCCGGCGGCTGCAGTCCGGGTCGAACCTGTCGGCTTCCAGGGGTGTGGTCATACCGAGACCATAGGGCCGGTTCCGTTGAAGTAACCGGGGCCCCTCCTCGTACGGTCGTCCCGCATCCGGCCCGGAGGGGCCGTCGAGAGGGGACCGGCATGAAGAGGATCGTGGTTTTCGGGGCGGGCGGACGCGTGGGCGGCGCGGCCGTGGCCGAGGCGGTGCGGCGCGGGCACGCCGTGACGGCGGTGGTGCGGGAGCCGGGCAGGTACCCGGAGCTGGGCGCCTCGGGCGCGGTGACGGTGGTGCGCGGCGACGCCACGGACGCCGGGTCGGTGGCGTCGGCCGCGGCGGGGCACGACGCGGCGGTGAACGCCTCGGTGCGGCTGGACCTGCCGGCCGAGGAGTACTTCACGGCGGCGGCCCGGGCGATGGCCGAGGGGCTCGGCCGGGCCGGGGTGGGGCGGCTCCTGACGCTGGGCATCGCCACCACCCTGGAGGTCTCGCCGGGGGTGCGGGTGATGGACGACCCGCGGTTCCCGGAGGAGTACCGCCTGTTCTCCCAGGGGCACGTCGCGGAGTTCGAGCTGCTGACGGACACCGCCGGGGCGCTCGACTGGCTGATGGTGGTCCCGCCGATGGACCTGGACGCGGAGGCCGCGGTGACCGGGAGCTACCGGAGCGCGGTCGGCGCGGTGGTGGGAGAGGGCCGGATCTCGCACGCCGACCTGGCGGTGGCCCTGCTGGACGAGATCGAGGAGCCCCGGCACCACCGGGTGCAGCTGGCCGTCTCGCACTGATCCCCCTGCACGGCAAGCACGTTGGAGCCCGTTCCGGACAGCCGTCCGGGGCGGGCTCCGTCGTGCCGGGGGCGCCGTCCCCCGTGGTCCCCGTAGTACCCCGGTATGACCTCCGGGTTGGCGCTGCGGGGTGACGCCCCGTCAGGCGTCCGCTTCCTACCTTCCTCTCCGTCGAGATCGGTACGAGGAGAGGCGGAGCGGGATGAAGGCGCGATTCCGGCGGGCACTGGCCGCAGGGCTGCTGACGGTGCTGGCGGTCGGCGGGGCCGGCGGCTGGGCGGCGGCGGACGGGCAGCGGGCGGTCACCGGGCCGCCGCCCGGGACGGCCGCCTGGGTGGCCGACACCACCCTCGGGGTGCGGCTGCCGGAGCCGGGCCGCGCCTCGGCCGCCGAGGTGGCGGGGTTCTTCGACGGGCTGCCCCCGGCGCAGCAGCGGGCGCTGGCGGTGCGCCACCCGCTGGTGGTGGGGAACCTGGACGGCGCCCCGTACCGGCTGCGCTACCTCGCCAACTCCCTGGCACTGCAGGAGGAGCGGCAGCACGAGCTGGCCCGGGCCGCCGATCCGGCGCTGCCCGAGCGGGACCGGAAGGCGGCCGCCGCCCGGGCCGCGCGGTACGCGGAGCTGGGCAGCGGGCGGCAGATCCTGGCCTTCGACCCGCGCGGGCGGGGCCAGTACGCCCAGGTGTTCGGCGAGTTGGAGCAGGCCGAGCGGACGGTCGTGGTGGTGCCGGGCTCGGACATCGACCTGATGACCGGCGACCGGGCCTCCGCGCACTACGGCACCCCGGGCGGCGCGGCCGAGGCACTGCGCGCGGCCTCCGGCGAGCGCCTCGCGGTGGTCGCCTGGACCGGCTACACCACGCCCGTCAAGGTCGGCCTGGACGCGGCGGGTTCACGCCTGGCGGAGGCCGGCGCGGCGCGGCTGTCGGCCTTCCTGGACGGGCTGACGCCGGTGACCGGCCCGGTCACCCTGGTCTGCCACAGCTACGGCACGGCGGTCTGCGGGCTCGCCGACCCGAAGCCGGAGCAGGTGCGCGGGGTGGTCGCGCTCGGCTCGCCCGGCATGGACGTGGCCGGGGCGGACGCGCTGCGGGTGCCGCTCTGGGTGGTCAAGCGCAACGCCGAGGACTGGATCGACAAGGTCCCGAACGTCTCGCTGTTCGGCCTCGGCCACGGCGCCGACCCCGACCAACCCTCTTACGGGGCACGGCTGGTGAGCTCCACCGGCTCGCACGGCCACAGCGGCTACCTGGTGCCCGGCACCGCCTCGCTCGCCAACACCACCGCCATCGCGCTGGGCGAGGACGCCCGGGTCGACTGCGCCGCCGACAGCCCGGCCTGCCGCTCCGCCGCCGCCACCGCCACCGCCTGAACCACCGCCCGAACCTCCTCGAAGGGACCCGTGACCCCGTGAACGCCCTCGCCCGCCTCCGCCGCAGCGCCGTCGCCGTGGACGCCAGGACCCCCGCCACCCGCGACCGCGCCCTGGACGGGCTGCGCGCCCTCGCGCTGCTCGCCGTGCCGCTCGGCCACTGGATGCTCGGCGGCTTCACCACCACGCCGGACGGCGTGCTGCACAACGAGAGCCCGCTCTCCACGCTGGGCTTCTTCGCCCCGCTGAGCTGGGTGCTGCAGATGCTCGGCGTCTTCTTCCTGGTCGGCGGGTACTCCTCGGCGAAGTCGCTGGCGCGGGCCCAGGCCCGCGGGGCCTCCACGGTGGACTGGTTCCGGCAGCGGGCGGTGCGGCTGCTGCGACCGGTGCTGGGGGTGGCGGCCGTCTGGGCGCTGCTGGTCCCGGTGCTCGGCGCGCTCGGGGTGCCGCAGGGCACGGTGCGGACCGGCACCGTGCTGGTGGTCCAACCGCTCTGGTACATCGGCATCTACCTGGCGCTCACCGCGCTCACCCCGCTCTGCCTGCGGCTCGGCCGCCGGCTCGGCGGCTGGGCCGCCGCCCCGCTGCTGGCCGTGGTGGCCGTGGTGGACACGCTCCGGTACGGACCGTGGGCAGACTCGGTGCCCTCCTGGCTCTCGCTGGTGAACCTGCTGCCCGGCTGGCTGTTCGGCTACCAGCTCGGCGTCTCCTGGGCGCAGGGGCGGATCAAGCGGGCGGGCGCCTGGCTGCTCGCGCTGGGCGGCGCCGCGCTGTTCACCGTGCTGCTCACGGTCTTCCACTACCCGGCCAGCATGGTCGGCGTCCCCGGTGCGGCCCGCACCAACTCGCACCCGCCGTCCCTGCTGGTGCTGGCGCTGGCCTCGGCGCAGTGCGGCGCGGCGATGCTGCTGCGGGAGCGGATCGGGCGGGCCCTGCGGCGGCCGCTGCTCTGGCTTCCGGTCGTGGTGGTCAACCTCTCGGCGATGACGATCTTCTGCTGGCACCAGACCGCGATGTTCTCGGTCGGCGCCCTCGCCTCCGCGCTCGACACCGCCGTCCCCGGCCTCACCACCGCCCCCGACTCCCTCGCCTGGATCCTCGCCCGCCTCGCCTGGCTCCCCGTCTTCGCCCTGGTCCTCGCCGCCGTCGCCAGGTACGCCCGCCGCTTCGACGCCCCGTGGCGGCTCCCCCGGCTCTGGAAGGCCGCCCTGGCCACCGCCGCCGCCCTCTTCGCCGTCCAGGCCCTCGGCGCCCTCTGACGCTCCGTCGGCCGCCGACACGCCGGGAGCCGGAGCGCGAAAGGCTTAGGGTGGCCCGATGGTGACGTTCGATCAGTTCCTGGCGATGGGGCTGGCCTTGCCGGAGGCGGGCGAGCGGGTGACGTGGGAGACCACGGTGACCCTGCGGGTCGCGGAGAAGATCTTCGCGATGGGGACGCCGGGCTCGGGGGAGGTGACGGTGAAGGCGTCGAAGGAGGACCAGGCGGAGCTGCTGGCGGCGGAGCCGGAGGTGTTCTCCTCGGCGCCGTACGTGGGGCGGCACGGATGGGTGCTGGTGCGGCTGGCCGGGGTGGACGGCGGGGAGCTGCGGGAACTGATGGCGGAGGCCTGGCGGAGCGTCGCACCGAAACGGCTGGTCAGGGAGTTCGACGCGAGCGGCGGAACCGGCGGAACCCTGTGAGCCATCACACAGTTTAGCCGGGCACGGTGTCCGGTCGGAGCACCTTACGCTGGCTGACGAAGAGCCGGCGGTGGTACCACCACGAGCCCGAGGATGGTGACCAGTTGCCGCAGCGCACCCCGCGTGAGCGCACCCCCCGTGAGGTGCAGCGCAGGCGCCGGATGAAGCGCGCCGCCATGGGCCTGTTCGCCACCGTCGCGGTGCTCGCGGACACCGGTGCGGCGGCCGCCCAGGCCGCGGCGGGCAGCGAGCAGATCGCGATCACCACGCCTCCGGCCGGCAGCGCCCAGTGGGTGGCGGACCGTTCGCTGGGCCGGGTGCTGCCGGATCCGGCGACCGCCGCCCCGCGCGACGTGGCCGCGTTCTTCGCCTCCCTCTCCCCCGCGGAGACCGACCGGCTGATCGGCGAGTACCCGCTGGTGGTCGGGAACCTGGACGGCGCCCCGCCCGCCCTGCGCTACCGGGCCAACCGGCTGGCCATAGCGGCCGAGCGCGACCGCGCCCGCACCCAGGCCGCCGACCCGAAGCTCTCCGTGGGCGCCCGCGCGCTGGCCGAGGCCCGGGCCAACGACAGCGAGCACCTGCTGGAGCCGGGCCGCCAGGTGCTGGCCTTCGACCCGCGCGGCCGCGGCCTGGTCAGCGAGGTGTACGGGGACCTGGCGAGCGCCCAGCGGGTCTCGGTGCTGGTGCCCGGCTCGGAGTCGGACCTCGGCCACTTCGACCAGGCGGCGGAGCCGCTGCGCTCCCCGGCCGGGATGGGCCGGGCGCTGTACGAGGAGGAGAAGCGCCGCGCCTCCGGCACCCGCACGGCGGTGATCGCCTGGACGGGGTACGTCAGCCCGGTCGGCCTGGGCCCGGACGCCGTCACCTCCCGGCTGGCCGACGCCGCCGCACCCCGGCTGGAGCGACTGCTGGACGGCCTCGCGGTGACCGGACGGACGGACGCGCCGCCCACCCTGTTCTGCCACTCCTACGGCTCGGTGGTCTGCGGCACGGCCGCGCCGGCCATCCACGACGGCACCGACCTGGTGGTCTTCGGCAGCCCCGGGATGGGGGTGTCGGACGCGGCCGCGCTCGGCACCGGCGTCCGGGTCTGGGCCACCCGCAACCCCAGCGACTGGATCGGCAACGTGCCCTACCTGGAGGTCGGCGGCCTCGGCCACGGCGCCGACCCGACCTCCCCCGACTTCGGCTCCGTGGTGATCTCCTCCACCGGGGCGTCCGGGCACAACGGCTACCTCGCCCCCGACACGGCCAGCCTGCGCAACTTCGCCGAGCTCGGCCTCGGCCACTACGACGAGGTCCGCACCGCCGCCCGCCGCGGCGCGGCGGACCCGAGCTGACGCCTCCTCGGCTGACGGACCCCCGCCGTACGGTGGGGCCATGACGGTGATCCGGGAAGGCCTCCACCACCTGCGCAGCGCGGCCGACGGCCGGCTGCTGACGGTGGCCGACGAACGGCGGCGCAGCGGCGCCAGGTTGTGCACGGCCGAGCCGGACGGCTCCCCCGGCCAGCTCTGGCGGATCTCCGCCGTGCACCCGGGCGGCGGGCTGTACCACCTCACCAGCGAGGGCAGCGGCCGCCGCCTGGACGTCGCGGGCGCCCGCACCGAGGACGGCGTCCCCGTCCAGCTCTGGACCCCGAACGGCTTCGGCGCCCAGGACTGGCTGCTGGAGCGGCACGTCGACGCCCCCGACACCTTCAACCTGGTCGCCCTGATCAGCGGCCGCTCCCTGGAGATCGGCCCCGACGGCACCGCCCGCCAGTGGGAGGACCGCGACGACCCGTCCCAGTGGTGGCACCTGGACCCGGCCTGACGCCCCGCCAGCAGATGACCCCTAGGCCTTCGTCCAGGCGCCGATGCCGAGGCGGCCGGTGGTGCCGAGGTCGAGTTCCGGGGTGACCGTCACGGGGGCCGTGCCGGGGACGGCGCGGACGCGCAGGTAGGGGGCCAGGACCGGGGTGGATTCGGTGCCGGTGGTGTTGCGCCAGGTGATCACGGAGCGGGCGGACTCGCCGGGGGCGAGGTCGAACTCCCGGGCGGTGTCCTCGGCTCCGGTGCCGGTGGCGATGGCGGAGCCGCCCCGCAGCACCGCGACCCCGTCGACGGGGCGGTGGTCGAGGCCCAGCGGCTCGGCCGCCGGGAAGCCGTTCAGGCGCAGCGGCGCGGCCCCGCAGTTCTCCAGCAGCAGGCCGACCGCCCGCAGGCCCATCGCCGCGCTGCCCTGATCGGCCGTCAGCCGCAGCCCGGAGGGCGGGCAGATCCCGGGGACGGGCGGCGCCTCGGCCACCGGGACGCTGCGGACCAGGAGCACCTTCGGCGCACCTCCGCGCGTACCGCCCAGGGGCCGCACCGGGCTTCCCGTCGGGCCGCCGGACAGCCGCACGGCGTCGTGCACGGTGCGCCCGCCCCCGACGTACGGCAGGGTGCGCACGGTGTTGCCCGGGCCGGGGGCGCCCAGGTCGAGGGTGACGGTGTAGGCGTACGCCTCGGGCTCGGGGTTGGTGACCTCGAACTCGACGCACGAGGGGTCGGCGGCGGTGATCCGGACCCCGTCCCGGGCGGAGGCGGTGGGGCTCGGGGCGGCCCGCCCGCTCGCGGCGACCGCGCAGTCGGCACCGTCGGCGGGCGGCAGCGCCGGGCCGCCCGGCGAGGCGGCCACCCGGGAGCCGCAGGCGGTCAGCGGGAGCAGCCCGGCCAGGGCCAGGGCCGTCGGGAGGATCGCGCGCGAACGGTGCATCCCCCGATCGAAGCAGACGCCACCGGGCCGGGCAGTGACCGGCCCCACAGCGGGCGTAACGGTCCTGTCCCGGACTGCCGCGCGGGCAGCCCGAGTTGCCTGTTCGGGCAGTACCCCCGAGTAGCCGCCCATCGGCCCGGGCGGAGGTTGACACCGCAAGTTGGTCTAGTCCATTTTGGAAATCAAGGGCCAGGTGCCGTGAACGATCCCGGCCTTGGGGGAAGGCACATGACGAAACATCAGACGGAGCGGCCGGACCCGGCGGCCCTGTCGGCCGCCCTGGCCGCAGCCGAGCAGGACGTCCTGCTCTTCGACCTGGCCGGGATAGCCGCCCAGTACGACGCGCTGCGGCGCGAACTCCCTGGCGTGGACGTCCGGTTCGCGCTCAAGGCCTGCCCGGTGGACGAGGTGCTGGCCACCCTGGCCGCCCGCGGGGCGGGCTTCGACGCGGCCGGCCCGGGCGAGATCCTCCAGGCCCTGCGGACCGGCGTCCCGGTGGAGCGGGTGCACTTCGGCAACACGGTGAAGTCCGACCGCTGCATCGCCGAGGCGTACGCGCTGGGCGTGCGCGACTTCGCCACCGACAGCCTGGCCGACGTGACCGCGATCGCCCGGCACGCGCCCGGGGCCCGGGTGTTCTGCCGGCTGGCCACCGACGGGGCCGGGGCGCTCTGGGGCCTCAGCCAGAAGTTCGGCTGCTCCGCCGCGGACGCCGTCGAGGTGATGGCGGTGGCCCGCGCCTCCGGGCTGGTCCCGTCCGGCCTCTCGGTGCACGTGGGCTCGCAGCAGATGACCACCGAGGCCTGGCGCGACGCCTTCGACGCGCTGGCCGACGTGCTGCGGGCGCTCGGCCGCCGGGGCATCCACCCCGACCATGTGAACCTGGGCGGCGGCCTGCCCGCGCTCGGGTACCTGGACCGCCGGGGCGAGCGGCTGGAGCCGCCGCTGGACAAGATGTTCACGGTGATCCGGGAGGGGATGCAGCAGCTCACCGAGGCCGCCGACGCCCCGCTCGGCTTCCGGCTGGAGCCCGGCCGCCACCTGGTCGCCGACCACGGCGCGATCCGGGCGCACGTGGCCCGGCTGTCGGTCCGTCAGCAGCTCGACGGCGAGCGGCAGGCCTGGCTCTACCTGAGCTGCGGCAAGTTCAACGGCCTGTACGAGATGGACCAGCTGCAGTACCGCCTGGAGTTCCCCGGCCACTCCCGGGGCCCGCGCCTGCCCGCGGTGGTGGCCGGCCCGACCTGCGACAGCGACGACGCCTACGCGCACCGGGAGGGCCCGGTCTCGGTCCCGGCCGCGCTGGCCTCCGGCGATCCGGTCTGGATCCGCTCCTGCGGCGCCTACGCCACCAGCTACACCACCCTGGGGTTCAACGGATTCCCACCGCTGCCGGTCGCCTTCGTGGGCGCGGACGGCACCTAGGACCGCCGAACGGCCCCGCCCGTGGGGGGACGGGGCCGTTCGGCAGCGGCACCGGCGGACGGACGGCCGTCAGCGGACGACGTCGAAGACCTGCTTCTGGACGCCGTTCCCGTACGCCGCGTACTCCACCAGCTTCAGCTTCTGCACGTCCTTGTCGGCGTCGCTGAACAGCCGCTTGCCGGCGCCGAGCAGCAGCGGGAAGACCAGCAGGTGGTAGCGGTCGATCAGACCGGCGTCGGAGAGCGCCCGGCCCAGCGAGGCGCTGCCGTGCACGATGATCGGGCCGCCCTCGGTCTCCTTCAGCGCGGCCACCTCGTCCAGCGAGCGCAGGATGGTGGTCTCGCCCCAGGTGTCCACCAGGTCGTCCGCGCCGAGCGTCGTGGAGACCACGTACTTGGGCATCGCCTTGTAACCGGTGAACTCCGCCATGCCGGGCCAGACCGGGCTGAACGCCTGGTAGCTCACCCGGCCGAGCAGCAGCGCAGCGGATTCCTCCTGCTCGCGGCCCTTGATCTCGTAGGCCTCGGGCAGGAACTCGACGTCCTTGAACGTCCAGCCGGAGTTGCGGTAGCCGGGCTCGCCGCCGGGGGCCTCGACGACGCCGTCGAGGGAGACGAAGGCGGTGCTGATCAGGGTGCGCATCGGGACCTCGGAATCTGACGGACGATCACAGGCTGCCCAGCGTAGCCGCGGTGACCGACAGGAGCCCGGTGCCGCCGCCGTCAGCAGGTCGTTCCGGCGGCGACCGGCCGCAGCTCGACCAGGTAGGCGTCCACCGCGTCGGTGACGCACCGGTTGCTGCGCCCGTAGGCGGTGTGGCCCAGGCCCCGGTAGGTGAGCAGCATGCCGCCGGGCAGCTGGGCCGCCAGGCTGTGCGCCTGCTCGTAGGGGGTCGCGGCGTCGCCGGTGGTGCCCACTACCAGGACGGGCGCGAGGCCCTCGGCCGCCACCCGGTGGGGCTTCAGCGAACCGGCGGGCCAGTTGCGGCAGTTGAGGTAGGCCAGCACGGTGGAGGTGCCGTAGGTGCCGGAGTCCCGGTACGCCTCCTCCAGCAGGCCCCAGTACGCCTGGGGGTCGGCGGGGTGGGGCGTGTCGAGGCAGTTGACCGCGGTCAGGACGTCCCCCGAGTTGTCCCGGGGACGCTCCTCCCCGGGCTGCGCGGTGCCCGGGTCCTCGTCCCCGGCCGGGCCGTTCCCCGCGAGCTCGGCGAGCTTGGTGCCGTCGCCCCGGCGCGCCGCCGCGAGCCCTTCGGAGAGGTCCTTCCACTGGGCCTCCGGCGTGTACATCGCCGCCGTGACGGCGCCGAGCACGGCCGACTCGTCGAGCCGCTCGGTGCTGCCCTTGATCCGCAGCCCGTGGGCGGCCGCCTTGGCGTAGGTCTCCTCGACGGTGCGCCGGATCCCGTCCGGGGTGGTGGCGGGGCAGGCGCCCGCGACGATCCGGGCGCAGTTCTCGGCGTAGTCGTCGACCGCCTTCCTGAACCCCCGCGCCTGGCTCAGGATCCGCTGCCGCCAGTCGAGGTCGGGGTCGACGGCGCCGTCCAGGACCAAGGCGCGGACCCGGCGCGGGAACTGCTCGGCGTAGAGCGTGCCGAGGTGGGTGCCGTAGGACCAGCCGAGGTAGGTGAGCTTCTCGTCGCCGAGCGCCGCGCGGAGCACGTCCAGGTCCCGGGCGGCGTCCGGGGTGCCGACGTGGGGCAGGATCGCGCCGCTGCGGGCGACGCAGGCGGCGGTGGTGCGCTCGGCGTCGGCGAGCGCGGCCGCGCGTTCGGCGTCGGTGCGCGGGTACAGGGGGACGGCGGTCTCCTCCGTGCCCCGGCCGTCCGGCTCGGTGCAGTCCACGGCGGGCCTGCTGCCGGCCACGCCGCGCGGGTCGAAGCCGACCACGTCGAAGTGCGCCCGGGCCGCCGTGCCGAAGGAGTCCGCGCCGCCCGACCTCATCAGCTGCACGCCGGAGCCGCCGGGGCCGCCCGGGTCCAGGACCAGCGAACCCTTCCGCCGGCCCGGGTCGGTGGCGGCGGCCCGGGCCAGCGGAAGGGTGAAGGTCCGGCCGTCCTGCGGCCGCTCGTAGTCCATCGGGACGGTGAGGGTCGCGCACTGCAGGTCGCCGCAGGCGGTCCAGCCCAACTTCTGCCCGTAGAAGGCCTTCAGGGCCGGCCGCTCGGCCGGTTCGGTACCGGCCCGGCGGACCACCAGCGGCCCGTTCGCCCCGCCGGGCGCCGATCCGTCGCAGCCGGTCAGCGCGGTGGCGGCCGTCGCGGCCAGGGCCAGGGCGGCGGCGCCGAGGCGGACGGCGGTGCGGCGGCGGGCCGCCGCCCGGGGGCGGTGCGGGGGGCGGACGGTGGGGTGCACGGGTCGTTCCGATCGGTCGCGAGGTCCGGGTACGTCACGGAAGCCTGGCCGAGGTGACCTGAGGTTTCGCTGAGGACGGCCAGCGCCGGGCGGTGACGCCCCGTCAGGGCTGTCCGGTCAGGGCTGCCTGCGCACCGGCACGCGCAGGACGAAGCGGGCGCCGCCCCGGGCGCTGGGCACCACGGTGAGCGAGCCGCCGTGGGCGTGCGCGACCCAGGCGGCGATCGACAGCCCGAGTCCGCTCGACCCGGCACCGCTGTGGAAGCGCTCGAACAGCGACCGGGCCCGCTCGGGCGGGATGCCGGGCCCCGCGTCGTCCACGGCCACCGTGCCGTCCGCCCCGACGGTGATCTCGACCTCGGCCGGGCGGCCCGGCGCGTGGCCGTGCAGCAGCGCGTTGCCCAGCAGGTTGGCGACGGCCCGGCGCAGCAGGCCCGCGTCGCCCCGCACCACCACCGGCACGGACCGGACGGTGACCAGGTGCCCGTCCGCCGCCGGGGTGTCGGCGACCACCGCGTCGACCAGCTGGTCGAGCCGCAGCGGCTCCCGCTCCAAGGGGACGGCGCCGGTCGTCAGCCGGGCGCGGACGAGCAGGGCGTCGACCAGCTCGCCCATCCTGGTGGCCTGACGCAGCGTCCGGCGCATCACCTCCGTCCCGTCGGCCTCGCCCCGCAGGCCGGTCTCGGCGAGCAGCCGCACGGAGGCGACCGGGGTGCGCAGGTCGTGGGCGGCGTCCGCGAAGAACGCCTCCTGCTGCTCGATCGCCGTCAGGGCCGGCCGGACGGCCCGCCCCGCCAGCCGGCTCCCGGCCAGGGCCGAGAGGGTCACCAGCACCGCGCAGGCGCCGGCGAGCAGCAGGACCAGGCGGTCCTGGTCGTCCAGCTGGCCGGAGACGTCGACGGCGGCGACCAGCACGCCGTCCAGGTTCTCCTCCTCCGGGCCGACGAACGGCAGGGCACAGAGCCGGAGCCGGTGGCCGTTCGACGCGGTGGCGGTGCCGTGGACCTGCTCCCCCGACCGGCCGGCCTCGGCCGCCACCGCCCGCAGCGCCTCGGCCGGGACGGCCAGGCAGGGCCGGTGCGCGGCGGCCAGCGGCGTCACCTCGCCGCCGGTGCCGGTGAACAGCGTCACCGGCGGGCAGTCGTAGGCGCCCTCCTGGGGGTCGGGGTAGGCGAAGGTCCCCTCTTCGACGTAGCGCAGGTCTGCGTAGACCTCGTTGACCCGCAAGGTGAGGTCGGCGTCGACCTGGGCCCGCCAGGAGGAGTCGGCCGCCCGCACCGCGACGACCGCCATGCCGACCAGCCCGAGGGCGCTGACCAGGGCGAAGAGCAGCGCCGTCCGCCGCCGCAGGCGGTGGATCCGGCCGGCCGGGGTCAGGGCGGCCGCGCGGCGGCGTCTCACGCCTCCAGCTCCAGCCGGTAGCCGACCCCGCGCACGGTGTGGATCAGCGGCGGATCGCCGAGCTTGCGGCGCAGCTGGGAGACCAGCACCTCGACCACGTTGGAGTTCGGCTCGGTCAGCTCGTCCCAGCAGCGCTCGATCAGCTCGCTGCGCCGCACCGCCTCGGCCGGGCGGGCGGCGAGGGTCTCCAGGACGGCGAACTCCTTGGTGGTGAGGGAGAGCAGCACGCCGTCGCGGTGCACCGTGCGGCGGGCGGTGTCGATCTCCAGCCCGCCGATCCGCACCACCGGCGGCCGGGGGACGGCGGTGCGGCGGCACAGGTTCCGCACCCGGGCGACCAGTTCGGGCACGGCGAAGGGCTTGACCAGGTAGTCGTCGCCACCGGTCGCGAAGCCCTCGACCCGGTCGGCCACGGTGTCGCGGGCGGTGAGGAAGAGGACGGGGGTGGTCCGGCCGTCCTCCCGCATCCGCCGCACGTACTCCGCCGAGTCGCCCGCGGGCAGCATCCGGTCGAACACCGCGCAGTCGTACGCGGTGACGAAGAGCGCCTGGTCGGCCTCGGGGAGGTCCGCCGCCTCGTCGACGGCCAGGCCGCTGCCGCGCAGCGCGGCGGACACCGCGAACCGCAGGTCCTCGTCGTCCTCGACCACCAGTACGCGCATGCCGGTCACCCTACGGTCTGTCTCCTCGACGGGGTCGGTGGTGGCGCCGCGCGGCGGTGCGCGCGGGCGGGCACCGCCGGAGGCCCCGTCCGGTCCGTCGGGAGGGCGCACCTCGACGGCGTCCGCCAGGTCCCGCCGAGGACGCGCCCCCGATCACCCGGACGGGTGCCCGGGAGGCCGAGGCGGCGCTCTTCCCGGGCAGGGGGGATGCCGGGGAGGCGCCCGCCTCGACGTGGCCGAGGGTGCCAGGGCGAACCTGAGGATTTCGTGAGCCGCCGGGGCGGGAGGCCGCCTGACGCGTGGTCAGGCGGCCTCCGGCCGGGGTGCGGTCACTCGCGGGCCGCCGAGGTGGAGCTCATGTCGGCGTAGCGGTCGCCGGTGACCTGCCCCGAGATCGGCTCCAGCAGGGCGAGTTCGGCCCCGGTCAGCCCCACCGTGGCGGCCGCGGTGTTCTCGGCCAGCCGGGTGCGCTTGCGGGTGCCCGGGATCGGCACCACGGTCAGGCCGTGCACCGCCGCCCGCTGGTGCACCCAGGCCAGCGCGACCTGGGCCGGGGTCAGGCCGCGCTCGGCGGCGATCGCGCGGATCGGCTCCACCAGCGCCGCGTTGGCCGCCGCGTTGGCGCCGCTGAACTGCGGGTGGTAGCGCCGGTAGTCGCCCTCGCTGAGCGTCTCGGCGGCCGCGAAGGAGCCGGTCAGGAAGCCCCGGCCGAGCGGCGAGTACGGCACGAAGGTGACGCCCAGTTCGGCGGCGGCCGGTACGGCGGTGCGCTCCACGTCGCGGGAGAAGACCGACCACTCGGACTGCAGCGCGGCGATCGGGTGGACCGCGTACGCCTCGCGCAGCTCCGCCCCGGTCACCTCGGACAGGCCCAACTCCCGTACCTTGCCCGCCTGGACGAGCTCGGCCATGGCGCCGACCGACTCGGCCAGCGGCACGGCGGGGTCGCGGCGGTGCATGTAGTAGAGGTCGATCTCGTCCACGCCCAGGCGCTTGAGCGAGGCGTCGACGGCGGAGCGGATGTACTCCGGGTCGTTGCGCACGGCCCGGTAGCGCGGGTCCTCGGCGCGGCGCTCGATGGCGAACTTGGTGGCCAGCACGACGCGGTCGCGGTTGGCCCGGACGAAGGGGCCGATCAGCTCCTCGTTGGCGCCGGAGCCGTAGATGTCGGCGGTGTCGAAGAGGGTGACGCCCGCCTCCAGCGCGGCGTCCAGGGTGGCCAGCGCCTCGGCGGTGTCGGTCGGGCCGTAGAACTCGGACATGCCCATGCAGCCGAGGCCCTGGGCGCCGATCAGCCGGCCGCCGCGACCGAGGGGGACGGTGGGGAGGAGGTGCTGCTGCACTGCTTGCTCCTGGTCTGTTCGTCGTCGAGGGCGCCCGAGTAGAGCTCGATCTTGTGGTCCAGCACCGCCAAGGTGGCGTGCAGGTCGCTGAGTTGGCGCCGGATGTCCTCGCGGTGCTCCACCAGCAGCTCCCGGCGGTCGCCGAGGGTGTGGTCGCCCGCGCGGAGCAGCTCCACGTAGCGGAGCATGTCGGCCACCGGCATCCCGGTCAGCCGCAGCCGGTTGAGGAACTCCAGCCGGCGCAGGTCCCGGTCGCTGTACCGGCGCTGCCCGGAGTGCGAGCGGTCGACCCGGTCCAGCAGGCCGATCCGCTCGTACCAGCGCAGCGTGTGCGCGGTCAGGCCGGTGGCCTCGGCGACCTCGCCGATGCCGTGCCGGGGCGTCGGATCCGCCTCGGTGGTCTGCTGCCCGCGGGCCTCGCAGCGCTTCAGGACTGTCTGGATCGTCGTCACGCGGTGCCCCCTGTGGAAGTGACGCTCACGAAGCTACTGACTTGGAGTGCACTCTAGGCAAGCACCGCGCCCCGGCCCGCCGCGGCGAGTCGTTAGAGTTCGGGGCATGGAGAGCTTGCGGATGATCGAGGACTGGCCGGTGCCGAACGCGGCGGCCGCGGTGGTACGGGCCGACGGGACGGTGCTCGGCGCGGCCGGGCCGCAGCAGCACCTCTTCCCGCTGGCCTCCGTCACCAAGCTGCTGACCTCCTACGCGGCGCTGGTCGCGGTCGAGGAGGGCGTCTTCGAGCTGGACGACCCGGCCGGGCCCGAGGGCTCCACCGTCCGCCACCTGCTGGCCCACACCTCCGGCCTGGCCTTCGACGAGCACCGCGTGATGGCCCCGCCCGGGGACCGCCGCCTCTACTCCAACGCGGGCTTCGACGTCCTCGCCGACACCCTGGCCAAGGCCTCCGGCATCGCCTTCGCCGACTACGCCGCCGAGGCCGTCTTCGCCCCGCTCGGCATGACCTCCACCCTGATCAACACCGCCCACCGCGCCCCCGCCGGGGCCGGCGGCCTCTCCACCGCCGCCGACCTCGCCCTCTTCGCCGCCGAGCTCCAGGCCCCCCGCCTGCTCGACCCCTCCACCGTGGCGGCCGCCACCCGCGAGGTCGCCTTCCCCGGCCTGAGCGGCGTCCTCCCCGGCTTCGGCCACCGCCGCCCCAACGACTGGGGCCTCGGCTTCGAGATCCGCTCCGACAAGTCCCCGCACTGGACCGGCACCGCCAACTCCCCCGCCACCTTCGGCCACTTCGGCCAGTCCGGCACCTTCCTCTGGGTCGACCCGACGGCCGGCCTGGCCTGCCTCGCCCTCACCGACCGGGACTTCGGCCCCTGGGCGGCGGAGGTCTGGCCGCAGCTCTCCGACGCGGTGCTGGCCGAGCAGGACGCCCGGAAGGCCTGCTGACCGGACGTCAGCCGAGGGTGCCCGGGACGACCAGGCCGGATTCGTAGGCGATCACCACCGCGTGGGTGCGGTTCTGGGCGCCGAGTTTGGTGAGCACGTTGCCGACGTGGGTCTTCACCGTCTCCTGGCTGACCCGGAGGGTCTCGGCGATCTCCGGGTTGGACAGGCCGGTGGCCATCTCCCGGAGCACCTCCTCCTCACGGGCCGTCAGGGCGGCCCGGGGCAGCGCCTCGGCGGAGGAGAGCGGGCGGGGCGCGACCATCCGCCGCAGGGCGGCGGGGAAGAGGATCGCCTCTCCCGCCGCCGCCACCCGGACCGCCTCGGCGATCTCCCGGACCGGGCGCCGCTTGAGCACGAAACCACTGGCCCCGGCGCTGAGCGCGGCGGTCACGTAGCCGTCGTTCTCGAAGGTGGTGATCACCACGACCTTCGGCGGGGCCGGTTCGGCGAGCAGCTCCCTGGTCGCCTCGATGCCGTTGCGGCGCGGCATCCGGACGTCCATCAGGACCACACCCGGCCGCAGCTCCCGGGCCCGTCCGACCGCCTCGACCCCGTCCGCCGCCTCGCCGGCCACGGTGAGGCCGGGCTGCGCGGAGAGCAGGGTGCGCAGCCCGCTCCGGGTCACCGCGTCGTCGTCCGCGATCAGCAGCGAGATCGGCTCGCTCACGCCGGCACCCGCGCGGGCAGACTGACCGTCAGCCGCCAGACCCGCGCCCCGTCCGGACCGGCCGTCAGCCCGCCGTGCAGCAGCGCCACCCGCTCGGCCAGGCCGCGCAGGCCGCGCCCGTACGGCGGGAAGGAGGCCGGGCCGGTGCCGGTCGCGTTCACCACGGTCAGCTCCAGCCCCTCCGCCCCGGCCACCACCCGGAGCTCGACCGGGCCGCCCGCGCCGTGCCGCAGCGCGTTGGTCAGCCCCTCCTGGACGATCCGGTAGGCCGCCCGGGAGAGCGCGCCCGGCAGCTGCCCGAAGTCGCCGGACAGCTCCGGCGCCACCTGCACGCCCGCGTGCCGCAACCGCTCCAGCAGCTCCGGCAGGTCGGCCAGCGTCCGCGTCGGCGTGGTGCCCGCCTCCTCCTCCCGGAGCACCCCGAGCACGTGGTCCAGGTCCTCCAGCGCCGCCCTGGCCGACTCCTCGATGGAGCGCAGCGCGGCCCGCGCCGCCGTCGGGTCGGCCTCCAGCACCTCACCCGCCACCGCCGCCTGGATGGTGGCCGCGGTCAGCGTGTGCCCGATCGAGTCGTGCAGCTCCGTCGCCAGCCGGTTCCGTTCGGCCAGCGCCCGCTCCCGCTCGGTCGAGGCCGCCAGCCGCTCCGCAGCCGAGGGGCCCAACAGCCGTGGCGCGGACCACCGCAGAGCGCCCGTCACCAGCGCGCAGAGCGCGGCCGTCAGCAGCAGGCAGAGCACCCCGGCCGGCCAGGTCCACCACCCGTTCACCGGCGGCGTCCAGCCGTAGAGGTCGACCTCCGCCTCCCCGCCGAGCCAGGCCCCGGGCAGCGCCACCCCCATGAGCAGCAGCAGCCCACCGAGCAGGGCCACCACCCAGCCGAGCGCCACGAGCAGCAGCAGCCACAGCGGGGTGCGCCAACGCCCGCTCCCGGCAGCCGACTTGACCGGCACCGGCACCGCCGCCCCCAACACCCGCCGGGCCAGCGAGGCCAGCACCCGCCGCACCCCCGGCAGCAGGCCGCCGACCGCGACCAGCCCCGCCCACAGCACCAGGGTCATCCCCCAGAGCACGGCCTCCGGCGCCGACTTCCAGGCCAGCCCCGGTACCAACGCGAACATCAACGGCAGCACGCTGAACCCGGCCGTGAAGGCCGCCAGCAGAGCACCCGTGTACGTGGAGCCGCGCAGCAGCGGCCCGATTCCCCTGATCATGGACGCCAGTATCCCGAGGCCGTCCGTGGACGACCTCCCCCGATCGGGGGAGCGCCCGGAGCCGGGCCGGAACGGAAACCGCTTGATCCTCGGATCGGAAGCGCTGTAGGAACCGGACCATGACCGGTCCGATCATGCTGAACGAGAACGAGCTCCCCGCCCTCTGGCGCTTCCGGCTCGGGGTGCTGATGACCGTCGCCGGAGTGGCGAGCGGCGCCGTCTGGGGTGCGGTGCTCGAGTTCCTGGTCTACGGGCCGACGTACCCGGTCCTCGGGGCCCTGGCCGGCGCCGTCCTCCTGGTGCCCGTCTTCCTGCTCACCCTCGGGGTGCTCTGCGCGCTGCCGCGAAGGATCGCGCTGGACGGCCGCACCGGGCCGGCGCTGGCCTTCCTGACGACCGTCCTTGGCGAGTACCTGGTGCTCGGTCAACTGCTCCGCGACGCTGGCGCCTTCGAGCATCCGCTGGTGGCCGCGACCGCGCTGTCCGCCGCGGGAGCCGCCGCCGTCGGGGCGCTGATCGCGGTCCGCGGCACCCGCCGCACGCTCGGGACCCTCCCCGGTCAGCCGTAGCGGAGCGGGGAGTGCATCTCCCAGAGCAGCAGCTCCGCGCCGTCCTCCCCCGCCGTGGGGTCGGCGAAGGCGGTGCCGGTGGCGCGGACGCTGTCGCCGGGGGCCATGGTGCGGCCGCCGCCCTGGGGGCCGGGGACGGTGCGGTAGCCGAGGGAACCCTTCGTCAGGTGGGCGTAGCGGTAAGGGGCTTCGGGGAGTTCGGGCAGCGGCTCCCAGGGGCCGGCCGTGACCAGCCAGAGGGCGGCGTCGGAGCGGAGCAGGCGCGGGGCGTCCGTGGCGGCGTCGCGCGCGAGGCCGGAGGCGAGCAGCGTCAACCCTGCGCCGGAGGGGGTCACCCGGGCGAGGCCGTAGGCAGGGGTGGCGTCGAAGGTGTCGGGCTGGAGCCACATCTGGACGAAGCGGACCGGCCCGTCGGCGCCGCCGACGTTGCGTTCGGTGTGGGTGATGCCGGAGCCGGCGCTCTGCACCTGGACCATGCCCGGCCGGACCACGCCCGCGTGGCCGTGGCCGTCGCGGTGGGCGAGGGCGCCGTCCAGGACCCAGGTGACGATCTCGGTGTCGCGGTGCTTGTGCTCGGCGTAGCCCGCGCCGGGCGCGATCGACTCCTCGTTGACGGCGAGCAGTGCGCCGAAGGAGGTGTTCTTCGGGTCGTAGTGCCCGGAGAAGGAGAAGGCGTGGAGGGTGGAGATCCCCGGCTCGGGCGCGGAGGCGTAGCGCTCGGCGGCGCGGCGGTGGTCGGCCCGGGGGCGGGAGGAGGCTGCGTCGGTCACCCGGCCCACGGTAGCCGGTGTGACCGGGGCCACCGCGTCGATCCGGCGGGGGCGGGTACGAGCCGCCCCGAAGGTGAGGCAGTCTTGTCCCTGTGCCATCCGCTTCAGCGAATTCCGACAAGAAGTCAGCCCCCACGACCGAACAGCCCGAGCAGCCGAGACCGCGCCGGGGCGGGCGGCTGACCGCTCAGGAGCGCAGGCTCGCCACCGAGCGGGCCGAGCTGCGGGCCGCCACCCTCAAGCGGCTGGAGAAGTCCTCCGGCAAGCTGGCCACCGCCGCCATCGCGCGGATGGACGACCAACTCGGCTGGTACCGGCGGATGCCGCCGGAGCACCGGTCCTGGATCGGCCTGGTGGCCCAGGCCGGCATCGCCGCCTTCACCGAGTGGTACCGGCACCCGGACGCCCCGCAGGCGATCTCCACCGACGTGTTCGGCACCGCCCCGCGCGAGCTGACCAGGGCCATCACGCTCCGTCAGACCGTGGAGCTGATCCGCACCACCATCGAGGTGATGGAGGAGGCGATCGAGGAGGTGGCCGCCCCGGGCGACGAGGCCGGGATGCGCGAGTCGGTGCTGGTCTACGCCCGCGAGATCGCCTTCGCCACCGCCCAGGTGTACGCCCAGGCGGCCGAGGCGCGCGGCGCCTGGGACGCCCGGCTGGAGGCCCTGGTGGTGAACTCGCTGCTCTCCGGCGACGCCGACGAGGGCGTGCTGTCCCGGGCGGCGGCGCTCGGCTGGGGCCAGCCGAGCCAGGTGCGGGTGGTGATGGGCTCCGCCCCGGACGGGGACAGCGAGTTGGTGGTGGAGGCGATCCGACGGGCCGCCAGGTACGCCAAACTCCAGGTGCTGACCGGTGTGTTGGGCAAGCGGCTGGTGGTGGTGGTCGGCGGCGACAAGGAGCCGGTGCACGCCGCCCGGGCGCTGATCGGCCAGTTCGCCCCCGGCCCGGTGGTGGTCGGCCCGACCGTCGGCGACCTGCTCTCGGCGACCCGCTCCGCGCACGCCGCCGCGGCCGGCCTGAAGGCCTGCGCGGCCTGGCCGGACGCTCCGCGCCCGGTGCTGGCCGACGACCTGCTGCCCGAGCGCGCGCTCGCGGGGGACCAGGCGGCCCGGCGCCAACTGGTGGAGGAGATCTACACACCGCTCGACGAGGCGGGCTCGGCACTGCTGGAGACGCTGAGCGTCTACCTGGAGCAGGCCTCCTCGCTGGAGGGCGCCGCCCGGATGCTCTTCGTCCACCCGAACACCGTGCGCTACCGGCTCCGTCGTGTGACCGACGTCACCGGCTATGCTCCCTCGGACGTGCGATCGGCCTTCACCCTGCGGATCGCGCTTGCCCTGGGCCGACTCGGCTCGGCAGCCGAACAGGATTGACGCCGCTGTAGGGACCCCACAATCCGGCGTCCTTTTATTCGTTACCGTCGCCTACCCGTCCCCGGGTGCCTGGCGAGAGAGGGTTGAACCGTGCTCGTAATCGTCGCCCCTGGGCAGGGTGCCCAGACCCCCGGATTCCTCACCCCCTGGCTCGAACTGGACGGCGCCGCCGACCGGTTGCGGGCCTGGTCCGACGTGGCCGGGCTCGACCTGGTCCGCTACGGGACCGAGGGCTCCGAGGAGGAGATCAAGGACACCGCCGTGGCCCAGCCGCTGCTGGTGGCCGCGGGCCTGCTCACCGCCACCGAGCTGTTCGGCGCCGTCACGGGCGGCCCGTACGCGGCCGTGGCCGGACACAGCGTCGGCGAGATCACCGCGGCCGCGCTGGCCGGGGTGCTGAGCGCCGACGAGGCGCTGGTCTTCGTCCGCGAGCGCAGCCTGGCGATGGCCGAGGCCGCCGCCGCGACCCCGACCGGCATGACCGCGCTGCTCGGCGGCGACGCCGAGGTGGTCGCCGCGAAGCTGGCCGAGCACGGCCTGACCGCGGCCAACAACAACGGCGGCGGCCAGCTGGTCGCGGCCGGCACGCTGGCCCAGCTGGAGGCCCTCAAGGCCGACCCGCCGGCCGGTTCGCGGGTGATCCCGCTGAAGGTGGCCGGTGCCTTCCACACCGAGCACATGGCCCCGGGCGTGGAGCGGCTCGCCAAGCTGGCCCCCACCCTGACCACCGCCGACCCGGCGGTCGCGTACCTGTCCAACAAGGACGGCGAGGTCGTGCAGGACGGCACCGAGGTGCTCGCCCGGCTGGTCTCGCAGGTGTCCAACCCGGTCCGCTGGGACCTCTGCATGGAGACCCTGCAGCAGCTCGGTGCCACCGCCGTCATCGAGCTCTCCCCGGCCGGCACCCTCACCAACCTGGTCAAGCGCAACGTCAAGGGTGTCGCGACGCTTGCCCTCAAGACTCCGGCCGACCTCGACAAGGCGCGCGCGCTGGTCGAGGAACACGGCGGGCAGGAGCTGGACGCATGACGACCCCTCAGATCCGCCCCGCCACCGGTGCGGCGCACTCCCGCATCCACGGCGTCGGCGGCTACCGCCCCGTCCGGGTCATCCCGAACGCCGAGGTGCTCAACTGGATCGAGTCCTCGGACGAGTGGATCCGCAGCCGCAGCGGCATCACCGAGCGCCGCTGGGCCGGCCCGGAGGAGACCGTCGCCGAGATGTCGGTGCAGGCGGCCGGCAAGGCGATCGCCCAGGCCGGGATCGCCCCGGAGCAGATCGGCGGCGTGATCGTGGCCACCGTCTCGCACCTCAAGCAGACCCCGGCCATCGCCACCGAGATCGCCGAGCGGCTCGGCTGCGGCACCGCCCCGGCCTTCGACATCTCGGCCGCCTGCGCCGGCTTCGGCTACGGCCTGAGCCTGGCCGACGGCATGGTGCGCGGCGGCAGCGCCGAGTACGTGCTGGTGATCGGCGTGGAGCGGCTCAGCGACCTCACCGACACCTCCGACCGCTCGACCGCCTTCATCTTCGGCGACGGCGCCGGCGCCGCGATCGTCGGCCCGTCCGACACCCCCGGCATCGGCAAGGTGATCTGGGGCTCGGACGGCTCGCAGAAGGACGTCATCTCGCAGACCCAGGCCTGGGACACCGCCTTCGCCAAGGAGGACGCCGTCAACGGCGCCGGCGAGGAGGTCAAGTGGCCGGCCCTGCGGATGGAGGGCCAGACCGTCTTCCGCTGGGCCGTCTGGGAGATGGCCAAGGTGGCCCAGCAGGCGCTGGACGCCGCCGGGGTCACCGCCGACCAGCTCGGCGCGTTCATCCCGCACCAGGCCAACATGCGGATCACCGACGCGATGATCAAGGCCCTGAAGCTCCCCGAGGGCGTCCCGGTGGCCCGCGACATCGCGGAGACCGGCAACACCTCGGCGGCCTCCATCCCGCTGGCGATGGAGCGGATGCTGGAGAGCGGGGAGGCCCGCAGCGGCGACCTCGCCCTGATCATCGGCTTCGGGGCCGGTCTCGTGTACGCCGCCGCAGTCGTTACCCTCCCCTAGGCGCGGTCTTCCGACCCGCCATCAGAAATCGTGCGACGGCCCGCCGGGCGGTCGTGTTCAACACCGAAGAGGAGCAGCCAGAATGGCTACCAAGGACGAGGTTCTGTCCGGTCTCGCCGAGATCGTCAACGAGATCGCGGGCATCCCGGCCGAGGACGTCGAGCTCGACAAGAGCTTCACCGACGACCTGGACGTCGACTCGCTCTCCATGGTCGAGGTCGTCGTGGCCGCCGAGGAGCGCTTCGACGTCAAGATCCCGGACGACGAGGTCAAGAACCTGAAGACCGTCGGCGACGCGGTGGACTACATCCTCGCCAACGCCGCCTGATCTTCCGTCAGCGCCAGCTGACCGCCCGGGCGGCCGGGGTCCCCACCCCGGCCGCCCGGTCACCCCACCCCCCGGCAACGCCGCCACCTGCCACACGTGAGAGAAGAAGAACCAGTGACCGCTGAAAACCGCACCGTGGTCGTCACGGGTATCGGCGCCTTCACGCCGCTGGGCGGCGACGCCGCCTCGTTCTGGGAGGGCCTCACCTCCGGCCGCTCCGGCGTGGCCGCGCTGACCGAGGAGTGGGCCGCCGAGCTGCCGGTCCGGATCGCCGCTCGCACCGCGATCGAGCCGGGCGAGATCCTCCCCCGGCCGCTGGCCCGCAAGCTGGACCGCTCGGCGCAGTTCGCGCTGATCGCGGCCCGCGAGGCCTGGGCCGACGCCGGCTTCACCGCCTCCGCCACCGCCGAGGGCTCGGAGCTCGCTCCCGAGCGCCTGGGCGCGGTGATCGCCTCCGGCATCGGCGGCGTCACCACCCTGCTCGACCAGTACGACGTGCTCAAGGAGCAGGGCGTCCGCAAGGTCTCCCCGCACACCGTGCCGATGCTGATGCCCAACTCCCCGGCCGCCAACGTCGGCCTGGAGGTCGGCGCCCGCGCGGGCGTGCACACCCCCGTCTCCGCCTGCGCCTCCGGCGCCGAGGCGATCGGCTACGCGATCGAGATGATCCGCTCCGGCCGTGCCGACGTCGTGGTGGCCGGCGGCACCGAGGCGGCGATCCACCCGCTGCCGATCGTCGCCTTCTCCAACATGATGGCGATGTCCAAGAACAACGACGCCCCGCAGCACGCCTCCCGCCCGTACGACAAGGGCCGGGACGGCTTCGTGCTCGGCGAGGGCGCCGGCGTGGTCGTGCTGGAGTCGGCCGAGCACGCGGCCCGCCGCGGCGCCCGGGTCTACTGCGAGGCCGTCGGCCAGGGCCTGTCCTCGGACGCCCACCACATCGCCCAGCCCGAGCCGACCGGTGCCGGCGTGGCCCGAGCCATCGCCGACCTGTTCGAGCACAACGAGCTGGACAAGGCCGAGGTCGTGCACGTCAACGCGCACGCCACCTCGACCCCGCAGGGCGACACCGCCGAGATCAAGGCGCTCCGCAAGGAGCTCGGCGAGCACCTCGACCACGTGGCCATCTCCGCCACCAAGTCGATGACCGGCCACCTGCTCGGCGGCGCCGGCGGCATCGAGACCGTCGCCACCGTGCTGGCCCTGCACCACCGTCTGGCCCCGCCGACCGTCAACGTCGACAACCTCGACGACGACATCGATGCCGACATCGTCCGCGGCGAGCCCCGCACCCTCCCCGAGGGCCGGATCGCCGCGCTGAACAACTCCTTCGGCTTCGGCGGCCACAACGTGGTGCTGGCCTTCCGCACCGTCTGAGCCCGAGCCTGACGGCCCGTCGCACGAATCCCCTTCGTGCGGCGGGCCTCCGGCGTTCTAGGGTGCACGAATGATCGAGATTCCCGTCGCCGTACCGTCCTGGCTGCACCCGCTGGAGACCGAGTCGGTGGTGACGGACGCCGGGCTGACGCTGCACGGGCTGCTGCTGGAGCGCCAGGACGCCGACCGGGCCTGGCGGCACTTCCTGGACCGGCACCCGGAGACCGGCTGGTACCCGTTCCTCCGCGGCGGCGGGCCCCGGCTGCTCCGCCGGCACCCCGCGCCCGACCGGGTCCGGCAGCACCTGGAGTACGCCGAGCGGGGCGACGCCACCGCACTGCTGGAGTCGTACGTGGCGCTGGCCGCGGCCGAGCCGATCGAGCTGCCCTGGCCTCCGGTGGAGCGGCCGCCGCACAGCCGGGTGCCGGACCGGCCGCTCTGGCTGCTGCTGGCCCCGGCGGCGGCCGGGCACGAACTCCCGATCCTGCTCGACCCCTTGGTGACCGGCTTCACGGACTTCGACGACTGGTCGATACCGGCGCACGCCCACGCGGCGGTGCTCCGCGACTGGCACCGGCGGTTCGGCGCCGAGGTCCACTACGCGGCCGGCTCCACCCTGGAGCTCGAGGTCGCCCGGCCCCCGGCCGACCGCACCGCCGCACTGCGCGCGGCCCACGAGCTGCAGGCCTACTGCCCGGACGTGGACCAGGAGTGCGAGGGCACGGTCACCGGGCGGCGCTGGGCCCTGTGGTGGGACTGACCCGTCGTCAGACCACCTGGTGGAGCCAGCGGACCGGGGCGCCCTCGCCGGCGTAGCGGAAGGGCTCCAGCTCGTCGTCCCAGGGCTTGCCGAGCAGGCGGGCGAGCTCGGCCTCCAGGTCGGTGCCCTCGGTCTTGGCCCGCAGCAGCACGGCGCGCAGCCGGTCCTCCGGGATCAGGATGTCGCCGTGGATGCCGGTCACGGCGTGGAAGATGCCGAGCGCCGGGGTGGAGCTGTAGCGCTCGCCCTCGGCGGTGGAGCAGGGCTCGCTGGTGACCTCGTAGCGGAGCAACTGCCAACCGCGCAGGGCGGACGCCAGCTTCGAGGCGACGCCGGGCTCCCCCTGCCAGGAGAGCTCGGCCCGCCAGTGGCCGGGCGCGGCGGGCTGGCGGATCCAGTCGAGGCTGATCCGCACTCCGAGCACGCCCGACACCGCCCATTCGACGTGCGGGCACAGCGCGCGGGGCGCGGAGTGGACGTACAGGACTCCACGTGTCGTCACCGGGACCTCCAGGCTGTGGACGAGGGTCGCCTTCCCCAGCTACCTCGT
This sequence comes from Kitasatospora sp. NPDC001664, assembly GCF_053596675.1. Classification (NCBI taxonomy): domain Bacteria; kingdom Bacillati; phylum Actinomycetota; class Actinomycetes; order Kitasatosporales; family Streptomycetaceae; genus Kitasatospora; species Kitasatospora sp. NPDC001664. The sequence continues at coordinate 176,993 of NZ_JBSFGS010000004.1, forward strand.
GCCCGTCGCCGGTCTGCGCTGCTCTGGTCTGATGCGTAACTGTCTCGGTCGTACTGCCCCCGCCGTGCGCAACTTATTCGACATATAGGTAATTAAGTTGAGCAAAACGGACAGCTTTCAACCCAATGCTAGCCCGATCCGCACCGAGGTCTACCCTCGGCCCCGATCTCTCCCCCGAACGGCCCCATCCAAGAAGCCTCCACCGTAGCGCCGCTGACGCCGCCACAGTTGACGGCCCGTCGGATCGACGGTGGTGCGCCGAGCCGGACGCGCCCGTAGCCGAACCGCCCCCGACCCTGGTGCGGGTCGGGGGCGGTCCTCAACTGCCGTGTGCCTGTCGGCGCTTGAGTCGCGTCAGTGCTCCAGGCGGACGACCATCTTGCCGGTGTTGTCGCCGCGCAGCAGACCGAGGAAGGCCTCGGTGGTGTTCTCGACGCCGTCCACCACGGTCTCGTCGTACTTCAGCGTGCCGTCCTTGAGCCAGCCGCCCACCTCGGCCAGGAAGCGGGGCTGGAGCGAGTCGTGGTCGCGCACCAGCATGCCCTGCAGCCGCAGCCGCTTGCCGATCGCCAGCGCCAGGTTGCGCGGCCCGGCCGGGGCCGAGGTGTCGTTGTACTGGGCGATGGCGCCGCACAGGGTGACCCGGCCGTGCAGGTTGAGCGCGCCGATCGCGGCCTCCAGGTGGTCGCCGCCGACGTTGTCGAAGTACACGTCGATGCCGTCCGGGGCGGCCGCGGCCAGCTGCTCGCGGACCGGGGCGTCCTTGTAGTTGAAGGCGGCGTCGAAGCCGTAGCCGTCCAGCAGGGTGGCCACCTTGGCGGCCGAACCGGCCGAGCCGATGACCCGCTCGGCACCCTTCAGCTTGGCGATCTGACCGACCAGCGAGCCGACCGCGCCGGCCGCGCCGGAGACGAAGACGGTGTCGCCCGGCTTGAACGAGGCCACCTCCAGCAGGCCCGCGTACGCGGTCATGCCCGGCATGCCGAGCGCGCCCAGGTAGTAGGAGAGCGGCGCGAGCTCCGGGTCCACCTTCACCGCGTGCCGGGCGTCGAGGGTCGCGTACTCGCGCCAGCCCAGCCCGTGCAGCACCGCGTCGCCCACCTCGAAGCCCTCGGCGTTGGAGGCGACCACGTGGCCGACCGCACCGCCGTCCATGGCCCGGCCGAGCTGGAACGGCGGGACGTAGGACTTCACGTCGTTCATCCGGCCGCGCATGTACGGGTCGACCGAGAGGTAGGCGTTGCGGACCAGGATCTCGCCCTCGCCGGGCTGCCGGACCGGCGCCTCCACCAGCGCGAAGTCGGAGGGCACCGGCCAGCCGTCCGGACGGGACGCCAGGTGCCACTCCCGGCCGGTGGCGGGCGCGGTGGTGGGCACGGTGGTGGACGCGGCCTGCTCTGCCATGCTGCTGCTCCTCGGAGACTGAAAGGTTGAGTAGGTAAAGCAATCGTGGGCATGAAAGGTTCATGTTGTCAAATGTTCAGCTAGACTCATGGGCATGACCGAGCCCACTCACGGCACTCCGCCGCCCGCCGACGCGATCACCCGCGAGGTCGTGGACCTCATGGCCGGGCTGGTCGCGGTCTTCCACCGCGAGTACGAGGAGGCCGCCGCCGCCCGATCGCTGACCGGCGCCCAGGCCAAGGTGCTCGCGCTGCTGCGGCGCGGGCCGATGCCGATGCGCCACATCGCCCAGACCCTCAGCTGCGAGCCGTCCAACATCACCGGCATCGTGGACCGCCTGGAGGGCCGCGGATTCGTCACCCGCGAGGCCGACCCGCAGGACCGCCGGGTCAAGCTGGTCGCCGCCACCGAGTCCGGTGACGCCGCCACCGAGGAGCTGCGCGAATCCCTCAACTTCGCCCGGGAGCCGCTGGCCGCCCTGGACGAGGAGGAGCGCACCCAGCTGCGCGACCTGCTCCGGCGGATGCTGGCGCACGCCGACGTCAACCCGAGCTGACCCGGGCCTGGCCAGGCCCGGGCCGGGCCGGGCCGGGCCAGGCCAGGCAGACCGGGCTTGACCGGACCTGACCAGGTCGGCCCGGTTTCGAGCGAACGGTTCCCGGTTCCGCCCCCGCCCCGACCCCCGTCCCGACCGGGGGACGGGCCTGACCTGCGCGGACGCCCCTCCCCACCAGGGGGGCGATTGCTCCTGCACGAATCATCCTTGTTAGATTGCGCTCTCCGTGTAACCGACCGCCTCGCCAGACCGTCTATCCGGTGAGAGAACACCGACCATCCCGACGGTTCACCCGCCGAGCGGCCGCAGCAGAGAGCTCCTGACCCACCATGACCGACGCCCAGACCCGGCCCTCCTCTGCCCGCGCGCGCCGCGCACCCCGGGCGCCCCGCTCCCGCCGGGCCCGACTGGCCCGGGTCGCCGGAGTCACCGCCGCCGTCATGGTGCTCGGAGTGGTCGGCACCGGCGCGTGGTTCTACCACCGCCTGGACGACAACATCTCCACCTTCGACGCGGCCGGCATCGCCACCAGCCGGCCCCCGGTCGCCACCCCCGCCGAGGTCGGCGGCGGCGTCCCGGTCAACGTCCTGCTGCTCGGCTCCGACACCCGCAACGACGGCAACGGCGACCTCGGCGGCGGCGACGAGGGCGTCGGCCACTCCGACACCGCGATGCTGCTGCACGTCTACGGCGACCGCCGCCACGCCGTCGCGGTCTCGATACCGCGCGACACCCTGGTCACCGTCCCGCCGTGCCTGCTCCCGGACGGCAGGTGGACCACCAAGCGCACCAACCAGATGTTCAACTCGGCCTTCACCGTGGGCGGTTCGGAGAAGGGCAACCCCGCCTGCAGCCAGAACACCGTCGAGGCGCTCACCGGTCTGCGGGTCGACCACACCATCGTGGTGGACTTCAAGGGCTTCGCCGCGATGACCCAGGCCGTGAACGGGGTCGACGTCTGCGTCCCCAACGCGGTCAACTCCTACGGGATAAAGCTGGCCAAGGGCCGTCAGACCGTCTCCGGCCAGCTCGCCCTCGACTACGTCCGGGCCCGGCACGGCTTCGGCGACGGCTCCGACATCGGCCGCATCAAGCGGCAGCAGGCCTTCCTCTCCTCCCTCATCAAGAAGGTGCAGGAGCAGGGCTTCAACCTCACCACCCTGCTCCCGCTGGCCGACGCCGCCAGCCGCTCCCTCACCGTCGACCCCGGCCTCGGCACCCCGATGAAGCTGGTCGACTTCGCGCAGTCGCTGCGGGACATCAAGCTCTCCGACATAGAGTTCGTCACCGTCCCCTGGGAGTACAAGGGCGACCGGGTCGCCCTGGTCCAGCCCGACACCGGGCGGCTCTTCGACCTGCTCCGCCAGGACCACACCCTCGACGGCCACTCCACCGGCTCCGGCACCACCCCCACCGCCTCGCCCTCGGCCTCTGCCTCCCCCTCCGCCTCGGCCGTCGCCACCCCGCTGACGATCATCAACGCCAGCCGCTCCCCCGAGGCCGCCACCAAGGCCGAAGCCGAACTCAAGGCCGCCGGCTGGACCGCCCTCACCACCGGCCCCACCCCCACCACCTCGCGGCGCACCACCGTCATCGGCTACCCCGCCACCCCGGTCAGCCTCGCCGAGGCCGAACGGCTCGCCGCCCTCTACCCCGACGCCGAACTCCGCCCCGACCCCTCGCTCACCACCCTCACCCTCACCCTCGGCCGCGACGAGGCCCCCGACCCCTCCACCGCCGCCCCGTCGGCCACCGCCTCCGGGTCCCCCTCGGCCACCCCGACCGGCATCCCCTCCGGCATCACCGACAACACCCGCACCGCCGACGCCGACCTCTGCTCCAACCTCACCTACGGCGACGGCGGCTGACGGACCATCAGCGCACCCAGCTCTTCAGCGGCTCGGTGTCCAGCACGATCCCGACCGGCGCCGGCAGCTCCACCTCGGTGCCGAACGGGACCACGCTGAGCTGGGTGTAACGGCTGCCGTCGGGGCGGCTGTGCACGGTGACCTGGCAGGCGTCGCGGTCGATCAGCAGGTAGACCGGGATGCCGGTCTCGGCGTACGCCCGGGGCTTCTCCACCCGGTCGCGCTGATCGGTGTCGGAGTCGTAGGACGTCACCTCGACGGTCATCAACACGTCGCCGGCATCGGCCCAGTCTCCCTGGCCGACGAACGCGTCCGCTGCGGCGAACGCGCCGTCGGGCCTGGCACGGCCTGCCCGATAGCCCTGGACCTTCAGGCCTTGGTCGTGCAGCCAGAGCTCCGGCCTGCTCTGCAGGCAGATCCGCATGAGCCACTGGATGATGCGGCCGTGGTCCCCGTCAGGCGCCGGCTTGGCCCTCAGCTTTCCGTCGATCAGCTCCAGCCGCACGCCCTCCGCCGCCCGGGCGACCACGCGGGCCACCTCCTCGAACTCCTCGGGGAGCAGCTGCGGGCGGTCCGAGATCGCGGTCATGCCCTGCCTCCTCCGGGTGGGGCGGGTGGTGCTCTCTCCGACGATAGCCGAGCGTCCACCCCAGGATCCGGTGGACACAGGATGAACAGTGACGTCCGTTCCACGGACGAGGCGGACGGCGTCCCAGGCGAAGTACCTTCCACCACCGGCCTGTTCGGTGCCCTTGCGGTGGTCGGCGGCGTGGTCGCGCTCGGCCTGTCCGCCCGCCCCTCCGGCGGCGGACCGCCCGCGGTCGGCTACGGCCGGGCGCTGGGCTACGCGGGGCTGTCCGGCCTGACCATCGCCGCCTACACCCTCTGGGACCAGCACACCGTCGGACCGCTCGCCGTCTCCCCGCTCCTGCTCAACTGGATCGACGACCTCGGCCGGGCGGTCCTGCTCGGCCCCTCCGCCCTCCGCCGCCGGGAGGCCGTGCGGAGGCTCCGGCGGGAGTGCCGGCTGCTCGTCCTGGGGGCGGCCACCCTGATGCCGCTGCCCTACCTGCTCTTCCTGTTCGCCCTGCGGCTGGCCCCGGCCGCCCTGGTCTCCCCGGTCCGCGAGGCCAGTGTGCTGCTGGTGGTGCTGCTCGGCGGCACCCTGCTGGCCGAGGGCCGCCTGCGCGCCCGCCTGTTGGCGGCCGGGGTGATCGTGACCGGTCTGAGCCTGATCGCGTTCAGCTGACGTTACTCGGGGTCCGGCAGGCCGGTGACGACCACCGTCACCCGGGTACCCGCCACCAACTCGCCCGCCATCAGGCGCTGGTGGACGGCACGGAGGGTCTTGGCGACGTAGCGGAGCTCTGGCCTCAGGCCGTGCCGCTGCTCGAACTCGGCGGCGAAGGCGGTGAGTTGTGGTGAGACGCGGCCGTAGCCGCCGCCGTGGTGGGCGTGGTCGATCGACCAGGTGGTGAACTGGCGCCCGTAGGCGGCCTGGTGGAGGCTGCGGACCTCGTCCTCCAGGTAGCCCTCGCCGCGCAGGACGGCGACGCCGAGGGCACGGGCGCCACCGGTGAGGCCCGCCGCGACGCCCGCGAGCGTCCCCCCGGTGCCGACCGGGCAGACCAGCAGGTCATTCGGGCCCAGGTCGGGGAGCTCGGCCGGGATCGCGGCGGCGCCGCGTACCGCGAGCGCGTTGGAGCCCCCTTCGGGCAGCACCAACCAGCCCTCCCCCGGGGCCCGACGTTCGGTCAGCAGGCGGCGGTAGTCGGAGCGGGAGACGAAGCGCAGCTCCATCCCGTCCGCCTCCGCCGCCCGCAACGACCAGTTCCGCGGCGCCCGTTCCAGCTCCTCGCCCCGCACCACCCCGATGCTCGCCAGCCCCAGCGCCCCCGCCGCCGCGGCCACCGCCCGCAGATGGGTGGAGTACGCCCCGCCGTACGTCAGCAGTCCGACCGCTCCGGTCTCCACCGCGTGGGCGAGGTTCGGGGCGAGCTTGCGCCACTTGTTGCCGGGCACGGTCGGGTGCGCCAGGTCGTCGCGCTTGAGCCGCAGCTCGACCCCGGCCGCCGCGAAGTCCGGGTCGTCCAGCACCTGGAGCGGAGTCGGCAGGTCGGCGGGCAGCAGCATCCGCCCAGCGTACGCGGGCCCCGCCGGGCTCAGCGCCGGAGCAACCAGTGCGGCCCGGCCGACCAGCCGAGGAACCGCCGGGCCCGCCCGCGGTCGGCCGTGCCGTCCTCGCCGAAGCGGCCGCCGGCGGCGGTCAGGACCAGGCCGGCCACGGCCGGGGCGAGGCGGGTCGGGTGGTCGGCGGTGATCCGGTCGATCACCGCGTCGCGGGCCTGCGGGGTGCAGAGGGAGAGGTGGAAGACCAGCTGGCGCCAGGCGAAGGCTGCGTTCTTCACCGTGGCGAGCGGTCGCGGCTGGCGTTCGGCCAGCGCGACCAGCTGCCGGGCGGTGTCGTACGCGCGCCAGGCCAGCACGTCCGCGGCCTCGCCGAAGGTCACGCCGAGCGGGCCGGCCAGGGTGGCGAGGTTGTGGGTGGTGAGGATCTGGGCCTGCTCGATCACCGTGCCGTTGGCGGCGACCGAGCCCGTGCCACGCCAGGCCTGGCCGGCCCGGGCGGTGCAGAGCCGGGAGAAGCCGGAGGAGGCGACGGCGCGGCGGTGTCCGTCCTCCTGCTCGGGCAGGGCGCGCACGGCGGCGTAGTCGATGCCGAAGTACCGCTCGTAGAAGGTGCCTTGCAGCAACTCACCGGCGATCTTGGCGGCCGCCAGGAACTTCGGGGAGAACTTGCCCATGAAGATGTCGGCCGCCAGCTCCTCCACGAACGGGGTGCCCGGCGCGGCCCGCCGGGCCAGCGCGGCCAGCTCGCTCACCAACGGGTTCGGCAGGATGGTGCCGGGGAAGGTCGTGACCGCCAGGGCGGACAGACGCCGCAGCGTGGCGAGTTCGGCCGCGCCCTCCCCCGCCGTGCGGTACGGCTGGACCGCCCGGACCCAGGGGAGTTCACCGGCCCGCACCTGGTGCTGGAGGTCGAGCAGCAGCAGCGAGCGCCGCCCGGCGAAGGCCCGGTGGTGGGCGGCGGCCAGCGCGCCGAGCGCCTGGTCCGGGTAGGCGGTGGCCTGGGCCGCGGCGGCCAACTGCGGTGCCAGCTCGGCCAGCACCTCCGCCGAGGGCACCAGGCCGCGCTCGACCAGGGTCTCCACGGGGGCACTGAGGGCGGCCAGCACCACCTTGCGCAGCACCTGCGGCACGGCGGTGCCGGCCGGGATCCCGTCCGCCTCGCCGTCCGAGGCCGCGACCAGCACCGCCTCCGGGTCGGTCAGGCCGTCCTGCTGCGGCAGCGCGAAGAGCCGGCTCACCAACAGCCGGGCGAGCTGGTGGTGGGAGGGCAGCGCGGCCTGGCCGACCTGGATCCGGCGCAGTTCGGTGTGCCGCTCGGAGCCCGGCAGGCCGCGGCGCTCCACCATGGAGCGGACGGCGACCCGCAGCAGTCCCGCCTGACGGGGCGGCAACTCCATACCGGCGACGGCCAGTTCGAGGGAGATGCGGAGGATGCCGAGGTTCCCGCCCGGCTTGCGGTGCTTGCCGCAGAGCTGATGGACGGCGGCCAAGGTCCGGTAGCGGAGCAGGAGTTCGTCGCCGCGCGCGAGCCACTCCGGCCCCGGGGCGGCATGCAGGACGCCGTCCGGGCCGGTGGCCTCCAGCCAGTGCGAGAGCAGTTCGTCGGAGTACGGCAGCCAGACCGTCAGCGCCTCGCGCTGGGTCTCCACCGCACGGTTGGGGCCGCGGCGCTCCAGCGCCTCGACGGTGTCGGCCACCGTCTGCCGGTGAACGCAGTCCGGCCCGGCGCCCGGGGCGTCGCCGGACGGCGGGGTGAAGCGCAGCCGGCCCGCGAACGGGGCCAGCAGGGCGGTCAGTTCGAGTGCCGTCCGCTGCTCTCCGGCCCGGACCAGCCAGGCCACCGTGAGCAGCGCGGCCTCCTCCGGCACGGTCACCCGGTAGCGGCCGCTGTCGAGCAGCTCCCAGAGCCGGGCCAGCCCGGTCTCGGTGAGCGCGTGCGCGAAGAGTTCGGCGCGGTCCTGCGGGATGCCGGCCGCCCGGCAGGCCTCGGCCTCGTACGGCTGGAGCGGCCCCTCGGCGGCGGCCCGGCCGGTGGCGAAGCCGCCGCGCAGCACCTCGGGCGTGACCCAGGCGGGCAACCCGGCCACCGGGGTGCGGCTGCCGATCCGCAGGCTGCCGTCCTTCATCCCGGCCAGCGTGGCGCGCCAGCGGTCGAGACGGCCCTCGGCCCGTTCGCGGGTCGCGGCGTCCGGGTGCGAGAGCGCGGTGACGAAGGCCCGGGCCAGCTGCCCGTGCGCGTAGCCGGAGTTGACCGTGACGGTGGTGCGCTGCTGATCAGCGTTGTTGTCCATGGCCGACGTGGCGGGTCCCGCCCCCGCCCCCTCCGGATCCCGAGTCCGGTGCTCTGTCTCGCTGAGCTACACGCCGCTGGCCCGCCACCCTACGCACGAGGGCAGGGGCGGACAACGTGATTTGGTGCCGCCCGGAGTTCGCCCGCCGGGCCGTCGGCCGGGCATCCTCGACGGAGCGTGGCGCACGATGGGGCGAGGCCTCGGACGGGGCCGGAGCCGGGTGGAGGGGAGCTGCGCGGGTGGATGCCGATCGGGGGCGGTGGGTGGCGAGGAGCCTCCTGTCCTACGTCCTGACCTTCGCCGTCGGCTGGCCCGTTCTCGGTGGGGCCCTGTTCCTCACCCGGCCCGACCGGACCGACCCGGACGCGCTGCCGGGCGACTCCTTCGGAGTCCTGGGCACCGGAGTGATGATGTCCGTCATCGTCGGGATCCCGTCACTGGTCATCATCGCGCTGCTGTCCGGCAAGCGCCGGGACGCGCGACTCAGGCCGCTGGCGTCCGGCCTGCTGCTGGCCCCCGTCCTGATCGTCCTCGCCGGAGGTGGCGGACTCGGAGTACTGGCCCTGATCGCCATTCAGCTGCTCTTCGCCACGGTGGTCATGCCGCGCGGCCGACCGACCCCTCGTCCCCCATCAAACGGGTGAACTTCCGGCCCGGTGAGGCTCGGTGGGGGTGGAGCGGCCCTAGAGTTCTCCCAGGCTGTCCGTCGCGGGTGGTCCGGTGTGGTCACGGATCCGCGGCATGGAGGGGTGAGTGGGGCGGGTGGGACTCGAACCCACGACCAAGGGATTATGAGTCCCCTGCTCTAACCGGCTGAGCTACCGCCCCGGTTCGCCGTGCCGTCGGCCGAGGTGGCGGGGCAGCAGCAGACGGCCCGTCAGGGCCGTCATCCGCAGCATAGCCGGTCATTCCGGCGTGGTGCTCGCCGGGGGTGCATCCGGGTGGGCGGGTGCGCGAGACCCCGTCCGGGTGATCCGGCCTGGCAGGGGGTGCGGTGCCCGCGAAGACTGGAGGCCGGTGGTCGACGGGGCCGAGGTCCGAGGACGGTGGTGGCGGGTGCGCGGCGCACGGGTGGCCGGGTTGGTGGCGCTGGGGCTGGTGGCGGTCGGCTGCGGGAGCGGTTCGGGCGGCGGCGGAGGGCCGAGCCCGACGGGCGGTGGCACCACCGCGAGCGCGAGTGCGAGTCGGAGCCCGCTGACGGGGGCTCAGGCCAGTTCGGCGGCGGCCGGGCACGGCTGGTCCAAGGACCGGATCAAGGCCGCGATCGCCAAGCACGCCGGCACCACCAGGACCGCCAAGGCCACCCCGCTCAACGCCCTGGTCGGCGCGGTCTTCACGCACAACTCCGACGGCGACCACTTCTGCACCGCCAGCGTGGTGGACAGCGCCGGGCTGAACCTGATCGCGACCGCCGCGCACTGCGTCTACGACCCCAAGGTCGGCCAGCGCGGCGACCTGGTCTTCGTGCCGGGCTACCGGGACGGCGACACCCCGAGCGGGGTCTGGCAACTGGCCTCGATCACGGTGGACCAGGCCTGGGCGGACAGTGCCGACCCGGACGTGGACGTGGCCTTCGCCGTGGTGCTGCCGCAGAACGGGCAGCAGGTCCAACAGGTGCTCGGCGCCAACAAGTTGGGGGTCAACCGGGGCTACGCCCTGCCGGTCAAGGTGACCGGCTACCCGAGCAGCGGCGAGGTGCCGATCACCTGCGCCAACCAGACCTCCCAGCAGAGCCCCACCCAGCTGCGGATCGACTGCCCGGACTACACCGGCGGCACCAGCGGCAGCCCGTGGGTCACCGACTTCGACCCGCAGACCAGGACGGGCACCGTGGTCGGCGTGATCGGCGGCTACCAGGAGGGCGGGGACACCCCGGACACCTCCTACAGCAGCTACTTCGGCGACCGGGTCCAGGCGCTGTACGCCCGCGCGACCGGCTGACCGCCCCGGAGGCGGCGGCACCGGGGACGGCGGCACCGGGCGGGGCTGGCGCGACGGCGGGCCGGGCTGGTAGACCTGGCTGCAGTCGATCTTCACGACCCGCGTGGATCACCCCGCAGCCGAGGACGGACCCCATGGCGCGCGCATGGCGACCCGCTCCGTCGTCCGCTCCGGCCTCCGCCCCGACGCCCACCACCGGACGCGTGACGCTCCTCACCTCCACGGCCGCCACCGCCCTGCTCCTCGCGCTGGCCACCGCCTGCGTCCCGGACGTCCCCGCCCCGGCCCCCGACGACGGCACCCCGTCCGCCCATGCCGCCCCGGCGGGCGGGCCCGCGGACCGGATCGGCACGCTGTTCGCCGGCGGCCCGGACGGCGCCCGGGGCTGCACCGCCAGCGTGGTGAGCAGCCCGGGCCGGAGCCTGCTGGTCACGGCCGCGCACTGCGTGGCCAGTCCGCTGTTCGGCCGCCAGGACGACCTGGCGTTCGCCCCCGGCTACCGCAACGGGAACCTCCCGCACGGCAGTTGGCCGGTCGAGCGGGTGACGCTGGCCCCGGCCTGGTCGGAGCGGGCCGACCCGGAGTACGACGTGGCGTTCCTCACGGTCGGCGAGGTCGGCGGACGGCGGATCGAGGACGTGCTCGGCGGCTTCCGGCTCGGCACCGACCGCGGCTTCGGGCTCGCGGTCACCGTCACCGGCTACCCGGTGGACGCCGAGGAGCCGATCACCTGCAGCAACCGGACCGGCGAACAGAGCCCTACCCAGGAGAGCTTCGACTGCCACGGCTACACCGACGGCACCAGCGGCAGCCCCTGGCTGACCGAGGGCGGGGAGGTGGTCGGCGTGGTCGGCGGCTACCAGGAGGGCGGCGCCACCGAGCGGACCTCGTACAGCATCACCTTCGACCACCGGGTGACGGAGCTGTACCGGCAGGCCACCGGCACGGCCTGAGCAGACTCCGAGCGGACCCCGAGCAGAGGCTGCGCCCCGGGAAAACACGAAGGCCCCTCGGATGTCCGAAGGGCCCTCGCTCTGCGCATCTCACCTGAACTACCGGTGAAGCTCCCCCAATTGGACTCGAACCAATAACCTGCCGATTAACAGTCGGCTGCTCTGCCAATTGAGCTATGGGGGACTGCTGTTGGGTGCGGAACGGTCTGACGACCCTTCCGGGCTCCCCCAATTGGACTCGAACCAATAACCTGCCGATTAACAGTCGGCTGCTCTGCCAATTGAGCTATGGGGGACCGAGCTCCCGCCCCGCTCCGGAAGGATCTTCCGGTCCGCGGCGTCGGCTGCGGGTCATACATTAGCGCACTCAGGGGGGTGGTCCGCCAATCGCTTTCCCCGGGGAGGCCCCGGGGCCTCCCCGGGTGCCCGGATCGCCCTCCGTTCGGCGTGCCCGGTGGGCGGCGGCGGGGGCCTGCGGGGATGCTGGTCCCACGGTTCGCCGCGGGGCGGGGCGGGTAGGGCAACGCGGCAGGGTCCGCAAGGAAGGGTGGAGACCGGTCATGTGGAAGCTGACGTTCGTGGTGGGAGTCGGGGTCGGATACGTCCTCGGTTCGAAGGCCGGCCGGGAGCGCTACGAGCAGCTCGCCGGAGCGGCCCGTCAGGTCGCGCAGAACCCCAAGGTGCAGGACGTGGCGGGCAAGGCCCGGCAGCAGGCCGGAGCGGTGGCCGGGAAGGCCGCGGGCGCCGTGGCCGGCCGGGTCGGTGACCACCTGCCGAACGCCATCACCGACCGGGTGCCGTACCTGAGCGGCAGCCGGGCTGCCGGACAGGACGACAGCTGGGGCACCTACCGCCCCTGAGGCACCGGCGCCGGACGCACCGCACGCGTCGCACACGCCGCCTGCACCGCACGCAGCACGCGCAGCGCGCGCCGCGCACGTACGGCCGGCACCGCACGCACCAGGGGCCCCACGCGCACCGCGAGCGGTCGCGGACGCGTCCGCTCCGGGTGCCGAACGGGCAACACTTCGGGCGGGCGACGGTGCAAGGCAGCCGGGCTGAGGCATGATCTCGACATGGCCATCGTCGCGGGCATCGACAGCTCCACCACTCGCACCCGGATCGTCGCGTGCGACGCCGAGACCGGCGCCGTGCTGCGCGACGGCAAGGCGCCGCACCCGACCCCCGAGGGCACCGATCCCCGAGCCACCGAGGTCGACCCGCAGCTCTGGCTGCACTCGCTCGGCGAGGCGGCCACCGGGGGCCTGCTGGAGGGCGTCCGGGCGATCGGCGTCTCGGCCCAGCAGCACGGCCTGATCGGCCTGGACGCGGGCGGTGTGCTGGTGCGGCCCGCCCTGCTCTGGAACGACCCCAGGTCCGCCGGGGCCGCCGCGCAGCTGATCGACGCGCTCGGCGGCCCCGAGGCCTGGGTGCGGGCGATCGGCTCCGTCCCGGCGCCGACCTACACGGTGGCCAAGCTGCGCTGGCTGGCCGAGCACGAGCCGGCCTCGGCCAAGCGGATCGCCGAGGTGCTGCTCCCGCACGACTGGCTGGTCTGGCAGCTGCTCGGCCACCCCAAGCGCCGCACCACCGACCGGGGTGACGCCTCCGGCACCGGGTACTGGTCCCCCGTCACCGGCGAGTACCGGCAGGACCTGATCGAGCTGGCGCTCGGTCACCAGCTGCGCGTACCGGACGTGTTGGGCCCGGCCGAGCCCGCCGGGCACACCCCCGAGGGCCTGCTGATCTCGGCCGGCACCGGGGACAACATGGCCGCCGCGCTCGGCCTCGGCCTGCAGCCCGGCGACGCGGTGGTCTCGCTCGGCGGCAACGGGACCGTCTTCGCGGTGCACGACCACGCCGTGGTGGACGTCACGGGAGCGGTCTCCTCCTTCGCCGACGCCACCGGCCGCCACCTGCCGATGGTCGGCACCCTGAACGCGGCCCAGGTGCTCCGCTCCACCGCCGGCCTGCTCGGCACCGACCTCACCGGCCTCAGCGAGCTGGCGCTGCGCTCCACGGCCGGCTCCTACGGGCTGGTGCTGCTCCCCTACCTGGACGGCGAGCGCACCCCGAAGCTGCCCGCCGCGGCCGGCACCCTGACCGGCCTGCGGGCCGAGTCGATGGCCCCGCAGCACCTGGCCCGGGCCGCCGTCGAGGGCATGCTCTGCAACGTCGCCGACGCCCTGGACGTGCTGCGCGGGCACGGGGTGGAGCTGCGCCGGATCTTCCTGCTCGGCGCGGTCGGCCGCCTGCCCGCCGTGAAGGAGATCGCGCCCCTGCTCTTCGGCCTGCCCGTGGTGATACCGGCCGCCGGCGACCACGCCGCCCGGGGCGCGGCCCGCCAGGCCGCCTGGGCCCTGGCCGGCACCCCCGAGCCCCCGGAGTGGGAGCTCCCCGACGCCGTCACCCTGGTCGCCGACCACGAGCACGACCAGGCCATCGGCAACGCCGTCCGCCAGCAGTACCGCACCGTCCGCGACCAGATCCACCCGGAGCTGGCCGAGGACTGAGCGGCCGTCAGGGCCGCACCGCCCGTCGACCCGCCGTCAGGCCTCCACCGGGGCTCGGACCGCCTCCGGGGCTCGGACCTCCACCGGGGCTCAGACCTCCACCGGGGCGGAGACCTCGCCGGTGCGCCGGAGCTTCTGCCAGCGCAGGCGGCCGCCGGTCACCGCGGTGATCGCCGACTGCAGCAGGACGATGTACATCAGCTGCCGGTACACCAGCTGCTGGGTCGGCAGGCTGATCAGGTGCCAGGGCTTCTCGCGGTCGAGCTTGAAGGCGTACCAGGAGAGCACGGCCTGGATGCCCAGGAAGCCGGCGAAGCTGGTGATGGTCGTCGCCGCGTCCGCGAACAGCACGCCGTAGATCAGGAAGATGTCGACCAGCGGTGCCAGCAGCGGTGCGACCACGCCGAACAGCACGACCAGCGGCAGGCCCCGGCGGCCGAACCGCCCGCGCGGCCCCTTGGCGGTGACGGCCCGGCGGTGCTTCCACATCGCCTGCATCGAGCCGTAGCTCCAGCGGTACCGCTGGGACCAGAGCTGCTGGAGGCTCGCGGGGGCCTCGGTCCAGGCGCGGGCGCGCTCGGCGTAGACCACCCGCCAGCCCTCGCACAGCACCGCCATGGTGATGTCGGTGTCCTCGGCGAGGGTGTCCTCGCTCATCCCGCCGACCGCGTCCAGGGCCTCCTTGCGGAAGGCGCCGACCGCGCCGGGGATGGTCGGGATGATGCCGAGCATGTCGTACATCCGGCGGTCCAGGTTGTGGCCGAGGACGTACTCGATGTGCTGCCAGGAGCCGATCAGGGTGTCCCGGTTGCCGACCTTGGCGTTGCCCGAGACCGCGCCGATCGAGGGGTCCGCGAAGGGCTGGACAAGCTCGCGCACCGTGGAGGGCTCGAAGACGGTGTCGCCGTCCATCATCACGACGATGTCGTGCGAGGCGGCCGCGATGCCGGCGTTCAGCGCGCTGGGCTTGCCGCCGTTGACCTTGCGGATCAGGCGGACGAACGGCATCGCCATCTCCTCCACGATGTCCGCGGTGCCGTCCGAGGAACCGTCGTCGATGACGATGACCTCGATCGGGTAGTCGCTCGCGGCCAGCGAGTTGAGGGTGTGGGCGATGCACTCGCGCTCGTTGTACGCGGGCACCAGGACGGTGACCGGGCGGGTGACGGGCTCGCCCCAGAGGTCCTGCCGCTTGGAGCGGCGGGCGTGGATCGGGGCCAGCACCAGCATCAGGGCGAACCGGCCGAAGTTCAGGAAGCCGACCACGGCGAGCAGCCCGATCAGCGTCGGCAGGGTGTGCACGGCCAGCTGGGTGGCCCAGACGTAGCCCTTGCCCGCCCACAGTCGGAAGCCGGTCACCGGCGTGGTGGCGCTGGAGGCGCCGAGCGCCTCGGAGATGGTGGTGAAGCGGTAGCCGTCGGCCTTCAGCTTGTCGATCAGGATGCCGAGCGCCTCGACGGTCTGGGAGCGGTCACCGCCGGAGTCGTGCAGCAGGATCAGCTCGCCGGCGCCGGGCGTCGTGGGCATCGCCTCCTTGACGATGGCGTCCACCCCCGGCCGCTTCCAGTCGTCGGTGTCGTGGTCGATGAAGGCGGTGACGTAGCCCCGGGCGCCCAGGTACTTGATCACCGGGTAGGTCCAGTCGTCCAGCGCCGCCGAGTTGGACGAGTACGGCGGGCGGAACAGCGAGCTGTGCACCCCCGCCGCCCCGGCCAGGGCCAGCTGGGTCTGGGCCATCTCCCAGGTGATCCGGGCGTGCGACTGGAAGGCGAAGTCCGGGTGGGTGAAGCTGTGCAGCCCGATCTCGTGCCCCTCGTCCACGATCCGGCGGATCAGCTCCGGATGACGGGCCGTCATGCCGCCGGTCACGAAGAAGTCCGCGCGCACGCCGCGGGACTCCAGCACGTCCAGGACCTTCGGGGTCCACTCCTCGTCCGGGCCGTCGTCGAAGCTCAGCACCACGGTGCGGTCCGGGATGCGGTAGCTCACCGGGTCGTCGTTGTGCTCACCGCGCGCGTCGATGACCGGGCCGCCCTTGAGCAGCGACTCCGGAACGCTCTCCTTGTCGGCCGAGTCGGCGACCCGGGCGTCGTGGAACACCTCGTTGGTGGCCAGGCCGCGCAGCACGAGCAGCGCGAGCAGACATGCCAGCAGGGAGAGCGGCATGAAGAAGCGCAGGGGTGGCGCGGCCAGTCGGCGCGGCCTGCGCGAAGACTGCCGGCGGCGCTGGTGGCGGGACAATGGTGCTCCTGGAGATGGGCGGTGCTGCGGTTCAGGGGTGCTTCGTGGACCGGGCGGACGGTGTGGCGCCGTGCGGTGCACCGGTGGTGCCGGTCATGGTGGTGGTGCCGGTCGTGCCGGTCGTGCCGGTGGTGCCGGTCGTCTTCGCCGTCGGCTTGCCCGCAGGGGTCGCGGAGCGCGAGGGCGCCTTGGAGGTCGACGTCGACGGCTTCGGCGACGGGGTGGGTGACGGCGCGGGGGTGGGCGTCGTCACGGGTTCGGCCGGCTGGGCCGTCGGCTGAGGGGGTATGCCCATCGCCGGGGCGTCGGCCTGGACGCCGACCATGGTCCCGGCCATGACGACCGCGAGGATCGCGCCGACCACCGAGACGGGCCAGCCGAGACCGCGCAGCAGCCGGCCGCGCCGACCCGACTGGGAGACGAACACCGGTGCGGGGTCGACCTCTTCGAGGTTCGACGCGGGTACGTCGGACTGTGACGGCCGGACTGATCCGCCTTCGACGGGGGTGACGACTGGGCGCACCTTGCCACGCCTTTCAGTGCAGGGTACGTAGACCACCGGAGCCTAAGGCGAACGCTAGTGCAACCCTCAGAGCGAATTGGCCGCGATGGGTGGATTTGGCCCGTTCCGAGAGAGGGCTGTGACCGGATCGCAATGCCCGCCGACGTGTTCGAGCGGGCCCTTCGTACCCCGTTAGGATGTGCCTCCCACCCGATCGGCACGCATGTGCGACCGGTACCCCGAGGAGCCCGCGTGAGTCAGCCCCGCCGCCCCCGCCGTCACCGCGGGTGGAGCCTCCTGGCCCTCCCGGTCCTGCTGGGCACGCTCGCCGCCTGCTCCGGCGGCCCGGTCTCCGGCGCCTCCGGCGGCGGCCCCGCCGGGACGGCGAAGGGCGGCTCCCCGGCCGCCGCCACGCCGACGCCGACCGGCCCTCCGGGGACCCTCTTCGACAGCTTCCGCTACACCGGCCCCACCGATCCCGCGCTCACCGCGCACGGCTGGGAGGTCCGCACCGGCGAGGGCGGCCCCGGGATCAAGGACACCTGGTCCGACGCCGGCGCGAGCTTCCCCGCCGACACCACCGCCCAGGGCGGCCGGACCCTCCAGCTGCGGGCCACCACCGACGGCACAGCGAAGGGCACCAAGCAGGTCGAGATCCAGACCACCGGCACCAAGCTCCTCAACGGCACCTTCGCCGCCAGGATCCACCTCAGCGACAAGCCGGTCAGCGGAAAGAACGGCGACCACGTCGTCCAGTCCTACTTCCCGATCTCCACCTCCGACGACTCGCCGAACTACAGCGAGCTCGACTTCGAGTACATGCCGAACGGCGGCTGGGGCAACCCCGGCCCCCAACTGGACACCACCAGCTGGTTCAAGGCGGACCCGGCGGACCGCGTCACCAAGCCGCACAAGCAGCGCCTCGAGGGCTGGCACGTCATGATGGTCACCGCCGTCGACGGGAAGGCCACCTACTCGATGGACGGCAAGGAGCTGTTCACCAGCACCGGGAACTACGTGCCGCGCGAGAAGATGAACGTCCACTTCAGCAACTGGTTCGTCGACCTGCTGCCCTCGCTCGGCGGGCAGCGCGCCTGGGACCTGAAGGTCAACTGGTTCTACTACAAGGACGCCACGGCCGTCTCCTACGCGGACGTCCAGAAGACGGTGGACGGCTTCTACGCCGCCGGCACCGACTTCGTGGACACCCTGCCCAAGTCCTGAGGCCGCCGGGGCAGTCGGAGCGTCATCCCTCGAAGGCGGCGGCCACCGCGAGGCTGTCCTCGTAGACGTGGTGACGGACGATCAGGCCCGCCTCCACGGTGAGGTGGAGGGCGAAACGGGCCCGGTACGGGCGGCCGGTGGGGCGGGCGGTCTGGCGGATCTCGCCGAGGACCACGGCCTCCGGGCCGTCGACCAGGATCCGCTCGACGGTGGTGGCCGCGACCTCCGGGACGTGGTGGGCGGCCAACTCCCGGAAGTGGTCGGCCGCTTCGGCCCGGGTGGCACGGCTCCGGATCCACGGGGTGGCGGGGCGGCCGTGCTCCGCGGCGGGCCAGGAGAGCTTCCAGTCGCCGTGCTCGGCGTAGAGCTCCGCGATCCGCTCGGGGTCACCCGCGCCGATCCGGCGCAGCAGTTCCTCGACCACGACTCGGGTTCCGGTGAAGGAAGTTGACGACATGGCGGGCCTCCCCTGCCTCGGTGCCGCGACCGGGGGCGGTGCGGCGTTGCCGTCATCATCGCCAACGGCGGACGCCCGGCGCGATTACCTCCGGGGTAAGGCTCAGTCCAGGTAGGCGCGGAGCTGGGCGGTGAAGGCGTGGGCGCGCAGGCGGGAGAGCGTCTTGGCCTCGATCTGGCGGATCCGCTCGCGGGTGACGCCGAAGAGGTGGCCGATCTCCTCCAGGGTGCGGGGGTGCCCGTCGTCCAGGCCGTAGCGGAGCTGGACGACCTGGCGCTCGCGCTCCCCGAGGGTGTCCAGGACGGCGCCGAGGTGCTGGCGCAGCAGCAGGAAGGCGGCGGTCTCGACGGGCGAGGCGGCGTCGGCGTCCTCGATCAGGTCGCCGAGGGCGACCTCGTCCTCGTCGCCCACGGGGGTGTGCAGCGAGACCGGCTCCTGGGCCAGCCGCAGGATCTCCAGCACCCGGGCCTCGGTCAGCTCCAGCGCCTCGCCGACCTCGGCCGCGCTGGGCACGGTGCCGCGCTCCTGGAGCATGGTGCGCTGGACCCGGATCACCCGGTTGATCAGCTCGACCACGTGCACCGGCACCCGGATGGTGCGGGCCTGGTCGGCCAGCGCCCGGCTCATCGCCTGCCGGATCCACCAGGTCGCGTAGGTGGAGAACTTGTAGCCGCGCGCGTAGTCGAACTTCTCCACCGCGCGGATCAGCCCGAGGTTCCCCTCCTGGACCAGGTCGAGCAGGGTGAGGCCGCGGCCGACGTAGCGCTTGGCGACGGAGACCACCAGGCGGAGGTTGGCCTCGATCAGGCGGCGCTTGGCCCGGTGGCCGAGCCGGACCAGGACGGCCAGCTCGACCGTCAGCCGTTCGTCCAACCCGCCCTGCTGGAGGGCCTGTTCGGCGAAGAGACCGGCCTCGATCTGCCGGGCCAGCTCGACCTCCTCGACGGCGGTGAGCAACCGGATCCGGCCGATCTCGCGCAGGTACTGACGCAGCAGGTCGGCGGCCGGGCCGGCCGTCTCGTCCGGCGCCGGGGCCTCGTCCGGCTCGCCCGGCGCGACGGCCTCGACCGCCTCGACCACCTCGGCGGGGCCGGTCGCGTCCGGCTCGGACTCCGCCGGTTCGACGGCGGTTTGCACGGCGGAGAGCTCCACGGGCATCCTCCCTCGGCGGTGCACGGCCGTGGGGGAGGCCGCGCCACAAGGGTTGGGATACCCAGCTCGGCGCCCGGGGATTCGGGTGACTGTGACTCAGGTCACTCCGGGGCCCGCGCAGTGCCGTCAGAGCCCGGCGGCGCCCCTGCTGCGGAGGTTCTGGGCGTACTGCTGGAGGGCCCACAGCTCGCCCTGGACGGCGTTCAGCTCCTCGGGGGTGCCGCGCCGGTCGAGCCGCTGCAGGTGGCCGCGGACCTCGGCGATCCGGCGGTCCACCGCCTGGAGGCGGAGCTTGACCAGGAACTCCCCCGCGTAGATGGTGTCGGCGGCCCGCCGGGTGCGGATCGGCTCCACCGTCAACTCGGTGACCAGGGAGCGCACTTGGTCGTCCGGGCAGGCCTCCCGGACGACTGCGGTGAAGTCCGGCAGGGTCGCGCCGTAGGCCGCGCCGCCGGCCGCCCGGATCGCCTGGCGGACGGCGGTGTAGGGCGGGGTGGGGAACTCGTCGTCGCCGTAGTTGTCGAAGGCCGGGCTGACCAGGTCCGGGTGCTGGAGGGCCAGCTTGAGCAGCTCGCGCTCCACGAACTGGGCCGGGTCCCGCGGGTCCAGGCGGTAGGCGGGACGGACGGGCTGGGCGGGAACGGCGGCCGCGGGGCCGCCGGGGCGGCGGAGCTGACGGTTCCCGTTCTGCTGGTTCTCCCGCTGCCAGCGGGCGAGTTGGGAGATCCGCCGGACCACGAACTGCTCGTCCAGGATGCCCAGCAGGCCGGCCAGCCGGACGGCGTACTCGTGCTGGATCGAGCGGTCCTTGATCTTGACGATGATCGCCGAGGCCTCCTCCAGCGCCGCGGCCCGCCCCTCGGGGGTGTCCACCCGGTGGCGGTCCACGGCGGAGCGCAGCGCGAACTCGAAGAGCGGCACCGGGTTGTCGATCAGCTCGCGGACCGCCTCGTCGCCCTTGGCCAGCCGGAGCTCGCACGGGTCCATGCCGCCCGGGGTGATGGCGATCGAGGTGCGGGCGGCGAACTTCTGGTCGTCCTCGAACGCGCGCAGTGCGGCCTTCTGCCCGGCGGCGTCGCCGTCGAAGGTGAAGACCGTCTCGCCTCGGTAGGTGGAGGTGTCCATCAGCAGCCGACGGATGATCTTGATGTGGTCCTCGGCGAAGGCGGTGCCGCAGGTGGCCACCGCCGAGGTGACGCCGGCCAGGTGACAGGCCATCACGTCGGTGTAGCCCTCGACCACCACCGCCCGGCCGGACTTGGCGATCTCCTTCTTCGCCAGGTCGAGGCCGTAGAGCACGTGGGACTTCTTGTAGATCGGCGTCTCGGGGGTGTTCAGGTACTTCGGCCCGTTGTCGTCCTCGCGCAGCCGCCGGGCACCGAAGCCGATCACCTCGCCGCCGCTGTCCCGGATCGGCCAGACCAGCCGGCCCCGGAAGCGGTCGATCAGGCCGCCGCGCTGCCCCTGCGAGGCCAGGCCGCCGAGCAGGATCTCCTTGTCGGAGAAGCCCTTGCCGCGCAGGTAGCGGACCAGGTGCTCCCAGCCCGCCGGGGCGTAGCCGACCCCGAAGTGCTTGGCCGCCTCGGCGTCGAAGCCGCGCTCGGCCAGGAAGCGGCGGCCGATCTCGGCCTCCGCGGACTCCAGCTGCTCCTGGTAGAAGGCCGCGGCCACCTTGTGCGCCTCGACCAGCCGGGTGCGCTCGCCCTGCTGCTGGCGGGGCGAGTAGCCGCCCTCCTCGTACCGCAGGGTGATCCCGGCCTGGGCGGCCATCCGCTCGACGGCCTCGGCGAACGAGAAGTGCTCGATCTTCATCAGGAAGGTGATCGTGTCGCCGCTCTCGCCGCAGCCGAAGCAGTGGAACACGCCCTTGCCGGGATGGACGTAGAAGGAGGCGGACTTCTCGTCGTGGAACGGGCAGACGCCCTTGAGCTGGCTGCCGCCCCCGTTGGTCAGCTGGACGTAGTCGTTGACGACCGCGTCGATGGGCAGCGCGTCGCGCACCCGCTGTACGTCTTCATCCTTGATCCGGCCTGCCACCCCGGAAGTCTACGTCGCCTTCGACTCGACCAAGCGGGAATGCAGGGCGAGGGCGGAGGCATCGGTGAGGGTGGCGATCTGGTCGATCACCGCGCGCAGGGCGGCCCGGTCGTCCTCGGCCTCCTCGTACAGGGCGGCGAAGACCGGGTCCAGCCCGTACGGGGCGGTGCGGGCCAGCACGTCGGCCAGCTCGGCGATCACGATCCGCTGGCGGGCGCGGAGCTGTGCCTGCTCGTCGCGCTGCATCACGTACCGGACGGCGACGGCCTTGAGCACCGCGACCTCGACCCGGACCTCCTGCGGCACCACCAGCTCGGCGGCGTAGCGGGTCAGCCGGCCCGGGCCGTAGCGGGCCCGGGTGGCCTGCTCGGCGGCCAGGCAGAAGCGGCCGATCAGCTGGCTGGTCAGGTCCTTGAGCCCGGCCCGGGCTCGGGCCGAACCGTCGTAGCCGCGCGGCCACCACTCCTCGCCCTGCAGCCTGTCCAGCGCGGCGCCGAACTCCTCGGGCTCCGCCGCGGCGTACCGGTCCGCGATCTTGAACAGCTCGGACCGCTCCTCGGCCGAGCGCAGCGCCGCCGGGTCGACGTGCCCGGCCTGGATGCCGTCCTCCACGTCGTGGGTGGAGTACGCCACGTCGTCGGACCAGTCCATCACGGTGGCCTCGAAGCACTTGCGCAGCTCCGGCGCACCGGTGCGCAGCCAGCGGAAGACCGGAAGGTCGTCGGCGTAGACGCCGAACTTGGTGGAGGCCGGGTCGGTGGGGTGGGCGCCGTGCGGCCAGGGGTACTTGGTGGCGGCGTCCAGCGCGGCGCGGGTGAGGTTGAGGCCGACGCCGTGGCCCGGACGCGGGGCCAGCGCGGCGGCGGGCTCGCCGGGCGGCGCGAAGCGCTTGGGCTCCAGGCGGGTCAGGATGCGGAGCGACTGCGCGTTCCCCTCGAAGCCGCCGCAGCTGCGGGCGGCCTGGTCGAGCGCCTCCTCGCCGGTGTGGCCGAACGGCGGGTGGCCGATGTCGTGGGCCAGGCAGCCCGTCTCCACCAGATCCGGGTCGCAGCCCAGGGCCGCTCCCAACTCCCGCCCCACCTGCGCGCATTCGAGCGAGTGCGTGAGCCTGGTCCGCGGGAAGTCACTGCGCATCGGGGCCACCACCTGGGTGGTGCCGGCCAGGCGGCGCAGGGCTGCCGAGTGCAGCACCCGCGCGCGGTCACGCTGGAACGCCGTCCGGCCCGGCCGCTTGTCCGGCTCGGGCACCCATCGGGCTTCGGCTGCGGGGTCGTACGCGGTGTCGTCCATATGGAAGTACCGTACGCCGGACAGCCGACATTCCATCAGCACCACACACGAACGCGCACCGTACGACGGACGAACGCCACCGGAGCCACCCCGGCCGGCCGGCTCCCGCTACGCCGCCACCACCGCCGGGCGGACCGCCGACTGGTACCGCGACAGCACCAGCTCGGCCATGCCCGGATGGGCCCCCAGCGGGGCCGCGGTGATCCACGGCGCCGCGGCGGCCGCCAGCCGGGCGAAGTCCCCCGGGGCGGTGAAGTACGAGGCGACCGCGATCCGGCGGTGGCCTTCCGCCGTGAGGCCGGCGACCGCCTCCGTCACGCTCGGCCCGCCCGCCGCGACGGTGCCGACCCGGACCGGGACGCCGAGGCGCGCGGCCAGCAGGGCCGCCTGGGCCTCGGTGTCGGTGGCGGCGTCCGGATCGCGGGAACCGGCCGAGGCGAGCACCACCGCGTCGCCCTCCGGCCCCCAACCCGCCTCCACCAGACGTTCGGTGAGCAGCTCGGCGAGCAGCCGGTCGGGCCCGAGCGGGGCCGTCACCACCCCGGTCACCTGCGGCGCGGCCGCCACCAGCGCGGGCAGGTCCACCTTGACGTGGTACCCCCGGCTGAGCAGCAGCGGCACCAGGACGGCCGGGCCGCGCAGCTCGTCCAGCACCTCGGGCAGCAGCGGTGCGTTCAGCCCCAAGTGGGCGATCCGGACGTCGAGTTCGGGCCGTCGGACGCGCAGCAGCGCGGCCAGCCGGCCGATCTCGACCGCCGTCTCCGGATCCCGAGAGCCGTGCGCCACCAGCACCAGGGCCGGACGGCGGGCCGCGTGCAGCACCCGGACGGGCGGGAGCACCCGGCGCACCGGGCCGGCGGTGGTGGTGGAGGTCGTCGTCATGCCCCCAGCATGCCCGGCCCCTGTTTCACCCCGGGCCCGTCCAGATCAACCCCCCGTTAACCGGAGCTCACAGCGGGACGTGCGCGCCGAACATCGGCTCGTCCTCGTCGACCACCAGGGACTCGCGGTGGTGCTCCACCATCCGGCGGGTCTCCTCGTCGGTCTCGGTCAGCCAGGCCCGTTCGAGGGCCGCCGCGTGGTGCGGCGCTCCGCAGTCGATGGCGTAGAGCAACTCCCAGCCCGCCCGCCGCACCGCCGGCTCGGGGCGCTCCAGCATCGCGTAGTAGACCGGACGCCCCGTCAGCAGCAGGCCCCGGACGCGCTCCAGCATCCCGGTGTTCCCCGCCGCCTCCTCCGAGTCGTCGGGCTCGGCGAAGGCCAGGTCGTAGAGCACGCCGGCGGCCTCGACGGCCGCCTCGGCGGTGGGAGAGGCGCAGAGCGCCGTGAGGAACGGCACCAGGTGCTCGGCCGCCTCGGAGTAGCGGTTGGAGGCGATGTCGTAGCACTCGTGCGCGGCGTCCGCCGCGGCCCCCCAGATGTCGGTGGTGCCCTCCTCCCCCGTCTCCATCGCCCGGAGGGCGACCGGGATGTTCCCGGCGTCGCGGCCGGGCCCCGGCACCCGCATGCCCGCCCACGGGAGGTCGTCCAGTCCGTCCAGCAGTGTCGTCATACCGCGAAGGCTAGGACCGGGGTCCGACGGAGAGCACGATCTTGCCGGAGGTGCGGCCGGTCTGGCTGAGCTCGTGGGCCTCGGCGACGCGCTCCAGCGGGAGTTCGGCGCTCACCTCGGGCCGCAGCAGCCCCTGCTCGGCGAGGGCGGCCAGCTCCCGCAGGCCCGCCTGGTCGGCCTCGACGGCCATGAAGCCGGCCCGCAGGCCGAGCGCGGCGGCCTGCTCGGCGAGGTACTGCTCGGCCGGGGAGGCCAGCGAGACCAGGACGCCGCCCGGCCGCAGCACCCGGAGCGAGCGCGGGCCGTACTCACCGCCGACCGGGTCGACCACCACGTCCACCGGCTCGACCACCTCCTCGAAGTCCACGGCCGTGTAGTCCACCACCTCGTCCGCGCCGAGGGCGCGCAGGAAGTCGTGCTTCGCGGACCGGGCGGTGCCGATCACGTACGCGCCGCGGGCCTTGGCGATCTGCACCGCGAGGTGGCCGACACCTCCTGCCGCCGCGTGCACCAGCACCCGCTGACCGGGCCGCACGTCGGCGGTGTCCACCAGGGCCTGCCAGGCCGTCATGCCGACCAGCGGCACGGCAGCCGCCTGAACGTGCGTCAGCGCGTCCGGCTTGCGCACCAGGTGGCGGGCCGGGACGGTGACGTACTCGGCGTAGGTCCCGGCCGGGGCGGGGTGGCGCGGCATGCCGAAGACCTCGTCGCCGACGGCCAGGGTGGTGACGCCGATGCCGACCGCCTCGACCACGCCGGAGACGTCCCAGCCCAGCGGCACGATCCGGCCGGCCAGACCGCCGCTGCTCCGGTGCCAGACGTCGGTCGGGTTGACCGAGGTGGCCAGGACCCGCACCAGCACCTCCGCCACGCCGGGCTCCGACCGCTCCACCTCCACGACCTCCAGGACCTCGGGGCCGCCGAACTCGTTCTGGCTGATCGCACGCATCGTCATCTCTCCTGCTCGGAAGGGGTTTCCGGCGGACCGTCCGGCCGCCTGACACCAAGATCCCGCAGCTGGCCGCCCCGAACGAGTGGCAAGATTGCCGATATCTGAAAGGATCTCGCCATGCACCGTGTGGTCACCCTCGCCCTGGACGGCGTCTACCCCTTCGAGCTCTCCATCCCCAACCGCATCTTCGGCGTGGCCGCCGCCCCCGACGGCACCCCGCTGTACGAGGTGGTGACCTGCTCGCTGGACGGCGGCCCGGTCCGCACCGAGGCCGACTTCACGGTGCAGGTGCCGCACGGGGCCGAGGTGATCGCGACCGCCGACACCCTGGTGATCCCGCCGTTCACCTGCGAATCGGCGGACCAACAGGACTGGCTCCCGGCCGAGTTGGCGAGGGCCCTGAAGCTGCTGCGCCCCGGGGCGCGGATCGTCTCGATCTGCACCGCCTCCTACGTGCTGGCCGCCGCCGGCCTGCTGGACGGCCGGCCGGCCACCACCCACTGGACCGACGCCGGCGACTTCCAGCGGGCCTACCCCCTGGTGCGGGTGGACGCGGACGTGCTCTTCGTCGACAACGGCGAGGTCCTCACCGCCGCCGGCTCGGCGGCCGGGATCGACCTCTGCCTGCACCTGATCCGGCGCGACCACGGCTCCGAGGTGGCCAACCGGGTGGCCCGGCTCTGCGTGGTGCCGCCGTGGCGGGAGGGCGGACAGGCCCAGTACATCGAGCGGCCGGTGCCCGAACCGGAGGAGGCGAGCACGGCGGCCACCCGGGCCTGGGCCCTGGCCAACCTCCACCAGCCGCTCCCGCTGGCCGAGTTGGCGGCGCACGCCCGGATGAGCGTGCGCACCTTCTGCCGCCGCTTCAAGGACGAGACCGGCCTGCCGCCGGGCCAGTGGCTGATCCACCGGCGGGTGGACCACGCCCGCCGGCTGCTGGAGACCACCGACCTCCCGGTGGACGAGGTCGCCCACCGCTCCGGCTTCGGCACCGCCGTCTCGCTGCGCCAGCACCTCTCCGGCACCATCGGCGTCGCCCCGCTCGCCTACCGCCAGTCCTTCCGCACCCCGGCCTGACCCGGGCTGCCCGCCCCGGACCGCCCCGCCTACCGCTCGCCCGCCGCCAGGGAGTCCAGCGCGCGTCCGAGCCGCTCCAGCACCTCCGCCACGGCCGCGAACTCCGCCTCTCCGCCCAGCCGTTCGGCCAGTGCCGCGGCGGTCACGGCGTGCCCCGGGGTGATCCGGGCGACGGCCGCGTAGCCCTCCTCGGTGGGCGCGAGCAGCTTGGCCCGGCGGTGCGCCGGGTTGGGCCGGTACTCGGCCAGCCCCTTCTCCACCAGCAGGTCGGCGATCCGCTGGACGCTCTGCCGGGTGATGCCCATCGCGCGGGCGATGCCGGCCACCGGCAGCGGCTCGGACAGCACCGCGCCGAGCACCTGCCACCAGGCCGCCGTCAGCCCGGCCGGAGCGGCCAACTCCTCGGCCACGCCGAGGAACTGGCCGTTGAGCCGGAAGACCGCCAGCGCCGAGCGGCTCAACGAGGAGGCTGCCGTGGGGAGTTGGCTCACCGCTGGGCCGCCGCTTCCAGCACCGGGTAGGCGCTCGCGTCGGAGTGGCGGAACAGCCGGTACCAGGCGTCCAGCACCGCCGGCTCCATCACGTCCAGGCGGCCCAGCACCTCCCGGGCGAAGGCCACCGGCTCGGTCGGCCCGGCGGTGACCAGCAGCCCGTCCGCGGAGGTGACGGCCTCCGTCTCCCGGTAGTCCGCGGCCCCCTGGTAGCCCGGCTGGAAGCCCAGGTACTCCGCCGCCGCCGAGGTGTGCGCCCGCCCGTCCAGCAGTCCCTCGCGGGCCAGCCCGGCCGTCGCCCCGCAGATCGCCGCCACCGGCACCCCGGCCGCCACGAACTCCGCCGCCTTCTTCGCGAACGGCGCCAACTCCTCGCCCGCGTCCCAGAGCCCGGCTCCCGGCAGGATCAGCATCGCGCTCTCCTCCGGCGCCAGCGCGTCCAGCGGGAGGTCGGGCAGCACCCGCAGCCCGCCCATGGTGGTGACCGCGCCCGAGGCGCCCCCGAGCCCGACGGTGCGGATCTCGAAGGCCGGGCCGGACGCCCGGTGGGCCATCCCGTTGCGCAGGTGGGCGACGGCGTGGCCGTACTCCCAGTCGGCGAGCGTGTCGTAGACGGCAAGGTGAACGGTGCGCTGCTGCATGGCTCCTCCTCGAATCCCCCTGTCGACAGCATCCTGTCACATTGACAGCATGCTGTCCATTGCGGTCTCACATCGGCGCCCCGCCCCCGCTGAGGCCGAAGTTCCGGCCGCGAAACAGCCCTGCTCCCACCGGTTAACACCCACGAATCAAGCTCGGACCGAGAGCTCGCAGGGCACGAACCACGGAGGGACCCACCGATGACCACCACCAAGCCGGCCGTCGTCCTGGTCGGATACGGCATGGTCGGCCACCGCTTCCTGGAAGCCCTGGCCGACACCGGCGCCGCCGACCGCTTCCGGGTGGTCGTGCTCGCCGAGGAGCCCCGCCCCGCCTACGACCGGGTCGCCCTGACCTCGTACTTCGCCGGGAAGACCCCGGAGGACCTGCTGCTCGGCGAGCCCGGCTTCGTCGACGCCCACGGCTTCGAGGTCCACCTGGACTCCCCCGTCACCGCGGTCGACCGCGCCGGACGGACCGTCACCACCGCCGCCGGGCACACCGTCGCCTACGACACCCTGGTGCTGGCCACCGGCTCCTACCCCTTCGTCCCGCCGGTCGAGGGCAAGGACGCCGACGGCTGCTTCGTCTACCGCACCATCGAGGACCTGCACGCCATCGAGGCCTACGCGGCCGGCTCCAGGGTCGGTGCGGTGGTCGGCGGCGGGCTGCTCGGCCTGGAGGCGGCCGGGGCGCTCAAGGGCCTGGGCCTGGAGACCCACGTGGTCGAGTTCGCCCCGCGCCTGATGCCCGTCCAGGTGGACGAGGGCGGCGGCGAGGCACTGCGCCGCACCATCGAGGAGATGGGCGTGGTGGTGCACACCGGCGTCGGCACCAGCGCCATCCTGGCCACCGACGGCGCCGCCAGCGGCATGACCTTCACCGACGGCTCGTCCATCGCCACCGACCTGGTGGTCTTCTCGGCCGGCATCCGCCCCCGCGACCAGCTGGCGCGGGACTGCGGCCTCGACGTCGGCGAGCGCGGCGGCATCGCGGTGGACGCCCTCTGCCGCACCTCCGACGAGCACGTCTACGCGATCGGCGAGTGCGCCCTCGCGGTGGACGGCCGGGTCTACGGCCTGGTCGCCCCCGGCTACGAGATGGCCGCCAGCGTGGCGCACCAGCTGGCCGGGCAGGCCGCCAAGGAGTTCACCGGCGCCGACCTCTCCACCAAGCTCAAGCTGCTCGGGGTGGACGTGGCCAGCTTCGGCGACGCCTTCGGCACCACCCCCGGCGCACTGGACGTGGTCTACTCCGACTCCCGCTCCGGCATCTACAAGAAGCTGGTGGTCACCCCCGAGGGCGCCCTGCTCGGCGGCATCCTGGTCGGCGACGCCGAGGCGTACTCCTCGCTCCGCCCGCTGGCCGGCACCGGCAACCCGCTGCCCGTCCCGGCCGAGTCGCTGGTCCTCCCGGCCGGCCTCGGCGCCCCGGTCTCGCTCGGCAGTTCGGCACTGCCGGACGACGCGGTGGTCTGCAGCTGCCACAACGTCACCAAGGGCACCGTCCGGGGCGCGGTGACGGACCACCAGTGCACCACCGTCCCCGAGGTGAAGAAGTGCACCAAGGCGGGCACCGGCTGCGGGTCCTGCATCAAGCTGCTCGGCACCATCGTCAACGAGGAGCTGGAGGCCTCGGGCGTGGTGGTCGACAAGGGCCTGTGCCCCTGCTTCGCCCACACCCGCGCCGAGCTGTACGAGATCGTCCGGGTCAAGCGCATCCCGACCCACCGTCAGCTGCTCGCCGAGCACGGCCGCCTGACGGACGCCGAGGGCTGTGAGGTCTGCAAGCCCACGGTGGCCTCGATCATCGCCACCCTGGCCCCCGAGCTGGCCGCCTCCGGCTACGTGCTGGACGGCGAGCAGGCGGCCCTCCAGGACACCAACGACCACTTCCTGGCCAACCTCCAGAAGAACGGCTCCTACTCGATCGTCCCGCGCATCCCCGGCGGCGAGATCACCCCCGAGAAGCTGATCGTGATCGGCGAGGTGGCCCGGGACTTCGGGCTCTACACCAAGATCACCGGAGGCCAGCGGATCGACATGTTCGGCGCCCGGGTGGACCAGCTGCCGGAGATCTGGCACCGGCTGGTGGCGGCCGGCTTCGAGTCCGGCCACGCGTACGGGAAGTCCCTGCGCACCGTGAAGTCCTGCGTGGGCTCCACCTGGTGCCGCTACGGCGTGCAGGACTCGGTGGGCATGGCGATCCAGCTGGAGCTGCGCTACCGGGGGCTCCGCTCCCCGCACAAGTTCAAGTCCGGCGTCTCCGGCTGCGCCCGCGAGTGCGCCGAGGCCCAGGCCAAGGACTTCGGCGTGATCGCCACCGCCAACGGCTGGAACCTCTACGTCGGCGGCAACGGCGGCGCGATCCCCCGGCACGCCGACCTGCTGGCCCAGGACCTCGACGACGAGACCCTGATCCGCTACGTCGACCGCTTCCTGATGTTCTACATCCGCACCGCCGACCGGCTGGAGCGCACCTCCACCTGGCTGGACCGGATCGAGGGCGGCCTCGACCACGTCCGCGACGTGGTGGTGCACGACTCGCTCGGCATCGCAGCCGACCTGGAGGCGCTGATGGCCCATCACGTCGCCGACTACCAGGACGAGTGGGCCGCCACCCTGGCCGATCCGGAGCGGCTCTCCCGCTTCGTCTCCTTCGTCAACGCCCCCGGCGTGCCCGACCCGAGCGTCCGGTTCACCGCCGAGCGCGACCAGGTCAAGCCCGACCTGGAGATCCTCGCCACCCCGGAGCAGCTGCTCGCCAAGCTCTCCGCCGACCTGCTGGAGGTCCGATGACCACCGCCCTCGCCACCGCGACCGCCACCGACCTCGCCAGGGTCGAACTGCGCACCTCCGACGGCTGGGTCCCGGTCTGCGACCGCGACCGCCTCGTCCCCGGCCGCGGCGTCGCCGTCCTGCTCCCCGACGGCAGCCAGGCAGCCGTCTTCACGGACCGTCAGGGCCGGGTCTACGCCATCGCCAACCGCGACCCGTTCACCGGCGCCTACGTCCTCTCCCGGGGCCTGCTGGGCTCCACCCCGGACGGCCGGGTGTACGTCGCCTCGCCGCTCCTCAAGCAGCGCTTCGACCTCGCCACCGGCGAGTGCCTGGACGACGAGGCCGTCACCGTCGCCGTCCACCCCGCCCGGGTCGTCTGACCCGCCCTCAGGACCCCGGTGGCCGCAGTCAAAAGCCCTGATCTGCGGCCACCGGCCCCCGCCCGTCCGGACCCGCGCGCGTCCGAGCCCGCGCCTCCTCCGAGCCCGTGCCCCGTCCGACGGAGCGCGGGCTCAGCGCACGGCAGCCAGCACGGCGTCGGCCATGCCCCGCTCGCCCGCCGCGTTCGGGTGCAGCGGGGAGAGCCCGCCGGCCGCGTCCAGCGGCTCGACCCAGCGGGCCGCCGGCCCCGCGCACATGTCGCGGCCCGGCACCAAGGTGGGAACGTAGGCGGCCCCGGCGGCCTCGGTGCGGCGGCGCAGCTCGGCCGCCAGCTCCCGCTGCTTCTCCGTGAGGTACGCCACGTCGGCGGCCGCCACGCCCGGGAGGGCCTGCGCGCAGCCGGCCGGATCGGCCGGGAACAGCTCGGGGTAGCCGACCACCAGCACCCGGGCCTGCGGCGCCCGCCGCTTCAGCTCGGCCAGCGCCGCGCCGACCTTCTCCCCGGCCGCCGCGATCCGCCCGGACACCTCGTCCGCACCGCCCTCGGCGGCGAACTCGGCCCGGCAGCCCCGGCCGCCGAGGGCGGCCATGCCGCAGCGGGTGAGCACCTCCATGAAGCCGGCGTCGTTGGCCCCGATCCCCAGGGTGACCAGCCGGGTGGCGGGCGAGAGCGCGTCGAACTGCGCCGGATTGACCCCGCCCCTCACCTTCTGGGGTGCCGTCAGGTCCGGTGTCCGGGCCGAGCTGCAGCTGACGTCGGCGAACTCGGCCGCCTTCAGCCCCTCCGCCACCAGCGCCGGGTAGTTCACCCCGGAGCGGAAGCACCCGGCCGGGTCACCGCCCTGCGGCGGCACGCCCAGGCCGGAGGTGTACGAGTCCCCCATCGCCACGTACCGCCCCACCGGGGCCGCCGCCGGGGGCGGGGCCGTGCTCCCCTCCGCGGAGGGGGCGCCGCCACCCGCGGCCGTGCAGCCGGCCAGCAGCACCGGCGCGATCAGCAGCCCCGACCACCTGCCCCGCAAGCCCTACTCCCCGCCGCGCTCGTGCTCGGCGAGGAACTCCTCGAACCGGCGGCCGAGTTCGTCCGCCGACGGCAGGTCGGCCGGCTCGGCGAGCAGGCTGTCCCGGCCCTCCGCCCCGGCCACCGCGTCGTACTGGCTCTCCATCCCCCGGATGGCCGCGGCGAGCTCGCCGTCCCCCTGGGAGAGCTGCTCCTCGATGTCGGCGTAGACCTCGCCCACCCTGTCCCGCAGCTCGGTGCCGGGCAGCACCAGGCCGGTGGCGGACTGCACCGCCTCCAGGATCAGCACGGCCGCCGCCGGGTAGGGCGAGCGGGCCACGTAGTGCGGCACGTGCACGGCGAAGCCGAGCACCTCCTGCCCGGACTCGGCCAGCCGGTACTCCACCAGGGCCTGGGCGCTGCCCGGGACCTGGGCCTGGTCGAACCACTTGGGGTACCCGGCGGCCAGGTCCAGCCTGTTCCCGTGCGGGGTGAGGCCGACCGGGCGGGTGTGCGGCACGCCCATCGGGATGCCGTGGAAGTCGACCGCCAGGCGCACCTCGAAGCGGGCCGCCAACTCCCGGACGGCGGCCGCGAAGAGCTCCCACTCGGTGTCCGGCTCCGGGCCGGTGAGCAGCAGGAAGGGGGTGCCGACCGAGTCGTGGACCAGCTGGAGCAGCAGCTCCGGCGGGTCGTAGTCGGTCCACTTCTCGCGGTCGAAGGTCATCGCGGGGCGGCGCGCCCGGTAGTCGACCAGGCGGTCGTGGTCGAAGCGGGCCACCACCTGCGGGGAGCCCTGCTCCAGCAGGTGGGTGACCACCTGGCCGCCGGCCTCGCCGGCGTCCATGAAGCCCTCGAAGTGGTACAGCAGCACCAGCCCGACGCCGTCCGGGCCGGCGGCGGCACCGGCGGCGGCCAGCGCGTCCACGCCCTGCTGCTCCAGCGTGTACAGCTCCTTGGGATCCCGCACCGCGCACCCAACCCCGATCGTGTCGTCTGCCTACGTCTACTCGCTCAGTCCAGCACACCCGGCGGCCCCGGCATTCCCACTCTGCCGACCCCCCGGCCGCCGTGCGGGGCGAACGCGCCAGAATCATCGCATCCGGGTACGAAAGCGCAGGTGGGGGGCGTGCCGGAGCGCTCGCCGGATGGAGTACGGCGGGCGACCTGACAGCACGCGCCACGGATGACGCGCCGTGAAGTGACGCATTGGCTCCGGGCGGGTATCGTCCTCTCGCTGCCTCGCATCGCCGCGTCGTCGCCACGGTCGTCTGTCACGCCGTCGGTCCGGCCCGGATACGCTGCGGGCAGACACCCCCACTGCACCTTGCCTTCACTTGGCCGCCTGTTTCTCTTCGCGCACTCTCAACCCTCTCGGCCACCTCGCGGACGCACACTGTCCCCTCGCTCATCCCCGCCGGACCGGTCCGTTGATCCGAGTCCGTTCCGGCACCGCGCTGCCCGGATGCGGGCCGTCGCCACCCCTGCACGCACCACCGCCGGCGTTCCCGGCTACGCAGATGTGGCCGACGGGCCCGGAGTTCCGGGGCGAAACGTCCCGCCCGAGTGCCGTACCACGGCGTTCGGGCCCCTCCGACAGCCGAAGGACCGAAGGTTCCGTGCCCGTACCCGTCACCCTCATCGGCCGCACCGTGCGGCTGGAGCCCCTCGCCATGCACCACGCCGAGGCACTCGCCGAAGCCGGCGCTGAGGACCGTACGACCTACGCCTTCACTCCTGTCCCGCACGGCCTCGAAGCCGCCCGGGAGTACATCGCGCGCGCCCTGGCCGACCAGGCGGCCGGCCGCTCGGTGCCGTTCGCCACGGTCGCGGTGGCGGACAACCGGGTGGTGGGCTCGACCCGGTTCCAGGAGCTCGACTACTGGCAGGGTCCGGTCGTCTGGCCGCCCACCCCGGGCGTGCCGGTCGGCGATCCGCTGCACGCCGTGCCGGACGCCGCCGAGATCGGCGCCACCTGGCTCTCCGCCAAGGCCCAGGGCACCGGGATCAACACCGAGGCCAAGCTGCTGATGCTCCGTCACGCCTTCGAGCACTGGGGCGTCCAGCGGATCTCGCTCCGGGCCGACGCCCGGAACCTGCGCTCGCGCGCGGCGATCGAACGCCTCGGCGCCACCTGCGAGGGCGTGCGGCGCGCGCACTCGCGCGGGCTGGACGGCGTGGTCCGCTCGACCGCCTTCTACTCGATCCTGGACGAGGAGTGGCCCGCCGTGCGGGACATCATCGAACTGCGGATCGCCGCCGCCACCTCCCCGAGCGCGCCGGACCGGACGCTCCCGCAGGAGTGCCTCGGCGCCGGCACGACGCTGCTCTCGGCCTGACGGCCCGTCGGCCCGGCCCGCGCGGGGATCAGCCCTTCGCGAGCCGGGCGCGGACGCGTTCGCGGGTCTCGGCGGGGAGCTCCTCGACGTCCACCAGCCGGGGCAGCAGGGCCGGTTCGGTGGTCAGCGCGCGGAAGGTCTCGGCCACGGTCAGGTCGTGCGCCGGGCGGTGCTCCACCGTGACGGCGTCCCCGGCCCGGATCTCGCCGGGCTCCAGCACCCGCAGGTAGGCCCCGGGCAGCGCGCGCTGGGTGAAGCGCTTCACCCAGCGCTGCTCCTCCAGCCAGTCGGCGAAGGTGGAGCACGGCACCCGGGGCACCGTCACCTCCAGCAGCAGCCGCTCGCCGACCCGCCAGCGCTCGCCGATCAGGGCGCCGTCGACGTCCAGTCCACTGGTCGTCAGGTTCTCGCCGAAGGAGCCGTCGGAGAGCTCCCGCCCGAGCTCGGCGGCCCAGGCGTCCAGCGTCTCCCCGGCATAGGCGTAGACGGCCTGGACGGCGCCGCCGTGGTGGGCGGTGTCGAAGATCACGTCCCCGGCCAGGCCGGAGCCGCCCTCACCGGGGGCGGTGACCAGGACGGGGAGGTCGGTGGGGCGCTTGTCGATGCCGGTCCCCGCAGTCTCCGGCTTGGCCGGATTGGGGCGCGGGCGGGCGAGGTTGACGGAGCGTAGATGAGCCATGTGGCGCAGCGTACGACTCCCCCGCGCGCACCCGCACCCAGGTTTCAGAGCGCCCGGAGCAGCCCCGCCAGCTCCCCCGCCGGATCGGCCGGGACCGCCCGGCCCGGGTCCGTCTCCACCACCGCCGCCACCGGCCGGAAGCGGCCGCGCACCGCCCGCACCAGGACCGCGAAGACCTCGTCCCCGTCCCGCCCCAGGTGCAGCACGCCCTCGCGGGTGTAGCGGTACCACGCACCCGGCTCCCGGTCGCGGGTCCTGACGCGCTGCCAGTCCTCGGACGTCCACTCCACCTCGGGGAACGCGACCGGCTCCGGCCGCAGGACCGCCCGCCCGCGCGGGCCCGCCACGCCGCCCGGCTCGGGGAAGGCCCAGTCCGGCAGCGGTTCGGCGGCGGCCAGCCAGGCGTCCGGGATGCCCGCCGCCCCGGTGTGCGCGGCCACCACGCCGCCGACGATCGCGGCGGTGGTGTCGACGTCGCCGCCGGCCGAGACGGTCTCCCAGAGGGCTGACGGGTAGTCACCGAGGTTGCGGGCGGCGGCCCAGAGGGCGAACGGGACGGTGTCCGCCGCGCTCACCAGCCTGCCGTTGCCGAGCAGCTGAGCCGCCGTCCGGTGATCGGCCTCCCCGAGCAGCGTCACGGCCTCGGCGATCCCGCGCCGCACCGCACCGTCCGGGGTGAGCGCCAGCACCGCGCCCAGGAAACCCTCCGGCGTGGTCGGCTCGGTCCTGGCCCGGACGGCGTACGCGGCCGCCACCGCGACGGCCACCGCCCCGGCCACCGCCTGCGGGTGGGTGTGGGTGATCACGGCGGTCGCGGTGGCGGGCCCCACCGCCCGCGCCGGGTCGTCCGCGTACGCGGCGCCCAGCGGCGCGACCCGCATCGCGGCGCCGTTGCCGTAGGAGCCCTGGCCGTCGAAGAGGGCGGCGGCCAGGGCCGGGGCGTCACCGCCCTCGCGGACGAGGCGGAGCAGGCGGTTGGCGGCGGGGCCGTAGCCGCGGTCGAAGTCGTGGTGGTTCGCGAAGGCGTGGGTGAGGTCGAAGACGTCGACCTCACCCCGTTCGGTCAGGGCCGCGTGCACCGAGCAGGCCATCTCGGTGTCGTCCGTCCACGGCCAGGGGCCGGGCGGGAGTTGACGGGCGGTCAGGTGCTCGCGGTTGTCGGGGACGAAGAACTGGGCGCCGAAGGAGTCACCCGTGCTGAGGCCCAGCAGGGCGTCGTAGGAGGGGGTCATTGCCCCCGATTCTGCCGCTCCCCGGGCTCAGCGGTCCAGGAATTCGCGGACGGCGGCCACGAACGGGGCCGGCTCGCCGATCCACGGGAAGTGGCCGACGCCGGGCAGCACGACGTGCTCGCCCTTCGGGAAGGCGGCGGCGATCTCGGCGGCCCGGGCCGGCGTCGGCCCGCCGTCGAACTCGCCCGCCACCACCAGCACCGGCGCCTCCAGCCGCGCCAGGGCGGCCCGGGTGGCGGCCGGCTCGAAGGCCTCCTCCTGGTAGTAGTACTGCGCCGCCTCCGGGTGGACCTGGTCGGCCCGCTCCACGACGTGCTGCTGCTCGGCCGCACCCCACCGGCCGTAGATCAGCGGGGCGAAGCCGTCGAAGTCGAAGACGCCGCGCTTGGTGGCCTCCAGCGCGGCGGCCGCCTTCGGGTACCAGGGCTCGTCCGCCAGCTGCGCGGCCGCCTTGGTGCGGTCCTCCACCGTGAACGGCACGTCGATCGCGGCGGCGGCCGGGGTGACCAGCACCAGCCGGGCGATCCGCTCCGGGTGCGCGGCGGCGTAGAGCACGGCCAGGTCGGAGCCGGCCGAGTGGGCCAGCAGGTCCACCCGCTCCAGCCCGAGCGCGGCCCGGAAGGCCTCGACGTCCTCGACCTGGCGGTCGACCCGGTAGGTCTCCGGGTCGGCCGGAACGGCGGAGTCGCCGGTGCCGCGCAGGTCGAGGCGGTACAGGGTCCGGTGGGCGGCCAGGCCGCCGAGGTCACCGAGGCAGGCGGAGTCGCGCATCGGCCCGCCGGGCAGGCAGAGCAGCGGCTCGCCGGAGCCTTCGCGGTGGTGGGTCAGCAGGGTGCCGTCAGGGGCGGAGAAGGTAGCCATGGGCCGATCCTCCCCGCCCCGGACGGCCGGGGCAAAGCACGGACTGACCGAGTGTCAGACCCGGCACGTGGTGGTGTCGGCCTTCATCGCCTCGAAGTTGGCGACGAAGGCGTCGTGCACCATCGCGTTGCGGACCTTGAGCAGGGTCTCGTCGTTCGCCCGCAGGTTCGGGATCGTGTAGTTGTGGCTGCCGGTGAAGACGATCTTCTGGTTCGGGGCGTCGAGGTAGCGGCCCTCGATCAGCATGTACTTGGAGTGGATGCCGATCGGCCGCACCGCGCCCTTGGCGTCGGTCGCGGTGCCCGCGCACGCCGAGAAGCGGTCCAGGTGACCGTTCTTCAGCACCTCGCGGACGTCGGTGTCCAGGGTCCGCTTGCCCGTCTTGGCGTCCACCTCGTCGGTGGCCAGCACCTCGACCTTGCAGCCCTCCTGCTGCTTCTTCACCAGCGCCCCGGCGACCGCGTCCCGGGTGAAGGCGAACATCGCCACCCGGATCCTGCCCGCGTTGTCGGAGCAGTCCAGGTTGGAGATCAGCGAGATGACGGTGTCGGTGTCCGGGTCGTTGACCGGCTGCCCCGTCCGCTCCTTGCGCGGGAAGAAGTAGGTCTTGTACGGGCCGGTGGTGCTGTCGGCGGTCCGGTAGTAGTGGTCGAGCCCGTCACTGGTGGTGCCGCCGTGGAACTTCAGGTCCTCGAAGTACTCGGCGTAGTTCCTGTGGAGTCCGACGTCCGGGACGGTGACGGCGTTGTTGTAGTAGTTGACCCGCTGCGTGGTGGTCAGGTTGGCCGAGCTCTGGAACACCACGTTCGGCGTGAGGCCGACCCGGGAGAACAGGAAGAACTTGTTGTGGTTGATGGCGTGGCCGGCTCCGGTGCCGTCCAGGTCACGGCTCCCGACGCAGCCCCGGCCCTTCGGGCAGGTCATCACCCAGGAGTCGGCGGTGAAGACGTCCGAGCCGAGACCGGCCTTGACCACGTTCCCCGCAGCGTCCTTGATGCCGTCCCGCAGGTGCTCGAACTCCCCGCCGTCGGCGGTGTTGTCGGACTCCTCGTCGAGGATCAGCTTGACCTTCACACCGCGCGCCTTCGCGTCCAGCAGCGCGTTGCGCACCACGTCGTCGGTGAACAGGAAGACGCTGCCCTTGATCTCCTCCCCGGCCGGGGTGCGCTGGATCAGCGAGACCAGGTGGTCCCGGATGGCGTTCTGCGCGGCGGCGGAGCCGTTCGGGGTGTTGAAGGTGGCGGTGATCCCCACCTCGTCGTTGGCCGGCGGCACGGCGGCGCCGGCCAGGGTGCCCGGTGCTCCGAGCAGCGAGACGCCCAAGGCCAGGGCGGCGGTAGTGGTCATGGTGCGACGCAGTCGCATGTTTCCCCCTCGTTCATGCAAACGATCTTGCAAGGGGGACTTTAACCTGCCGCTCCGGCGGCCTCGGCGGCGGCCGCCAACTGCTGGAGGGCCGTCAGGTGGGCGGCCAGTGCGGCCCGTCCGTCCTTGGTGGCGGCCAGCCAGGTGCGCGGGCGCTTGCCGACGTAGCCCTTCTTGACCCGCACGTAGCCGGCCTCCTCCAGTGCGGAGGCGGTCTTGCTGAGCACCGAGTCGGAGACCTGTGCGTAGTCCCGGACGGCGCCGAACTCGGCCTCCTGGCAGCCGCTCAGGAAGGCCAGCACGGTCAGCCTGGTCGGGTTGTTCAGCTGGGGGTCGAGCCCGGTCACCGGGCGTCCTCCGGACCCGCACCGCGCATCTGACGGGTGACCCGGCGCATGGTGCGCCAGAACACCGCACCGGCGGCCGCACCGGCGACCGCACCCACCAGCAGCATCGGCAGCCCGGCCCACCACCCCAGCCCGCCGAGCCCGAGCTCGACCGCGGCGATGGTCAGCGCAGTGAGCACGGCCACCTTCGCGGCGGCCGGCGAGGGCCGGTTGACCACTCCCTGGAGACGGGTGACGGCCCCGGCCATCCCGCCGACCACCGGGCCGACCATGGCGCAGCCGACGATCATCAGCCACTCCAGGTCGAACTGCATCGCGGCGCCGACCACCAGCCCCTGCACCAGGAAGACCGAGCCGATCGCCGGCCCGTACCAGTCGGGCGGCGGCACCGGCCGGGCGGCCGCGGCGGTGGCGCGGCCGGCGAGTTCGAGCGCTTCGGCGGGCGTGAGCGAGTTGTCCATGGTGTTCCCCCTACGGATCGGCAACTGCTTCCATGGTGGCATCTACTTTCCTGATTGGAAAGTACTTTCGCTCAGCAGCGGGAGTCGATCTCGGAGAAGGTGTCGTAGTGGTCCGGCGTCCAGTACTGCTGCCCCGCCGAACCGGTGACGATCCGTCGGGCCCCACGGGTCGGCGCACCCGGGGTGACCACGGTGTACTCGTGGTAGTAGTCGCCCTTCTCCCTGGGCAGCCGCCCCTCCCGGTTCTCGAACACGATGCCGTCGCTCCGGTACGGGTACGGCCCGCCCCTGGCGATCAGCCCGAGGGTGTCGCGGGCCTGCTGCGGCAGCGCGGAGCGGCAGACGTCCGGGTACGCGGCGCTGGTCGGCACCCAACCGGTCGGACTCGCGGCGGCCGGGGCGCTCGCGGTCGGCGGAGGACTCGGGCGGGGGGCGGGGCTGCTCGGGCGCGCGGACCCGCTCGCGGCGGACGGACTGCTCGCGGCCTCCGGCTTGCTACCGCCGCCGCAGGCGGTGAGGGCGAGCAGCAGGGCGACGGCCAGCAGGTGGTGACGGTGCTTCATGGCCCCAGCTTGCCGGGGCACCCCACCCGGCACGCCGCAAAACGCCGCTGGGCCCGGTACGGACGCCATTGTCCGCACCGGGCCCAGCTGTTACACACGGCGGCTCTCCTGCGCCGAGCTCCGCCGTGCGCCCCTCCATAACTTGGTCGGAGTGGAGGGGTTGCGGTCAGCGATGGGACCGCGCTGCTTCGTGTCAGCGCGAATCGCTGCCCGCCGTCTCGAGGGCGGCGCGGCCTGCCTCCAGGCGCGCCACCGGGATCCGGAAGGGGCTGCAGGACACGTAGTCCAGGCCCACCTCGTGGAAGAAGTGCACCGACTCCGGGTCGCCGCCGTGCTCGCCGCAGACGCCGAGCTTGAGGTCGGGGCGGGTGGCCCGGCCGGCCTCGACGGCGCTCTTGACCAGCGAGCCGACGCCGTCGCGGTCGATGGTCTCGAACGGGCTGACGCCGAAGATGCCCTTCTCCAGGTACGCGGTGAAGAACGAGGCCTCCACGTCGTCCCGGGAGAAGCCCCAGACGGTCTGGGTCAGGTCGTTGGTGCCGAAGGAGAAGAACTCCGCGGCCTCGGCGATCTGACCGGCCGTCAGGGCGGCACGGGGCAGCTCGATCATGGTGCCCAGCTTGATGTCCAGCGCCACGCCGGTGGAGGAGGAGACCTCGGCGAGCACCCGCTCGCACTCGTCGCGAACCAGCTCCAGCTCCTGGACGGTGCCCACCAGCGGGATCATCACCTCGGGGCGCGGGTCCCCGCCGGCCAGCTTGCGCTCGGCGGCGGCCTCGGCGATCGCCCGGACCTGCATGCCGAACAGGCCGGGGATGACCAGGCCGAGGCGGACGCCGCGCAGACCCAGCATCGGGTTCTGCTCGTGCAGCTTGTGCACGGCCTGGAGCAGGCGCAGGTCGTTCTCGTTCGGGTCCTTGCGGGCCTCGGCGAGGGCGACGCGCACCGAGAGCTCGGTGATGTTCGGGAGGAACTCGTGCAGCGGCGGGTCCAGCAGACGGACCGTCACCGGGAGCCCGTCCATCGACTGGAAGAGCTCCAGGAAGTCGCCCTTCTGCAGCGGCAGCAGGGTGGAGAGCGCCTGCTCGCGGTCCTTGTCGTTGTCCGCCAGGATCAGGTGCTCGACCTCCTTGCGGCGCTCCTCGCCGAGGAACATGTGCTCGGTGCGGCACAGGCCGATGCCCTGGGCGCCGTAGCGGCGGGCGCGGTTCGCGTCCTCGGCGTTGTCGGCGTTGGCGCGCACGGCCAGCCGGCGGCGGACGTCGGCGTGCGACATCAGGCGGTGCACGGCCTGGACCAGACCGCCCTGGACGTCGGCGCCGGCGTGCAGGGTGCCCTCGAAGTACTCCACCACCGGGGAGGGGAGCACCGGGACCTCACCGAGGTAGACCCGGCCGTTGGCGCCGTCGATCGAGACCAGGTCGCCCTCCTCGATCACCAGACCGTCGGAGGTGACCATCCGGCGGCTCTTGGTGTCGACCTCGAGCTCCTCGGCGCCGCAGACGCAGGTCTTGCCCATGCCGCGGGCCACCACGGCCGCGTGCGAGGTCTTGCCGCCGCGCGAGGTGAGGATGCCCTCGGCCGCGATCATGCCCTCGAGGTCGTCCGGGTTGGTCTCCCGGCGGACCAGGATGACCTTCTCGCCGGAGCGGGACCACTTGACGGCGGTGTAGGAGTCGAAGACCACCTTGCCGACCGCGGCGCCGGGCGAGGCGGCGATGCCCCAGGCGACCTGCTTGGACTCGGCGTTGGGGGCGAAGCGCGGGAACATCAGCTGGGAGAGCTGGGCGCCGTTCACCCGGTGCAGCGCCTCGTCCAGGTCGATCAGGCCCTGGTCGACCAGCTGGACGGCGATCCGGAAGGCGGCGGCGGCGGTGCGCTTGCCGACCCGGGTCTGGAGCATCCAGAGCTTGCCGCGCTCGATGGTGAACTCGATGTCGCAGAGGTCGCGGTAGTGGTTCTCGAGCTTCTGCATGATCGCCATGAGCTCGTCGTACGACTTCTTGTCGAGCCCCTCCAGGTCGGAGAGCGGGAGGGTGTTGCGGATGCCCGCCACCACGTCCTCGCCCTGCGCGTTGGAGAGGTAGTCGCCGTAGACGCCGACCGCACCGGTGGAGGGGTCGCGGGTGAAGGCGACGCCGGTGCCGGAGTCCTCGCCGAGGTTGCCGAAGACCATCGAGCAGACGTTGACCGCGGTGCCCAGGTCGTTCGGGATGCGCTCCTGCCGGCGGTACAGGCGGGCGCGGTCGCCGTTCCAGGAGTGGAAGACGGCGTGGATCGCCAGGTCCATCTGCTCGCGCGGGTCCTGCGGGAAGGCGCGGCCGGTCTCCCGGAGCACGATGCCCTTGAAGGTCTCGACCAGGGCCTTGAGGTCCTCGGCGGTGAGGTCCAGGTCGTTCTGGGTGCCCTTGGCCTCCTTGACCTCGTCCAGGGCCTCCTCGAACAGCTCGCCCTCGACGCCCAGCACGGTCTTGCCGAACATCTGGACCAGGCGGCGGTAGGAGTCCCAGGCGAAGCGCTCGTTGCCGGACTGCGCGGCCAGGCCGAGTACGGAGACGTCGGAGAGGCCGATGTTCAGGACCGTGTCCATCATGCCGGGCATGGAGAACTTGGCACCGGAGCGGACCGAGACCAGGAGGGGGTGGTCGGCGGCGCCCAGCTTCTTGCCCATCTCGGCCTCGAGGGCCTCCAGGTGGGCGCTGATCTCCTCGTGCAGCGAGGTGGGCTCGCTGCCGGTCTCCAGGAAGACCTTGCAGGCCTCGGTGGTGATGGTGAAGCCGGGAGGTACGGGGAGGCCCAGGTTGGTCATCTCGGCGAGGTTTGCACCCTTGCCCCCGAGAAGGTCCTTGAGGTCCCGGTTTCCTTCGGTGAAGGAGTAAACGAACTTCTGCTGCGACGGCACGGGTCGGTCTCCTCGCACACGGTTGCCCTGACGCCGGAGAACATACCCATTTCGAAGGCGGTTTCGCGCCGTCGATAGGCCCTCTGATCCTGCCGAAGCCTGACGACCCGACAGATCGAATGCCCGGTCGGGCGTTCACCTCTGTTGCTGAAATCGTCCGGCTGACGCTAGCTTGCGTTCAAGTATTGAAGGCAACGAAACGCGAAGATCACCTGAACCGGACGGAGCGTAGCGGCGGATCGCCCACGATGTTGCCCCGGTTTGATTTCCTGTGGCCAGTCGGGCGGTTCCGGCGCCCGGGCCCTTCGGGAAGCGATCCACCCCCTCGGAGCCGGTCCGGCGGCCTGACTGACCGTCAGTGGCCACCGTATGTGGCCAGCGTCACGAGCGCATCTCAGCCAACGGGCGTACTCCGATCGGATACTCCGTCACCTTGCGTCCACCACTCCGTGCGCACCGTCACGGGAATCGGCCGCAAAGGAGCCCTCTTGGCCAGGATGTCCAAGAGGGCTCGGCCGGGTCGGCCTGTGCACCAGGGTGGCCAATTTGGCCACCCTGTAGTGCTCAGCCGCCCGAGGTGTCCGATTCGGCGTCCGCAGACGGCAGGGCGCAGTCGTACGGATCGTCCAACCAGCCCTCGGGCAGCACCACGCGGTTGTTGCCGCTGGTCCGTCCGCGCGGCCCGTCCGCACTCTCCGGCCAGAGCTGGCTCTGCTCCACCTGGGCGAGGGTCTCGGTGAGTTCGGCCAGTGAACTCGACATCGCGAGCTTCACCCGCAGCTCCGAACCGACCGAGAAGCCCTTGGTGTACCAGGCGACGTGCTTGCGGAAGTCGACCACGCCGCGCGCCTCGTCGCCCATCCACTCGCCCAGCAGCTCCGCGTGCCGGACCATCGCCCTCGCCACGTCGGCGAAGGCCGGACGGGCCCGGTCCACCTCGCCCTCGAAGATCGAGACCAGCTCCTTGAACAGCCACGGCCGGCCCAGGCAGCCGCGGCCGACCACCACGCCGTCGCAGCCGGTCTCGCGCATCATCCGCACGGCGTCCTCGGCCGACCAGATGTCGCCGTTCCCCAGCACCGGGACCTCGTCCGGGACGGACTCGCGCAGCCGGGCGATCGCCGACCAGTCGGCGGTGCCGCCGTAGTGCTGCGCGGCCGTGCGGCCGTGCAGCGCGATCGCCGCGACGCCCTCCTCCGCACCGATCCGGCCGGCGTCCAGGAAGGTGAGGTGGTCGTCGTCGATGCCCTTGCGCATCTTCATGGTGACCGGCAGGTCGCCCGCGTTGGCCACCGCCTGCTTGAGGATCTCGCGCAGCAGGTTCCGCTTGTACGGCAGCGCCGAGCCGCCGCCCTTGCGGGTCACCTTGGGCACCGGGCAGCCGAAGTTGAGGTCGATGTGGTCGGCCAGGCCCTCGGCCGAGATCATCTTGGCCGCCCGGCCCACCGTCTCCGGGTCCACCCCGTAGAGCTGGATCGAGCGCGGCTTCTCGCTCGGGTCGAAGTGGATCAGCTGCATGGTCTTGGCGTTCCGCTCGACCAGCGCCCGGGTGGTGATCATCTCGCTGACGTACAGGCCCTTGCCGCCGCTCTGCTCCCGGCACAGGGTGCGGAACGGGGCGTTGGTGATCCCCGCCATCGGCGCCAGCACCACGGGCGGCCAGACCTGCATCGGCCCGATGTCCAGGGGCTTGAACTCGGGAGCGGGAGTGGTGGTCATGGCGCGACGTTTCCTCGGGGCTCGGCGGACGGGACTTCCCATTGTCCCCCACTCGGCGCAGCCCCCGGCCGGACGGACGGGATCGCGTCCCTACCCCGCCGCCATCCGCCCCAGCTTCGCGGCCGTCTCCTCGTCCAGCGGGGTGTAGGTGACCATCCGGGTGCTCGGGCGCGGGCCCAGCCAGAGGCTGGTGTAGGTGAAGGAGAGCAGACCGTCCTCGGGGAGCAGGAAGCGCTTCTCCCCGTTGCCCGGCGCAGAGACCTCATGCCGCTGCCAGAGCTCCTCGAACTCCGGCGAAGCCGTGCGCAGCCGGTGCAGCAGCGCCTTCCAGGCCGGCTCGGCGGTGTGGTCGGCCATCGCCGCGCGGAACCGG
The DNA here is from genome assembly GCF_053596675.1 of Kitasatospora sp. NPDC001664. Taxonomy (NCBI): domain Bacteria; kingdom Bacillati; phylum Actinomycetota; class Actinomycetes; order Kitasatosporales; family Streptomycetaceae; genus Kitasatospora; species Kitasatospora sp. NPDC001664. Next base: position 221,265 of record NZ_JBSFGS010000004.1, read on the forward strand.
GCGACCATCGAGCGGGCGTCGGTGCGGCGGTCCACCAGCCGCGAGCCGAACACGCTGTCGGTGAAGGCCAGCCACATCAGGTTCCGCTCCTCGAAGGGCAGCGCCTCCAGGTCACCCGCCAGCCAGGTGTACGCGCGGTTGTACGCCAGCACGTCGTAGCGGCTGTTCACCACGGCCGCCGGGTACGGGTCCACCCGGTCCAGCAGCAACTGCACGGCCGGCGTCACCATGTGGCAGACCGGCTGCGCCACCGGGTCCTCACCACCGGCCAGCGCGAACAGGTGGGCCCGCTCGCTGCGGTCCAGCATCAGCGCCCGGGCCACCGCGTCCAGCACCTGCCCGGAGACCTGGATGTCCCGCCCCTGCTCCAACCACGTGTACCAGGTGACCCCCACCGCGGAGAGCTGGGCGACCTCCTCCCGGCGCAGGCCCGGCGTGCGGCGGCGGCCGACGGCCGGGAGGCCGACCTGCTCGGGGGCGATCCGCTCCCGGCGGCTGCGCAGGAAGGCGGCCAGCTCGGTGCGGGCGGTTGCGGTGGTCGTGGTCATGGGTACCAGGATGGCGGCTCGGCGCTCCTGTTGCCAGGTAGTACCGGTACCAGGATAAGGAGCATCTGGTACCAGGTTGCGGCACCCGGCAACCTGATGGACGTGACCCAGCAACTGACCCACCCTCAGCAGCTCACCGCCGCCCGGCCCACCGGCCGCACCGGCCTCTCCACCGCCGGGCTGGCCACCGTCCTGCTCGGCGCCTTCCTCCCGATGCTCGACTTCTTCATCGTCAACGTCGCGCTCCCCACCATCGAGCACGACCTCTCGGCCGGCCCGGCCGTGCTGGAACTCATCGCCGCCGGGTACGGCATCGCCTTCGCCGTCCTGCTGGTGCTCGGCGGGCGGCTCGGCGACGCGCTCGGCCGGCGGCGGCTGTTCGTCGGCGGCTCGCTCGGCTTCGCGCTGGCCTCGCTGCTGTGCGGCATCGCCCCGTCGGCCTGGGCGCTGGTGGCGGGCCGGGTGCTCCAGGGCGCGGCGGCAGCCGTGCTGCTCCCCCAGGTGCTGGCCACCATCACCGCCGCCACCGACGGCGCCCGGCGGGCCAAGGCGCTCTCCGTCTACGGCGCGGTCGGCGGGATCTCGGTGGTGATCGGCCAGGTGCTCGGCGGCTTCCTGGTCTCGGCCGACGTGCTGGGCACCGGCTGGCGCTCGGTCTTCCTGCTGAACGTCCCGTTCGCCGTGGCCACCGCCTTCCTGGCGCTCCGTCACGTCCCGGAGAACCGCGCCGAGCGGGCCTCCCGGATCGACCTGCCCGGCACCGTCCTCCTCTCCCTCTCGCTGCTCGCCCTCTTCGTCCCGCTGATGGAGGGCCGCGCGCTCGGCTGGCCGCTCTGGTCCTGGCTGGCCCTCGCGGCCTTCCCCTTCCTGCTGCTGGCCTTCCTGCTCACCGAGCACCGGCTGGAGGCGCGGGGCGGCGATCCGCTGCTCCCGCTCTCCCTGCTGCGGATCCCCGAGATGCGGCGCGGGCTCGGCATCGCGCTCCCCTACTTCACCGGCTTCGGCGGCTTCATGTTCGTGGTCGCCGTCCTGCTCCAGCAATCCCTCCACCTCGACCCGGTGGCGGCGGGCTGGGCCCTGGTCCCGATGGCGGTCGGCTACTTCACCGCCTCGCTCGCCTCGCCCCGCCTGATCGGCCGGTACGGCTCCCGGGTCATCACCACCGGCGCCGCCCTCCAGGCCCTGGGCCTGAGCACCCTCCTCCTGACCGCCCTCACCCTCGGCCTCTCCCCCCTGCGCATGCTCCCCGGCGTCGCCCTCGCCGGCATCGGCCAGGGCCTGATCGGCACCCCCCTCTTCCGCGTCGTCCTCACCAAGGTCCCCGCCGCCCGGGCCGGCACCGGCAGCGGCGTCCTCGCCACCGCCCAGCAGTCCAGCCTCGCCCTCGGCGTCGCCACCCTCGGCACCCTCTACCTCTCCCTCGCCCCCACCCTCGGCGCCCTCCCCGCCCTCGCCGTCGTCCTGGCGATCCAGACCGCCGGCTCCGCCGCCATCCTGCTGCTCAGCCTGGGCCTCCCCCGCTCGATCGGGTGATCGTGCCGCACGGGCCTCGCGAACGACGCACGCAGCGTCCTACCGTGAGTCGTATGACAGCCAGAGTTCCGATCCGTCAGCTGCAGCAGCACGCCAGTGAACTGATGGACAGGGTCGCGGCCGGTGAGCGGATCGAGATCACCCGGAACGGACGGCTGATCGCGGTGCTCTCCCCACCCGATCCGGAGCAGCGGGTCCTGGAGGACCTGGTCCGTGACGGGACCGTCGATCCGGAGAACGCGGCCACCGCCACCGGCCTGGCCCACTGGGAACCCCCGGTGGCGCCGGAGGGTCTGGCCTCCCCCGGCTCCGCACTCGCCGCGATGCGGGAGGAGGAAAAGGAGAGGTGATCTATCTCGACTCGTGCGCACTGCTCAAACTGATCGTGCCGGAGGCCGAGTCCCCCGCCCTGCGGACCTTCCTGTCCGCCCGGGGCGCCGAGGGCCACGCCACCAGCACCCTGGCCCAGGTCGAGGTGCCGAGGGCGCTCCGGCGGGTGGATGCTCCCCCGTACCTCTTCGACGCGGCGGAGGACGCGCTCGACCGCCTGCTCCGGATCCGGCTCTCCGACCCCGTCCTCCGCGCGGCCCGCCTGCTCCCGGGGCAGCACCTGCGAAGCCTGGACGCGATCCACCTGGCCAGCGCCGAGCACCTGGAGCACGCGCTCACCGCCTTCGTCACCTACGACAAGCGCCTGGCCGCCGCTGCGGCCGACCGCGGACTTCCCGTGGTGAGTCCGGGCTGATGCCGGCAAAACCGCTGGTCGGGCGTGCCGGGTCGGTGCGAGGATCTGGTGCATGACGACGCCTCAGCTGCCCATCGACACCCGTGACCGCGAGGAGCTGGCCGCGTTGGTGGCCGCCGGTGCGCGGCCGAAGTACCTGTTCTTCTGGGGGCACCGGCCGGAGCGGGACGGGCGGATCGGGGCCGGGGCGCTGAGCCAGTGGTGGCCGGGGGCGTTCGAGGTGGACGGGGTCCGGTACGGGTCGGCGGAGCACTGGATGATGGCGGGGAAGGCGCGGCTGTTCGGGGACGAGGAGATGCTCGCCCGGGTGCTGGCGGCCAACTCGGCGGCGGAGGCGAAGAAGTTCGGCCGGATGGTCCGCGGCTTCGACGGCGACCGCTGGGACGCCGAGTGCTTCGAGCTCGTGGTCCGGGGCAACGTCGCCAAGTTCGGCCAGGACGAGGCCCTGCGCGGCTACCTCCTCGGCACCTCCGGCCGCGTCCTGGTCGAGGCCAGCCCGCTCGACCGGATCTGGGGCATCGGACTCCCCGCCGACGACGACCGCGCCACCCGCCCCGCCGACTGGCGCGGCCTCAACCTCCTCGGCTTCGCCCTGATGGAGGCCCGCGCCCGCCTCGCGGCCGGCTAGGGGGCGAGGATCAGCGCGACGGCCGCGTCCAGGGCGGCGATCTCCGCCGCGGAGAGCGTCGGGTTGGCCGCCCGGCGGGCCTTCGCGGCGTCCAGCAGCATGCCGTCGGTGCCGCCCAGCCCCCGGACCAGTGCGGTCAGGACGGCGCGGGCGACCGGGGCGACGGCGGGCATGGTGAGGGCGGCCTGAGCCAGGATCAGGGCGGACATCGCGGTGTCCAGGCCGGGCGGGCCCTCGGCCGCGGTGTCCCAGTCGATCACCACCGGGCCGTCGGGGGTGAGGAAGACGTTGTCGGGGTGCAGGTCGAGGTGGAGGACGCGGCCGGCGCCGGTCCGGGACGGGACGGCGTGCAGCCGCCGCAGCAGGTCGGCGAGGACCGTGCCGGCCTCCTCCGGACCGACCGTGCCCGCCCCGAGGGCCTGCAGCATGGTCGGCCCGTCCAGCCGCTGGAGCACCAGCTCCGTCGCGTCCGGGCCCGGCCACACCCGGGGCACGGGGTAGCCGTGCCCCGCCAGGTACGTCATCAGGGCGGCCCCGCCGCCGGCGTCCGCGCCGTCGCGGTAGCGCCGCAGCACCCGCCCCTCGTCCAGGGCGAACACGTCCGCCGTCCGCCCGCTGCCGATGAGTTCCCCCGTGATCATGCGGAAGAAGCTACCCGACGGAGCCTCAGGCCGGGTGTCTCTCCCGGAAGGAGGCGGCCTTGGCGCGGTTGCCGCAGCGGGTCATGTCGCACCAGCGCCGCGCCCCCTTGCGGGAGAGGTCGACGTAGAGGCGGGTGCAGGTCTCGGCGGCGCACTCCTTGACCGGAGCGGCCAGCGGGAGGGCGAGCAGGCGCTGGGCGGAGCGGGCCAGGGTGGCGAGCAGGGCCTCGGCGGTGCCGGTGCGGTGGAGGGTGCCGTCGGGGCGGAGTTCCTGACGGAGTCCCGGTCCGTCTGCCTGACGGTTGAGCAGCCGGCGGTCGGCGGCGGCGTACGGTGCGGAGGCGGCGGCAGCGCCCGCCAGCCGGAAGATCGTCTCGCGGAGCCGGACGGCGTGGGCGAGGTCCTCGGCGTCGGCGGCCATCGGCTGGTCGACCAACCCGGCCGCGACGGCCCAGGCGCCCAGGTCGGCGGGGGTGACCAGCTGGTCGAGGGCCAGGCCGCGGCGGCGCTGCACGGTGCCGACCAGGTCGAGGGCCGGGTCACCACTGACAAAGACGAACTCCATTTCGCCAGCATAGTGCGCAACCGGCCGCCATAACCGGTATGACTGGTTATTGCGAGGTCCGTGGGTTACTCTCGTAGCACCCTCAGAAATAACCCCACAGAGTGGTTACCAGCCGACGACGCCTGGCAGCGCTCCGTCAACTGACGTACGTAGCACGGGAATACGAGGAGTCGAGATGGCAGTCAAGGTAGCGGTCAACGGTTTCGGTCGGATCGGCCGCGGCTTCGTCCGGGCGGCGCTGGAGCGTGGCGCCGACCTTCAGGTGGTGGCCGTCAACGACCTCACCGACGCGAAGACCCTGGCCCACCTGCTCACCTACGACAGCTCCCTCGGCAAGCTGGCCGAGGACGTCCGCGCCGAGGGCGACACCATCGTCGTCGGCGGCCAGACCATCAAGGTCTTCGCCGAGCGGGACCCGGGCAAGCTGCCCTGGGGCGAGCTGGGCGTGGACGTGGTGATCGAGTCCACCGGTGTCTTCACCGACGCCGCCAAGGCCCGCGCGCACATCGAGGCCGGCGCCCGCAAGGTGATCATCTCCGCCCCGGCCAACGGCGAGGACCTCACCCTCGCGATCGGCGTGAACGACGACAAGTACGACCCCGAGGTCCACCACATCGTCTCCAACGCCTCCTGCACCACCAACTGCCTGGCCCCGCTGGCCAAGGTGCTGAACGAGGCGCTGGGCATCGAGCACGGCCTGATGACCACCGTGCACGCCTACACCCAGGACCAGAACCTCCAGGACGGCCCGCACAAGGACGCCCGCCGCGCCCGCGCCGCCGCCACCAACATCGTCCCGACCTCCACCGGTGCGGCCAAGGCCATCGGCCTGGTCCTGCCGGAGCTCCAGGGCAAGCTGGGCGGCACCTCGCTGCGCGTCCCGATCCCGGTCGGCTCGATCACCGACCTGACCGCCCGGGTGGAGCGCCCGACCACGGTCGAGGAGATCAACGCCGCCTTCGCCAAGGCCGCCACCGAGGGCTCGCTGGCCGGCATCCTCCGCTACAGCGAGGCGCCGCTGGTCTCCAGCGACATCGTGGGCGACCCGGCCTCCGTCGTCTTCGACGCCGGCCTGACCACCGTCAGCGAGGACGGCCGCCAGGTGAAGATCTTCGGCTGGTACGACAACGAGACGGGCTTCTCCCACCGCGTGGTCGACGCCGCCCTGCTGCTCGGCGCCTGACCCTCCGTCACCCGCCAGGAGCCACCCCGCACCACCCACGCCGCCCCCGCCGAGCCGTCCGTCCCACGGCCCGGCGGGGGCGGCGCGTTCCCCCGGCCAGACCATCCCGCAGCTCTGCCGCGAGGTACTGCCGGGCGTCGGCACCGTTCGTCCGGCCTTCAGCCCGGCAGTACCGTCCGATCCGCCGGGGGCGTCCACCCGTTCACCCTCGGCCGGTCAGGCACCGGAAAACGAGCGGACTCACCGCCGTAACACAACTGCCGCCTGCGCCAGGGAGGATGACGGTTCACGGACGAGCCGAGGGGACCGAACAGTGAGCGGAGCGCAGGCGGCACGGCGGCGGCCGACCGGGGCACGGTTCGGCGGGGTCTACCAGGAGGAAGAGGCCCCGGCAGCCCCGGCCCCCGCCGCCGCCGCGCCCCGCGGTGCCCGGTTCGCGGGCGCCCCCGTCCAGGCGGAGCCCCAACCGGAGGCCGCCGCACCGCCGTTGGCCCCTCCGCAGCGCACCGGCCCCGAGCTGGTCTCGCTGGCGGGCCGGATCACCGCCCTGCACCAGGGCGGAGCCGCCCACGAGTCCGCCGCCCTGACCGCCCAGGCTGCCGTCCTGCTGGCACCGGAGGACGTGGCCAGGCTGGCCGTGCTGCTGCACGCCCAGGGCCCGGCGGGCGCCGCCGGCTACCTGGCCAGGGCCACCGTGCACGGCAGCCCCGAGCAGGCCGCCGCCACCCTGGCCGGGCTGCGCCGGGCCGGGCTGGCCGAGGAGGCGGCCGGACTGTTCCACGCCCTCTGGGGCCACCCCAGCTCCCAACTCCCGCCGCTGCTCGCCGCCTTGGAGCGCCACGGGCTGGCCGGCGACGGACTCACCCTGCTCTGGGAGCGGGCCTCTGCGGCCCCCGCCGAGCTGGCCGCCCTGGCCACCGCTCTGCGGGCGGCCGGACGGGCCGAGGACGCGCACCGCCTGCTGCACCAGGCGACCGGCCGCCGCTCCGGCGAACTCGCCGCGACCGCGCTGGAGTTGGACGAGACACTGGCCGCCGAGCTCTCCGCCCAGGCGGCCCGGCTGCGCTCCCCCGCCGACCTGGCCGAGTACGCCGCCGCACTGACCGCCTCCCCGCCGCGCTACCGGGCCCTGCTCGCGGCCGTCGCCGCCCTCGACGAACCCCGCCGGCGCTCCGCCGTGGCCGCCCTGCGCGCCCTCGGGCTCCCGCTGCGCTGAGAACGCGGACGGCCCCGCCGCCCTCGAAGGGGCAGCGGGGCCGCATGCGGTCGACGGTGCGTCAGCAGCCGATCAGGCGGGCGCCCAGGTAGGACTTCACCTGGTCGAGCGAGACGCGCTCCTGCGCCATGGTGTCACGCTCGCGGATGGTCACCGCGTTGTCCTCGAGGGTGTCGAAGTCGACGGTGACGCAGAACGGCGTGCCGATCTCGTCCTGACGGCGGTAGCGCTTGCCGATCGCGCCGGCGTCGTCGAACTCGACGTTCCACGCGGTGCGCAGGTCGGCGGCCAGGCCGCGGGCCTTCGGCGAGAGGTCGGCGTTGCGGGAGAGCGGGAGCACCGCGACCTTGACCGGGGCCAGCCGCGGGTCCAGCCGCATGCCGACGCGCTTCTCCATGCCGCCCTTGGCGTTCGGCGCCTCGTCCTCGAAGTAGGCGTCGATCAGGAAGGCCAGCATGGCGCGGTTCAGACCGGCTGCCGGCTCGATGACGTACGGGAAGTAGCGCTCGTTGGCTTCCTGGTCGTTGTAGCGCAGGTCCTTGCCGGAGGCCTCGCTGTGCACGGTGAGGTCGTAGTCCGTGCGGTTGGCCACGCCCTCCAGCTCGGAGAACTCGTTGCCGCCGAAGTTGAAGCGGTACTCGATGTCCACCGTGCGCTTGGCGTAGTGGGAGAGCTTCTCCTTCGGGTGCTCGAAGAAGCGCATGTTCTCGGTGCGCAGGCCGAGGCCGACGTACCAGTCCCAGCGCTGCTGCAGCCAGTACTCGTGCCAGGTCTCGTCCTCGCCCGGCTTGACGAAGAACTCCATCTCCATCTGCTCGAACTCGCGGGTCCGGAAGATGAAGTTGCCCGGGGTGATCTCGTTCCGGAAGCTCTTGCCGACCTGGGCGATGCCGAACGGCGGCTTCTTGCGCGAAGTGGTCTGCACCTGGCTGAAGTTGGTGAAGATGCCCTGCGCGGTCTCCGGGCGCAGGTAGGCCAGGCCGGACGCGTCCTCGGTGACGCCGAGGTGCGTCTTCAGCATGCCCGAGAACTCCTTGGGCGCGGTGAAGCCGCCCTTGTTGCCGCAGTTCGGACAGTTGACGTCGGCCAGGCCGTTGGCCGGGAGCTTGCCGTGCTTGGCCTCGTACGCCTCCTCCAGGTGGTCCGCGCGGAACCGCTTGTGGCAGGAGAGGCACTCGGTCAGCGGGTCGTTGAAGGTGGCGACGTGGCCCGAGGCCTCCCAGACCTCGCGGGCCAGGATCACCGACGAGTCGAGACCGACGACGTCCTCGCGAGCGGTGACCATCGAACGCCACCACTGGCGCTTGATGTTCTCCTTGAGCTCCACGCCCAGCGGCCCGTAGTCCCAGGCGGCGCGGGTGCCGCCGTAGATCTCGCTGCAGGGGTAGACGAAGCCTCGGCGCTTGCTCAGGCTGACGATCGTGTCGATCTTGTCGGCGGCCACAGTGCTCTCTTCAGTACGACGTCACGCGAGTGACGGCACGGTCAGGGCACGGCTGGTTGCACGTACCCGAATACCAGCAGAGGTTACCGGGCGGCCCCGTGGGGGGTTCAAATCGGTATTCGCCCGCACACCGTGTGTCGAACGGACCATCGGACCGTCGGACAGTTGAGTGAGTTGACAATCATTTCCAGTTAAGTTGAGAATGGTTGTCATGAAGTCGCGCCGCCTCCCCACCTCGATAGCCCTGACCGCCACCGCCGTTGCCGGCGCCCTCCTGCTCTCCGCCTGCGGCGGGGCCAGCAGCGCCGAGGACGGCAAGGGGAAGCTCGACGTGGTCGCGTCGTTCTACCCCATGGAGTTCCTCGCCGAGCAGATCGGCGGGCAGCACGTGAAGGTGACCGACCTCACCGCCGCCGGCGTCGAGCCGCACGACCTGGAGCTGACGGCCAAGCAGGTCGCCAAGGTCAAGGGCGCCGACGCCGTCCTCTACCTCAAGGGCCTGCAGCCCACCGTGGACAAGGCCGTGGCGCAGAGCGACTCCAAGCACGTGGTCGACGCCACCGCCGCCTCCCCGCTGGTCGACCACCACCTCCCCGAGGGCCACGCCGAGGACGACGGCCACGACCACTCCGGCGCCGCCGGCGACCCGCACATCTGGCTGGACCCGAACCGCTACGCCGCCGTGGCCAAGAACGTCGGCGCCGAGCTGGCCAAGGCCGACCCGGCGCACGCGGCCGACTACCAGACGAACACCGACCGGGTGGTGGCCGAACTCGCCGCCCTGGACAAGGAGTTCAAGGACGGCCTGAAGGACGCCAAGGGGAAGTCCTTCGTCACCAGCCACGCCGCCTTCGGCTACCTCGCGGACGCCTACGGGATCGACCAGCTGGCCATCAACGGCGTGGACCCGGAGTCCGAGCCGACCCCGGCCAAGCTGGCCGAGATCCAGAAGGAGGCCAAGGAACACGGCGTCTCCACCATCTTCTTCGAGACCCTGGTCAGCCCCAAGCTGGCCGAGACGGTCGCCAAGGACCTCGGCCTGAAGACCGCCGTCCTCGACCCGCTGGAGGGCGTCAAGGACCCCTCCAAGGAGAACTACTTCTCCGTCATGAAGCAGAACCTGCACAACCTCCAGGCCGCCTTCGGCATCCAGAGCTGACGGGACACCGCATCACCATGAGTTCAGTCATTCCCGAGGCCCCGGCGGCCGAGGGGACGGACACCGCCGAGGCGCGGCACCCCCAGCGGGGTGCCGCGCCCGCGGTCGTCTGCCTCTGCGACGCCGTCGCCTCCCTCGGCGGCCGTCCCGTCCTGCGCGGGGTCGACCTCAGGGTCCGGCCCGGCGAGGTGGTCGCGCTGCTCGGGGCCAACGGCTCCGGCAAGTCCACCACCGTCAAGTCGGTGATCGGCGCCGTCCCGCTGGAGCGCGGCGGCCTGGAGCTGTTCGGCACCCCCTTCGCCAAGTTCCGCGACTGGCACCGGATCGGCTACGTGCCGCAGCGCACCACCGCCGCCAGCGGCGTGCCCGCCACCGTCCGCGAGGTGGTCTCCACCGGGCGGCTGCCCAAGCACGGGCTGCTGCCGTTCCGCCGCAGGGACCGGGCTGCCGTCGACCGCGCGCTGGCCGCCGTCGGGATGCTGGACCGGGCCGGGGACGGCGTGGCCGGGCTCTCCGGCGGCCAGCACCAGCGGGTGCTGATCGCCCGCGCCCTGGTCGGCACCCCCGAACTCCTCATCATGGACGAGCCGATGGCCGGGGTGGACCTGGAGAGCCAGCAGGTGCTCGCCGACACCCTGCGCACCGAGGTCGAGCGCGGCGCCGCCGTCCTGCTGGTGCTGCACGAACTCGGCCCGCTGGAGCCGCTGATCGACCGCACGGTCGTCCTTCGCGACGGCTGCGTCTCCTACGACGGCCCCCCGATCCCCAGCACCGGCCAGCACGCCCTGCCGGGCCACGACCACGTCCACCCGCACGGGGACGAGCACCTGACGACCCCCGGACTGCTCGCATGAGCGCCGACCACCCGCGCACCGCCCACCCGCGCACCACCCGCCCGACCTCAGGACTGCCGCGATGACCGAGATGCTCAGCTACGACTTCATGCAGCGCGCGCTGATCGCCGCCGTGCTGGTCGGCATCACCGCCCCCGCCGTCGGCATCTACCTGGTGCAGCGGCGGCAGGCGCTGATGGGCGACGGCATGGGCCACGTCGCGCTCACCGGCGTCGGCCTCGGCTTCTTCTTCCAGACCAGTCCGGTCTGGATGGCGGTGCTGGTCTGCGTGCTCGGCGCCGTGGTCATGGAGGTGGTCCGCTCGCGCGGCAACCAGCGCGGCGACATCGCGCTGGCGATGCTCTTCTACGGCGGCATGGCCTGCGGCAAGCTGCTGGTCAGCATGAGCTCGCAGTCCGGGAACGGCAGCCTGGAGAGCTACCTCTGGGGCTCCATCCTCACCGTCTCCCCCACCGACCTGCTCACCATCACGGTGCTGGCCGCCGTGGTGATCGCGGTCACCATCGGCCTGCGCCGCCAGCTCTTCGCGATCTGCCAGGACGAGGAGTTCGCCCGGGTCACCGGCCTGCCGGTGCGGGCGCTCAACCTGCTGCTCGCGGTGATGGCCGCCGTCACCGTCACGGTGGCGATGCGGGTGGTCGGCCTGCTGCTGGTCTCCGCGCTGATGGTCGTCCCGGTGGTCGCCGCGCAGCAGCTGACCCGCTCGTTCGCGATGACCCAGGCCGCCTCGATCGGCGTCGGCGTGGCCGTCGCGGTGGCCGGCGTGGCCGGCTCCTACGAGGCCGACCTGCCCTCCGGCCCGGCCATCGTGCTGCTGGCCATCGTGGTCTTCGCGGTCTTCAGCGCACTGGCCGCACCGCTGGCCCGCCGCCGCCACCGCGCCGCCCCGGACGCCGGGCCCGAGGTCTGCGAGGTCGGGCTGCCCCGCCAGGCCGGGCCGTCCGACCCCCACCGGCCCCAGGAGGCCCGGGAGTCCGAGGAGTCCCGCACCGAGGATTCGGTCACCAGTCGGGGACTGGCACAATGAGGTGCCAGACGCCCACTCTCCCTGGAGGACCCACGGTGACCACCGCAGGCCCGTCGCGTGCCCGATCGACCCGGCAGCGAGCCGCCGTCTGGGCGGCCCTGGACGAGGTCGAGGACTTCCGCAGCGCCCAGGAGCTGCACGACCTCCTCAAGCACCGCGGCGACTCGGTCGGGCTCACCACCGTCTACCGCACCCTCCAGTCACTGGCCGACGCCGGCGAGGTGGACGTGCTGCGCACCGCCGACGGCGAGGCGGTCTACCGCCGCTGCAGCAGCGGACACCACCACCACCTGGTCTGCCGCTCCTGCGGCTCCACCGTCGAGGTGGAGGGCCCCGCCGTCGAGCGCTGGGCCAACTCGATCGCGGCCGAGCACGGCTACAGCGACATCGCGCACACCCTGGAGATCTTCGGCACCTGCGCCAGCTGCGCCGCCAAGGCCACCGCCTGACGGACCGTCGGACGCACGGCAGAGGGCCCGTACGGATTCACCTCCGTACGGGCCCTCTCGTCGTGCTGTCTCAGCGCTGGGTCGGGACCTCGGCGGCCACCTCGTTGGGCAGCGCGCCGCCGAAGCGGCGGTCGCGCATCGCGTACTGCTCGCAGGCGCGCCACAGGTCGCGGCGGTCGAAGTCCGGCCAGAGCACGTCCTGGAACACCAGCTCGGCGTAGGCGCTCTGCCAGAGCAGGAAGTTGGAGGTGCGCTGCTCGCCGCTGGGGCGCAGGAAGAGGTCCACGTCCGGCATGTCCGGGTGGTACATGTACTTGGCGAGGGTCTTCTCGTTGATCTTCGACGGGTCGAGCTTCCCGGCCGCGACGTCCCGGCCGATCGCGGCGGCCGCGTCGGCCACCTCGGCCCGGCCGCCGTAGTTGACGCACATGTAGAGGGTGACCGCGTCGTTCTCCTTGGTCATCTCCTCGGCGACCTGGAGCTCCTGGACCACGCTCTTCCACAGCTTCGGCATCCGGCCGGCCCAGCGGATCCGGACGCCCATCTCGCTCATCTCGTCCCGGCGGCGGCGGATCACGTCCCGGTTGAAGTTCATCAGGAACTTCACCTCGTCGGGGGACCGCTTCCAGTTCTCGGTGGAGAAGGCGTACAGCGAGACGTTCTTCACGCCCAGCTCGATCGCGCCCTTGAGCACGTCCAGCACCACCGACTCGCCGACCTTGTGGCCCTCGGTCCGCGGCAGCCCGCGCTCCTTGGCCCAACGGCCGTTCCCGTCCATCACGATCGCGACGTGGCCCGGCACCAGCTCGCCCGGGATCTTCGGCGGCACGGCGCCGCTCGGGTGCGGGGTCGGCGGGAGGTACTCCCGCTGCTTGCTGCCGAAGAGCCGTCGCGCTGCCATGCTCACTTCTCCACGTATCTCATCGAGCGGATTCCCCGCTCCAGGTGCCACTGGAGGTAGGCGGCGACCAGACCGCTGCCCTCCCGCCAGTACCTCGGCTCGCTGTTGTCCGCCGTCTGCCAGTCCCCTGACAGCAGTGCGCCGAGCAGTACCAGTGTCTCAGGGGAGGGTACGGCACTTCCCGGTACGCGGCAGTCACCGCAGAGCACACCGCCCGCCTGGAGCGAGAAGAACCGGTTGGGGCCCGGGAGTCCGCACTTGGCGCAGTCGGTGAAGCTGGCGCCGTAGCCGTTGACGGCGAGGGAGCGGAGCAGGAACGCGTCCAGCACCAGATGGGGCTCGTGCTCCCCGGCCGCGAGCGTCCGCAGCCCGCCGACCAGCAGCAGGTACTGCTGCACGGCGGGCTGGCCCTCGTTCTCCGCGAAGCGCTCGGCGGTCTCCAGCATCGCGGTGCCGGCGGTGTAGCGGGAGTAGTCGGTGACGATCCGTCCGCCGTACGGGGCGATGGTCTCCACCTGCGTGCAGAGCGGCAGCCCACGGCCGATCAGGTCCGCTCCGCGGCTGAAGAACTGCACGTCCACGTGCGAGAACGGCTCCAGCCGCGCCCCGAACTTCGACTTCGTCTTGCGGATCCCCCGGGCCACCGCCCGGACCTTGCCGTGCTGACGCGTCAACAACGTGATGATCCGGTCGGCCTCGCCCAGCTTCTGGGTACGGAGGACGATGCCGTCGTCCCGGAACAGACTCATGCCGCCCATTCTCCCGCACCCCACCGACACCCCCGCCCGGGGAGGGGAACGCCTACGGCGGGCTTCGGAAGCGGGGGAGGGGAACGCCTACGGCGAGCCTCGGGCTCGCGAAAGGCAGACGCCTGCGGCGGGCTTCGGAGGCGGGAGAGGGGAACGCCTGCGGCGAGCCTCGGGCGCGGGGAGAGGGGAACGCCTGCGGCGAGCTGCAGTGGTCCCGGTCGGGCACGCGCGGGGCGGGTCGCAGACGTCCGCCCACGGTGACGCCCGACGGTCCCGGGCGTCACGGCTCGCGCGCGTGCCGATGGCCCCCGACGCCCCGTCAGCTCGCCACAGGCGGCTCCCGCACGGCGCGGCCTCGCACCCCGGTCGAGCCGGCCGCAGGCGAGGCATCCCAGTGGTAACACCGCGAGCCCCACGAGCCGGCCGCAGACAAGGCCCCGGCCCCATAGGCCCCGCCAGCTCGCCGCAGGCGGCTCCCGCACCCCGGCCGAGCCGGCCGCAAGCGAGGCATCCCAGTGGTAACACCGCGAGCCCCACGAACCGGCCGCAGGCAAGGCGCCGGACCCATAGGCCCCGTCCGCTCGCCGCAGGCGGCTGACGCGCCGCGTCGGCGTACGCCTCGACGAGCCCGCCGCAGGCGAGGCCCCGAGCCCGTGACACCCTCTCCCCTGGCGAGCTCGTCCTAGGTGGATTCCGCGCGCGGTGACGCCCGACGGACTCGGGCAGCGTGGCTCGCGCGTGCCGATGCCCCCGACGCCCCGTCAGCTCGCCGCAGGCGGCTCCCGCACGGCGCGGCCTCGCACCCCGGCCGAGCCGGCCGCAGGCGAGGCATCCCAACGGTGACAGCGCTCGCCCCACGAGCCCTCCGCAGACAAGGCCCCGGACCCATAGGCGCCGTCAGCTCGCCGCAGGCGGCTGACGCGCTGCGTCGGCGTACGCCCCGACGCGCCCGCCGCAGGCGAGGCCCCGAGTCCGTGACGCCTGCTCGCCTCGGCGAGCCCGCCGCAGGCGGGGCCGCGCAGCCGCGAGCCCGCACCCTGGGTCCGTGGGGGAACCGTCCTGCGGGTGCGGGTCGTGGCGGGCCCGGAGGGGGGAGTCGGGCCCGGCTCAGTGGGAGGTGCGGGTGGCGGCCTCGAGGAGTTCGGCGGTGCGGGTGGCCGGGAGGCCGAGGCAGCGGCCGACGGCGGTGAGGGCGGTGCGCTCGTGGGGGAGGTAGCGGCCGTCGGCGAGGGCGATCCAGGCGCCCTGCAGGACGAGGCGTTCGCGGCCGGGCTGGGCCAGGTGCGGGGCCAACGGTTCGAGCGCGGCGTGGAGTTCGACGGTGAGGGCACTGCCGGTGGCGTCCAGGTCGACGGGGGTGTCCCCGCCCGTCCCGGAGAGGGCGGCGAGCGCGGCCAGCACCTGGGCCTCGCCGCAGTCCTCGAAGCCGGCCTCCCGGATCGCCTCGCAGGCGGCGTCCCGCGCGGCCCGGCTGCCGGTGCCGCCGGCCGCGAGCACCGCCAGTGCGACGGTGTACTGCGCGTCCCGCAGCATCGCGCCCAGCCGGACGCAGGTGAGCTGGTCCAGCGCCTCCAGCCCGAAGCGCCGGTGGCAGGTGGTGCACTGCACGCAGCCGGTGACCGGGCCGACCGGCAGCACCGGGGTGCCGAACAACCGCAGCCACCGCCGGCCGTGCTGCCGGCGGTAGTTGCGGTCCCCGCCGCAGCCCGGACAGTAGAAATCACCGAGGACGTCAGTCCGCCACCGAGGACGGACACCCCACAACCCTGTCACGGCGCCAACTCCCCAGACATGGCAGGCGGCCTGCACAACAATGGGCAGGTCACGCGACCGGACGCCGCGGTCGTCCCACCGACCCCGGTTCCGGTGGGTAGATGCTGCCATGGTTAAGCGCGGGTGTCAGCACCCCGAACGGGTAAAAATGTGTCGCAGAACACACCCCGCGCCCCCGCCCGCCGACCCCCCTGCCGACACCCGCGCCGGCACCCCCGAGGAACCCCGGAAACGCCGAAGGGGCCGCCGCAGCGGCCCCCCTGACGCACCGTCAGCCGCGCTGGGCCCGGTTCACCGCACTGACCACGGCCTTCAGCGAGGCCAGCACCGTGTTGCCGTCGATCCCGACGCCCCACAGCACCTTGCCGTCCACCGCGCACTCGACGTACGCGGCGGCCTGGGCGTCGCCGCCCTCGCTCAGCGCGTGCTCGGCGTAGTCCAGCACCCGTACGTCGACGCCGATCCCGGCCAGCGCGTTGACGAAGGCGGAGACGGGGCCGTTGCCGGTGCCGCTCAGGGTGACGGGGCGACCGTCGACCACGGCCTCGGCGCGCAGCACGTCGCGGCCGTCCTCGGTCTCCAGGCTGCGCGAGCCGCTCAGCGCGATCCGGCCCCACGGGTTCTCCGGGGTGGGCAGGTACTCGTCCTGGAAGACGCTCCAGATCTCGGCCGGGGTGACCTCGCCGCCCTCGGCGTCGGTCTTGGCCTGGATGATCCGGGAGAACTCGATCTGCTGACGGCGCGGCAGGTCCAGCTTGTGGTCGTTCTTCAGCACGTAGGCGATGCCGCCCTTGCCGGACTGGCTGTTGACCCGGATGACCGCCTCGTAGGAGCGGCCGACGTCCTTCGGGTCGATCGGCAGGTACGGGACGCCCCAGGTGTACTCGCCGACCGGCACGCCGGCCGCCTTGGCGTCGGCCTCCAGGGCGTCGAAGCCCTTCTTGATGGCGTCCTGGTGGGAGCCGGAGAAGGAGGTGTACACCAGGTCGCCGGCGTAGGGGTGGCGCTCGGCCACCGGCATCTGGAAGCAGTACTCGGCGGTGCGGCGGATCTCGTCGATGTCGGAGAAGTCGATCATCGGGTCCACGCCCTGGGAGAACAGGTTCATCCCGACGTTGACCAGGTCCAGGTTGCCGGTCCGCTCGCCCTGGCCGAACAGGCAGCCCTCGACGCGGTCGGCGCCGGCCATGATGGCCAGCTCGGCGGAGGCCACGCCGGTGCCGCGGTCGTTGTGCGGGTGGGTGGACAGCGCGACGAACTCGCGGCGGCTCAGGTTCCGCGACATCCACTCGATCTTGTCGGCGTAGACGTTCGGGGTGGAGCGCTCGACGGTGGTCGGCAGGTTCAGGATGATCTCGCGGCCCTCGCCGGGCTGCCAGACGTCCATCACCGCCTCGCAGACCTCCAGGGCGAAGTCCAGCTCGGTGTCGATGAAGATCTCCGGCGAGTACTCGTAGCCGAAGACCGTCTCGTCCCGCAGGATCTTCTCCGCGTACTCCATCACCAGGCGGGTGCCGTCCACGGCGATCGCCTTGATGTCGTCCTTGCTGCCCTTGAAGACCACCCGGCGGAACAGCGGCGAGGTGGCGTTGTACAGGTGCACGGTGGCGCGCGGGGCGCCGACCAGGGACTCCACGGTGCGCTCGATCAGGTCCTCGCGGGCCTGGGTCAGCACCGAGATGGTGACGTCCTCGGGGATCGCGTCCTGCTCGATCAGGGAGCGGACGAAGTCGAAGTCGGTGGCGCCGGAGGACGGGAAGCCGACCTCGATCTCCTTGTAGCCCAGCTTGACCAGCAGGTCGAACATCTTGCGCTTGCGGGCCGGGGACATCGGGTCGATCAGCGCCTGGTTGCCGTCCCGCAGGTCGGTGGAGAGCCAGCGCGGAGCCTGGGTGATCACCTTGGACGGCCAGGTGCGGTCCGGCAGGTCGATGGTGCCGAACGGTACGTACCGCTGGAACGGCATCCCGGACGGCTTCTGCTGGACGGTGCCGGCCGTGATCGGGGTGGGGCGGTCGTTGAACGCACGAGCGATGGCGGACTGCTCAGTCATGAAGGGACTCTCGGCTTCCGAACTCGATATGCGGGCTGGTCGGGGTGGAGGACACCCGACTCGGCCGACCACTGCCCCGCATCCGTACGGGGACAGCACAGCATCCCGCGGCGAGGGAGCCGGCCTTCGTGGTCTACAGGCCCTCGCCGCGGCAGCTAAGAAGAAGCAGCCGGTAGCGCATGATGTCGCCCAGCGTAACCCAGGCGCCCTGCCCGCCGAAGTGAGGCAGGCCACTGTCCCACCCAGCGAGACGGCTCGAACTGACGTGCCGTCAGCCGGGCGGCCTCCGCGCACCTGCCCGTCCGCCCGCCCGCCTCCTTGATCCACCCGCCGATCCGACGCCGAATTTTCACCGAAACGGGCAGCGCGGCCGTGCCCCTGAGTAGCACACTGGCAACCATGCGCATCCAGGTGACCCGGACCGGCGGCCTGGCCGGACACCCCCTCCGAGCCGAGCTGGACACCGCCGCGCGCACCGACGCGCCGCACGTCCACGCGCTGGCCAGGGAGGCGGTGGCCGGCGGACTCCGCAACCCCTCCTACGGAGTGCCGGACGGGTTCCACTACGCGATCACGGTCGACGGACGGACGGTGCACTGCGCCGACCCGAAGCTGACCGACTCCCAGCACGAGCTGGTCTCCCTGGTGCTGCGCGAGGGCCTGGCCCTCCCGGTGGAGTAGTCCACTTCCGGATAATCCCGCTGGAGCCGCAGTTTGTAGACTGCGGGAATGACCGAACCCTCGCGCACCATGCCGGACCTGTCGGCCCTGCTGACCCACACCAGCCACGTGCTCTCCACCCGGATGTCGGCCGCCTTCGCCGGGAGCGGGCTCGGCATCACCCCGCGCGGCTTCTGCGTGCTGCTGCACGCCCTGGAGCAGGAGCGGACCCAGATCCAGCTGGCCGAGATCGCCGACCTGGACAAGACCACCATGGTGGTCACCGTGGACGAGCTGGAGCGGCTCGGACTGGCCGAGCGCCGCCCCTCCTCCACCGACCGGCGGGCCCGGATCATCTCCGTCACCCCGGCCGGCGCCGAGGCGGTGGCGGCCGGCGTGAAGGTCGCCGACGGCGTCCACCGGGAGGCCCTGGAGGCGGTGCCCGAGGAGGACCGCGCCGTACTGCTGCGCGCGCTCACCACCCTCCACGACGGCCACCTCTCGACCCCCGTGGAGAGCGAGCGCCCGGTGCGCCGGGCCCGCCGCCCGCGCGGCTGAGGCCGTCCCGGACAATTCAATACCGAGAAAGATAGTCTCGTACGGGACTATCTGATAGCTTCCTTCCTGTCGCCACCACCGAGGGGGAGGAACTCCATGACCACGCGAGGAACCGCACCGGGGACCGCGCATTCGCGCTGGACGGCCCTGGCCGTGCTCTGCGCCGGGATGCTGATGATCATCCTGGACGGCACCATCGTCACCGTGGCGCTGCCCGCCATCCAGGCCGACCTGGGCTTCACCGCCGAGGGCCTGACCTGGACGGTGAACGCCTACCTGATCGCCTTCGGCGGCCTGCTCCTGCTGGCCGGGCGGCTCGGCGACCTGCTCGGCGGCCGCCGGATCTTCGTGGCCGGGCTGGTGCTCTTCACCGCCGCCTCGCTGCTGGCCGGGCTGGCGGGCGGTCAGGAGCTGCTGATCGCGGCCCGGTTCGCCCAGGGGATCGGCGGGGCGATGGCCTCGGCGGTCAGCCTGGGGATGATCGTCACGCTCTTCCCCGAACCGGGCGAGCGCGGGAAGGCGATCGGCGCGTTCAGCTTCGTCGGCGCCGCCGGGGCCTCGATCGGGCAGGTGCTCGGCGGGGTGCTGACCGAGGCGGTCGGCTGGCACTGGATCTTCTTCGTCAACCTGCCGATCGGCCTGGCCGCCGTCCTGCTGTCGCTGCGGGTGCTGGCCGCCGACGGCCCGGCCCGCTCGCTGCGCGGCCTTGACCTGCCGGGCGCCGCGCTGGTCACCGCCGGTCTGATGCTCGGGGTCTACGCGATCGTCTCGATCGAGCGCTCCACCACCGGCGCCCTGCTGCTCGGCGCCGTCTCCGCCCTGCTGCTGGCCGGCTTCCTGCTGCGCCAGCGGTACGCGGCCGAGCCGCTGCTGCCGCTGCGCCTGCTGCGCTCGCGCCGGGTGGCGGCGGCCAATCTGGTGCAGGTGCTGATGGTCTCGGCGCTGTTCGGCTTCCAGGTGCTGATAGCGCTCTACCTGCAGAACGTGCTCGGCTACGGCGCCGCCGCGACCGGCTTCGCCATGCTCCCGGCCGCAGTGGTGATCGGTGGCGTCTCGCTGCTGCTCTCCGCCCCGCTGGTCGCCCGCTTCGGTGAACGGACCGTGCTGCTGGGCGGGTTGGGCCTGCTGGTGGTGGCGATCGGCCTGCTCACCCGGCTCCCCGCGGACGCCTCCTACGTCCTCCACCTGCTGCCGACCATGCTGCTCGCGGGCGGCTTCGGCCTGGCCGTCGCCGCGCTCACCTCGCTGGCCATGGCCGACGCCGCCCCGGCCGACGCGGGCGTCAGCTCGGGGCTGTTCAACACCACCCAGCAGGTCGGCGGCGCGCTCGGGGTGGCCGTGCTGGTCACCCTGGCCGGCAGCCGGGGCCAGGCGCTGGCCGAGGCCGGCCGCAGCCAGGCCGAGGCGATGACGGCCGGCTTCCGGGCCGCCTTCCTGCTCGGCACCCTGCTCCTGCTGGCCGCCACCGCGCTGGCCGCCGTCGCCCTGCGGCCGGCCGCCGGCCGGGTCGTGGCGACCAGCCGGCGGGAGGAGAAGTCGCTTATCCGAAGCGGCCGTTGACGTAGTCCGAGGTGCGCTGGTCCACCGGGGCGGAGAACATCGCCTCGGTGGGCCCGTGCTCCACGATGCCGCCGGGGGTGCCCTGTTCGGCGAGGAAGAAGGCGCACTGGTCGGAGACCCGGTGCGCCTGCTGCATGTTGTGGGTGACGATCACGATGGTGACCTCCTCCACCAGCTCGCGGATGGTCTGCTCGATCCGG
This sequence comes from Kitasatospora sp. NPDC001664, assembly GCF_053596675.1. Lineage (NCBI taxonomy): Bacteria > Bacillati > Actinomycetota > Actinomycetes > Kitasatosporales > Streptomycetaceae > Kitasatospora > Kitasatospora sp. NPDC001664. The sequence continues at coordinate 241,711 of NZ_JBSFGS010000004.1, forward strand.
CGGGTCGAGGTCGGGTCGAGGGCCGAGCAGGGCTCGTCCATCAGCAGGACCTTGGGGCGCACGGCGAGCGAGCGGGCGATGCACAGGCGCTGCTGCTGGCCGCCGGAGAGGGCGCCGCCGGGCTGGCGCAGCCGGTCCTGCACCTCCTTCCACAGGCCCGCCTTGGTCAGGCACTCCTCGACCAGGTGGTCCTTCTCGGCCCGGGTGGCGCGCAGGCCGGTGAGCTTCAGCCCGGCCACCACGTTGTCGTAGATGGACATCGCGGGGAAGGGGTTGGGCTTCTGGAACACCATGCCGATGTCCCGGCGGGCCGAGGTGAGCCGGCGCTCGGGGGCGTAGACGTCGGAGCCGTCCAGCAGCACCTCCCCCGCCAACTGGGCGCCGGGGATGAGCTCGTGCATCCGGTTGAGGATGCGCAGGAAGGTGGACTTGCCGCAGCCGGACGGGCCGATCAGCGCGGTGACCTGGCCGGCCGGCATCAGCAGCGAGACCCGTTCCAGCACCTTGCGCTCGCCGAACCAGGCCGAGATGCCGTGGGCGTCGAGCGTCCCGGCGTTGCTCGCGGCGGTGGGGACGACGGGCAGGACGGCAGTGGTGTCGAGACTCACGGGGCGGCCCCTTTCTTGACTGGAACGGCGGTGCGGAGCGGGGGAACTGAGGTCAGATCAGGTTGGGCAGCAGGCGGGCGACCTGGTCGGCGACGGCCAGGCCGAGGGCGGCCAGCACCGGCACCCCGACCGTCCAGGCCTGCCAGCGCCCCCAGCGGGTCCAGGCCAGGGCCAGGGCGACGGCGGCCAGCAGCAGTGCCTCGCCCCAGAGCACCAGCGGCACCCAGGCACCCTCCTCGGTGCCCATCGCCTTCTCGGCCGCGGGCAGCGCGGCGAAGGTGAGCGGGCGGGCGTTGTTCGGCTGGACCTCGCTCTCGAGGTCGGCGTCCACGTAGAGCAGGTCGTCGGGCGCGTACAGCGGGCCGTCGCCGGTGACCAGCACCACCCGTCCGGCGCCGGTCTTGAGGGCGGGCGGCATCGGGTCGCCGGCCCGGCGGACCGTCACCACCCGGAAGGTGTGACTGCCCTGACCGGTGGTCACGGTGAAGGTCTCGCCCTGGCGCAGCTGGCCGATGGCGCCGAACGGGCCGCCGAAGCCCGCCTGGCGGCCGAACAGCACGCTGGTGCCGGCCTGGCCGGGCATCGCGGTGTCCCGGCGGTGGCCGGGGCCGGAGGAGAGAACCTCGCCGGTGGTGCCCTCGCGGACCACCTCGCGCAGTCCGAGGTGCTTGATCTCCAGCAGTGCGACGGGCGTGCCGGGCAGCACCGGCTTGCCGTCCTTGTCCAACTGGCCGACGGGGGCGGTGCCCTGGGCCAGGCTCAGGCGGAGCTCGGCCATCCCGGTCTCGTGGTCGCGCAGGTGGCGCAGGCCGCCGAGCGGGCCGAGGTCGAGCAGCAGGCCGAGCATCAGGCCGGCCAGGATGGCCAGCGCCGCGCCGATCAGCTGCGGTCCGTCCGGGGTCAGCCGGCGCACCACCGAGGGCCGGGCGGGCGGCCGAACGGGCGGGGGCGCGGACGGCGGGACGGACGGCGGGGCGGGCGCGGCGGGCGGCTCGGTGGACGGCGGCGTCCAGTCCCGCGGGCCGGGGCCGGCCTTGATCGGCACGGGGACGGTGACGGTCATTCGGCTGCCTCCTCGGCGGTGCGCCGGGCCCGGCGCCGCAGGCGCGGCACGGCGATCCAGCCGAGCAGCAGCAGCCCGGCGGCGACCGAGACCCAGGTGTAGAGCGGGACCCCGTCGTCGGCGGTCGCGGTGGAGCCGCCCCTGGCGCCGGCCACCGGCCCGGTGGCGACGCCGGGGTCGGGCGCCGGGGCGTGCACGGCTCCGGCGGGGGCCACGTCGGTGGCGGTCCAGGTGTTCGGCCCGGTGAAGGTGAGCGTGCCGGTGAACTCCTTGAGCGCGGCCGGGCGGACCTTGTTCCGGCAGGTCGCGGTGATGGTGTAGGCGCCCTTGAGCTGACCGGCTCCGGCCTGGGAGGCCACCACCCGCAGGGTGTTGGCCAGCGGCAGCACGAACCCGCCGCCGTTCGAGGGGCGGTAGACCGAGGCGGCCACCAGGCCGGTCAGCGGGTACCCCTCGGCGGGGAAGCCGGGGCCGGCGATCCGGACCGCCACGTAGTTGCTCGCCGGGTCCGGGCAGGGCGCCGAGCTGAGCAGGTCGATCGGGTCGTCGTCCTTGCCGGAGGCGTAGTCGAAGGCCAACGTGCCGGGTGCCTCGGCGGCCGAGGCCGTCGGTGCGGACCAGAGGTGGCCGAAGGCCAGCAGGGCCAGCAGGGTGGCCACCGCGACGGCGGCCGGAGCGGCGGACGCACCGCCTCCCCCGGCGGCGGCCGGTGCGGTGGGCGGGACGGCCGGACGGCGGCGGCGCCGGTACCAGCGCAGGCCGAGGGCGCCGGCCACCAGCAGGATCGCCAGCGTGGTCCACGGGATCCAGGCGAAGGCGTACTTGGTGACGGAGCTGATCAGCTTCGGGTCCTTGTCGCCGCCGACCGGCAGCGGGTCCACGGTGATCCCGGCGGTGCCCCACAGGGTCGGGTAGACGCCGGAGACGTCGAAGCGGTAGGTCACCGAGTTGCCGGGCAGCAGCTCCTGGAGGTCGGGCGGGGTGTGACCGGTGGCGATCGAGCCGAACAGGTTGGTCACCCGGACCGCCTGCTTGCCGCCGAGCCGGACGTTGCCGGTGTTGCGGACGGTGTAACTCACCGTCGTGCGGCCGGAGTCGAGCGGATTGGCGCTCGGGTGGTAGACCGCCTTGGCGTCCTCCACCTTGAGCTCGGCCCGCAGGTCGCCGGCCACCCGGATGTTGACCCGGGCGCCGACCCGCTGGTCGACGGTGATGGCGTTGCCCTGAGCGTCCTTGCTCTCCGCCCGCAGCGCGGCGACGATCCCGGCCGGGTGGTCCCCGGGGGTGGCGTCGGCGGGCACCACGAGGGTGAAGGGGACGATCTGGCGGCTGCGCGGAGCGAGCGTCACCGAGTCCGCCGCGGTGCGCAGCCAGCTTCCGGCCTGGGTGGACTTGCGGCCGTCCGGCAGCACGTCGTAGCCGCCGCTGTCGGTGTTGAAGGCGTCCGCGGGGTAGAGCCGCACGGTGAGCGGCTGGTCGCTGTAGTTCCAGAGCGCGACGTGGTCCTTGACCAGCGCGCCGGGGGTGGCGGCGTAGCCGAAGGTGCCCCGGGTGTCGGGGGCGTCGGCGGACGAGGGCTGGATGCCGAAGGTCTGCGCGACGGGCGGCGCGCCCTGGGCCGGGGCCTGCGCGGGTGCGCTCTGACCGGGGGACGGCTGCGCCGGGGGGTCCTCCGCGTGCGCGGTCCCCTGGAGCACGGTCAGGGCGAGCAGGGCCGGGGTGGCGAGTGCCAGGAGCCATCGGCGCATCGGCGGCGTCATCCTCGCTTGTCGGTACGGGAGTTGGGCACCGGCGGCCCGGCGGTCCAGAGCTGACACAGTGTCGCCTGGACCGCCCGGCCGCCGGGTTACGAACGCACGCTGACCCGGTGAACTACCGGCGTCAGATCGCGGTCAGGGTGAGCAGGCCCTGGTAGGTGCCGGCCTGGGTGGAGGTCGGCGCCAGCAGGGTGAGGTCGGCGCCGAGCTTGGCGGTGCCGAGGCCGGTCGCGGTGGCCAGGGTGCGGGACGACTTCAGGCCGTACGGGCCGCTGTCGTTGGCCTCGACCGCGTTGGCCGGGTTGACCGTGCCGCCCAGGGTGACCTTGAGGCCGTCGCCCTTGGAGACCAGGCTCGGGGCCCAGCCCAGGTTCTGCGCGTTGATCACGTTGGCACCCGAGTTGAACTGGGCGACCTGGCCGCTGACCGACCAGCCCGGGGCACCGGCACGGGTGTCCGTGACGGTGACGGTCTGGATGGCGCCACCGGTGGAGTACAGGGTGCTGGTGCTGTTCAGCGCCAGTGGGGGCAGCGTGACGTTGGTGCCGGCCACGCTGATCACCAGGGCGCCGGGGGCGACCGAGGTGGTGATGGTCTCGAAGACCGGGGACGGCGGGGTCGGGCCGCCCGGGTTCGGCGGGGTCACCACGGGGGTGACGGTGAAGGCCACCGTGCTGGAGGTGGAGGACGCGAAGTCGGCCGGGGCGGCCGGGGTGAACTCGGCGGTGAAGGCGTGGTCGCCCTCGGCCAGGGTCGCGGTGGTGAACTCGCAGGCGCCGGCCACCACGGTCTGGGTGCCGAGCACGGTGCCGTTGTCCTTGAACGCGACGGTGCCCGCGGCGCCCGGGGTGACGTTGGCGCTGAGCTTGACCGGGGTGTTCTTGGCGGCCGAGCCGGCGGGCGAGACGGCCAGCGCGGTGGTGGTCGCCGCGGCGCCCTTCGGGCTGATGGTGTAGGCCACCGCCGCGGCGGTGGAGCCGAGGAAGCCGGTGCTGGAGGAGGTGAAGACCGCCGACAGCTGGTGGGCGCCCTCGGTCAGCGCGTTGGTGGTCAGGGTGGCCTGGCCGGCGTTGACCGCGACCGGGGAGCCGACCGGGTTGGCGCCGTCCAGGAACTGCACGGTGCCGGGGGCGGCCGGGGAGACGGCGGCGGTCAGCGTGACGTCGCTGCCCACGGTGGCCGAGCCGTTCGGGGTGGCCGACACGGTGGTCGTGGTGGCCACCGCGACCGGGGCGTTCGGGTCGGTCGAGGTGAAGTTGGTGGCGCTGGACATCCAGATCGCGCCGACGAAGTCACCGTAGTAGGTGGCGCCGACCTTGTTGCGGCAGCGCAGGCGGAACTCGTACTTGCCGGAGAGCTCGGCGATGCCGTTGGCCTGGGCGTAGCCGCGCAGGGTGTTGGAGAGCGGGACGGTCACCTTGCCCTGGGCGTCGGCCGGGAAGCCGTCCTTGGACTGGTTCGAGGTGGCGCCGTAGCCGTCGGCCGGGAAGCCCTGGCCGAGCACCAGGACCTGGAGGTTGGTGCCCGAGGTGCAGGCGCCCGAGGCGGTCACGGTCAGACCCTCGTCGACGGTGCCGGCGTTCGGGTTGACGACCAGGCTGCCGATGGTCGGGCTGTCGGCCGCGTGGGCGGCGACGGAGCCGAGCATGGTGATGGAGCCGGCGGCCAGCAGGGTGGCCGCGCTGACCGCGATGGTGCGGGTGATCCGGATGCTCACGGTGGAGTTCGCCTTTCAGGCGTCAGTGGAGCGTTTCTGAGGGTGTTTCGGGCCCGTGGTGCGGGCCGGGTGTTGCTCAGACCGGTGGAGCTGTGGCCAGGTCAGCCGGTGACGCGCGAGATGTCGCCGCAGTTGGCGTTCACGCCGAAGCCGTACTGCTTGACGATGGCGGCGCGCTTGCAGATCTCGGAGTTCGAGCCGACGAAGACGTCCTTCCAGGGGCTGTTCGCCACCTGGGAGGTCGGGATGACGTTGTAGACGTCACGGGTGGCGGCCGCGCTGGAGTTCAGCAGCACCGACGGCACGCCGTTGATGTTGCCGAGCTGGGCGGAGCCGCGGATGTCGGCGATGGTGGAGGAGGCCTGCGCGATGTACTGGGCGATCGAGAACGGCACCAGCGACTTGGTGTCGAGGACGCGGCCGTCGTGCTCCTCGATCTTCTTGCCGCCCTTGGTGTCGGTCACGCAGGGGTACTTGTTGGCGCTGATGTCCGACTCGGTGATGCCGACCACGGTGAGCCAGAAGGCACGGGTGCCCGAACCCGCCTGCGGGAGCAGCGGCTTGATGTCCCAGTTCGGGCCGGTGCCGACGTAGCCCGGGTCGCAGCTGTAGATCGAGTGCAGGTCGGCGGTGGAGAGGTCGAGGGCGACCTCGGAGCCGGAGGAGACGGCGTAGGTGACGCCGTCCACCGCGAACGGGACGTAGGTCAGGCCCGGGGTGACGGCGGCCAGGTTCAGGCTGGAGGAGCGGGCGAAGTCCAGGCAGCCGTTGCCCAGGTTGAGCTGGTTGACCAGCGCGGTGCGGCCGGCGCCGGAGCCGTTCGGGCGGGCGACCGACTGGCACGCGGCTGCCGCCTTGGTGGCGACGGTGGCGGTGCCCAGCGCGTTGTAGGAGGCCACCACCTTCTGGCCGCCGAGGGTGATGTCGTTGGCCATGGCGTTCATGACGCCCTGGGTGGTGTCGGAGCCGACACCCGCCAGCTGGCGGTAGACCGGGGCGCCCGACGGGTCGGCCTGCGCGGTGCCGGTGCTACCCAGCACCAGGCCCAGACCGGCGGCAACGGTCACACACTTGGCGAGGTTGCTCTTGGTGGGAGAGTTCACGGTTCCTTCTTCCTACGGGCAGCTCTCGGGCACGGCCGGAGGGTCTCCGGCCGTGTGGCGCACCTGCGTTGACGGTGGATCGATGGTTCGGTGGTCTGTGGGCCCGCGCCCGGGTCAGTGCCGCCGCCTGCGCAGCAGGTGCGGCACGGCCACGCCGCCGACGGCTGCGAGCACTCCGGCGATCAGGGTGCCGAGCAGGACGTAGCGGGCGGAGCCGACCTTGGTCCCGGCGGTCTTGCCGACCGGGGCGGCGGACGGGGTGGCGGAGAGCAGGACCGGGCTGCGGGAGGGCTCGGGGCTCGGCGGCGGCGGACTCAGCGGAGCCGTGTCCACCGGGGCGCCGCCCGAGCCGCCGGAGCCGCCGCCCGTACCGGCACCGCTGCCGGAGCCGGTCCCGGCACCGGAGGCGGGCGTCACCCCGACCGGGGCGGTGGGGAGTTGGACGACCGTGCTCCCACTCGCCGAGGCGGAGGGCCGGGCGGTCGCCGAGGCGGACCCGGAGGCCGTGGGCGAGGCGGAGGTGCTCGGCTTGGGGCTCGGCTCCGCCCTCCCCGCCGCGAGCTCGATCGCGTCGGCGACCAGTCTGGCCTGGCTGCGCATCCGCTCGGGCAACGGGACGTAGCCAACGGGCAACTGGCCGGCGGCGACACCCGGCTCCTGGCCGGGGCCGGCCGCGTAGCGCAGCAGGTCGGCGTAGGACTTGCCCGCCTCGGGGGTGATCTGCGAGGGCACGGTGGCGGCGAAGGTGGTCAGGGTCAGCGGGTAGCCGCCGGCCACCTCGGCCCACGGCGGGATCACCGAGATGGTGGTCGCCGACTCGGGCATCGTGCCGTTGGCCATGGCCAGCATGGAGGCGTCCGTCGGGGTGACGAACTCGCCCTTGGCGTTGCGGATCTGAGCGGTGCTCAGACCGAACCGGGCCGCCTGGGCGGTGGTGGTCAGGGCCATCAGGGCGCGCAGGCCCTGCGGCTGCGGCGAGCCCTTCTTGAGCTGGCCGGGGATCACGGTGGCGTCCCAGACCGACTTGCCCAGGCCGTCCCCGCGGGCGATGCCCCGGGCGCCCTCGCGCATGCTGGGGGCGTAGGCGTGCGAGTCCAGGTTGCACCAGGCCGGGCGGCCGTCCGGGTCGTCCGGGAACTCCAGGCAGTAGACGTCCTGCTTGGGGTAGTTGGAGCGCGGGTAGGTGGTGCCGACCTTGATCCAGGCCTTGTTGATGGTGTCCTTCCAGACCGCGTGCTTCTCGCCGCGCAGGAAGGCGGCCGCCTCCGGGTCCTTCAGCAGCCACATCCAGACCAGCTGGGCGGCGTCGCTGTCGCCGTTGGGCAGCAGCAGGTCGGCGACCCGGGTCGGGAAGTACAGGTCCTTGAAGTACGGGTTGAGCGCCAGGAATTCGGGGTCGGTCAGCAGGTCGACCGGGTTCTCGGCCGGCACGTCCGGGTCGAAGGGGTTGACCGACTGCTGGTAGCTCTGGGTCATCAGCTTGGCGATGAGCCGGGGCGTCAGCTTGAGGTCGTGGATGCGCTGGCCGTCCTTCTTCTTCTTGTCCTCCGGCGTGCGGACGCCGGACTGGCTCTCGATGTCGAAGGCGAAGGTCAGCCCGGAGAGGGCGACCGGCGCGTAGTACGGCGTCCGGCCGGGCCGGTCCTCCTCGCGGGCCTGCGGGATGCCGAGGTAGGACAGGCCGGGGTCGTCCTGGTTGAGCTGGTTGCGGGCCAGGTGGTCGGCGATCTGGGTGTAGCTGAAGATCCCGCCCGCCTGGCGGCAGAGCACCGGCTGCCAGCGCCACATCGCCTCGGCGGCCATCTCGGTTCCGTTGGTGGGCCGTTCGGAGCTTCCGATCGGGCAGGACAGGCCGACCCGCTCGAAGCTCAGCGGCACCACCAGCCGCTTCTCCCAGTTGGTGAAGGAGAGCGGGCTGGTCTGGAGCTTGCCGGAGGAGCCGGTCGGCACCTCCTTGTTCACCTCGATCTCGCCGCGCGGCACGATCACCAGCCAGCAGCGGCGCGGGGTCGCATCGGCCGGGGCGCCGGCCGGGGTCTGGCCGCAGCCCAGGCCCGGTGCCTCCATGCCGGTCTGCATCTCGAAGTCGATCTGGCCGGAGCCATCGGCCCTGGTCGGCCCGAACGGCACCTCGTTGGTGGTCTGCGCGTCGTAGTACTGGCTCGCGCCGCCGCTCTCGGCCGGGCCGCCGTTGGAGGGGCGGAACGGCACGTAGATGTTCTTGGTCGGGTGCTCCTGGTAGAGCGGGTCGGCCTTGTCCTCGAGTGCGCCCGCGTTGAGCTGACGGGTGCTCACGAAGTCACCGGCGGAGATCCGCGGGTCCCCCTTGGTGGCACCGTACTGGCACTGCTCGCGGCTCGGGCCGCTGTCCTCGTCGCCCCAGCACTGCATGAACTGGAGGTAGTGACGGGCCAGGATCATCGGGCTCGGCCAGGTCGGCCTGCCGCCGGTCCAGGTCACCTGGACCGACTCGTTCACCAGGTGCGCGGTCTGGTGGACCGTCACCTCCAGGCCGGCGAACTCGCCGGAGCCGGTCACCGTGACCGGCCGCTGGTCGCTCTCCGACCCGGCGCCGGCCTCGGCCAGCCGGGCCGCGCCGGGGGCCGCCGCCGACAGGGCCGGCTCAGCGGCGGTGGAGCCCGCGCCGGAGCCGGCCGCCGGGGTGGCGGCCCTGCCGGTGGGCGGGGTGTCGGCCGCGATGGTGGGCTCGCCGGACGGGCGCTGCCCGTCGATCGGGACCGGGGCCCCGGTGATCGGGTCCACCGGGATCTCGGGGGTGGCCGAACCGCCGGCCGCCACCCGCACCGGCGCCGAGCCGGGCCCGGCCGACAGCGCGACACCACCGGCGACGGCCAGCACCAGGGCGAACGCCCCGGCCGTGCGGACCACCCGCCGGAGCGGACGCGCGCCCCGGGCCGTGCCACCGGCCCCGCTCCCGGCCTCGTCCCGGCCCGGCCGCCCCGCTGCGGCGAGGTCGTCCTGCGGCGGGCGCCCGTGCGTCCGACGGAGCCTCATCGGCCCTCCCCCCGGCGACGGGCGGCCCGGCCGGCCACCAGCGGCGGCAGCACGATGACCGCACCGAGCAGCAGACCGGCCACCAGCATCAGCGAGTGCCGCAGGCCGCTGCTGGCGGAAGCGGCGATCTCGACCTGGGTCGCGGACACCTGCTGGCCGCCGTCGCCGCCACCGGCCGCGCCGCCACCACCCCCGCCCCCGAGCGCCGGGTCCCCGCCGCCGAGCGCGGGATCACCCGAACCGCCGCCCGCCGCACCGCCGTTGGCGCCACCGGAGGCACCCCCCGCGGCTCCACCGGCCGCGCCGCCGCTGCTCCCGCCCGCCGCCGCGCCACCGGTGCCGCCCGCTCCCCCGGTGCTGCCCGCAGCACCGGCGGCCGTCCCCCGGGCACCGCCGGAGCCGGCCGTGCCACCGCCCGCCGTGCTGCCCGAACCACCGCTTCCGCCGGAGGAGTTGGAGCCGCCCGAGGCACCGGCGCCGCCGGTGGCGGTGCCGCACATCTGGGCGCCCTTCTTGTCGCACTCCTGGGGCATCGGCGCCCCGGCCGCGAACGGGTTGGTCCCGTTGGGCCCGAAGGTCGGGTTGGTGCAGGCGTTGGCGTCGAAGGCCCTGCCCTCGGAGCCCGGCACCTTGGCCAGCTGCTCGAACCCGGACTTCACCAGCTGCTGGGTGAGCGGCGAGTAGCCGAGCTTGTCGGCCTGCCGCTGGCCCTCGCAGAGGAAGTAGTAGCCGAAGGCGCTGAGCGTCTTGCCCTTCTCGTCCGGGAAGCTCTGGGTGGCGCTGGTGTGCACGGCCATGTAGCTGTAGCTGGAGAGCGGGTAGGCGTTCTTCTCCGGCGAGCTGTACACGTCGTCGAGCCGCTGGGTGAGGTCCTGGTTGATCCCGGCGTGCCCGAGCGCGACCGAGACGTTGCGGGCGGTCGGCTCCACGTAGTAGCCCGCGTCGTTGAGCACCTTCACCACCGGGAAGCGGGCGTTGAGCGCGTAGGAGTACTCGACGTAGGTGATCGCGCCGTTGTTGGAGTCGGTGGCCACCGCGTTGGCCACCGCGATCGAGGTGCCGAGCGACTGCCAGGTGGAGCCGGGCAGCAGCGGGTAGAACGAGGTGACCCCGCAGGGCGCGTGCCGGCTGGTCTTGGCGCAGTACGCGTCCCAGGTGCCCTGGTGACGCTTGCTCATCCAGGTGGTGAGCTGCGCCGTGGTGCCGGAGCCGTCGGAGCGGACCACCGGGCGGACGGCCACATTGGGGAGCGCCAGGCCGGGGTTGTCGGCCGCCACCAGCGGGTCGTTCCACTTGGTGATCACGCCGGTGAAGAGCTTGGTGAGGGTGTCCCCGGAGAGCCGCAGGTTGTCGACCCGCTTGCCGTTGATCTTCAGGTTGTACATGAACGAGGTGCCACCGGCCACGATCGGCAGGTAGGCCATCGGGAACGGCGGCGGCGCGTCGAACTGCCCGCCGTCGGTGAGGCCGTACGGGATCTCGGTGACCGCGAAGTCGGTGGCCTGGTTCTTGAACTGGTTGCGGCCGTAGCTGGAGCCCTGCGCGTCGAAGTCGATGGTCATGCCGTACTGGCGGACGTTGGTGACCCAGGCGTCCACCGCGTTGCTGCTCCAGGTGGAGCCGGCGCCGCTGATCCGGCGGTAGTCGGCGGCCTCGGCCCGCGGCGCCGCGCCGAGCAGCAGCGAACCGGCCACGACCGCGAGCGCGGTGAGGAGGGTGAGGGTACGGGTCAGCATGCGGGTGAGCACGGGTGCCTTCCGGACGGCGGGGAACGTGGCGGGGCCGGTCATCCGGGCCAGGTCGGCGGCGGACTGCCGGGCCCGGCGCTCGCGCTGACGGGAGGTCAGGTCGCCGGGGCCGCGGCCGCCGAGCGTGCGGGCCACCACGAAGAGCAGCAGCACCAGGCCGAGCAGCACCGCGGCGGCGCCGAAGGCCCTGGTGATGTGGAGCTGGGACGGGAACTTGATCAGGGTGAACGCCATCAGCGGCAGCGAGGCCTGCGGGTCGCTGGTCGGGTCCGGGTTGAGGTTCTTGGTGTAGCCGGAGCAGAGCAGCACCGGGGAGGTCTCGCCGATGCCGCGGGCCGCGCCGAGGATGACGGCGGTGGCCAGGCCGGAGCGGGCGCTCGGCAGGGTCACCGTCCAGACGGTGCGCCAACGGCCGGCGCCGAGCGCGTAGGAGGCCTCCTTGAGGGAGGCCGGCACCAGGCGCAGCACCACGTCGGTGGCCCGGATCAGGATCGGCAGCATCATCACCGAGAGGGCCACCCCGGCCGCCAGGCCCGAGCGCGGGAAGCCCAGCGCGAGCACCAGCACGGCGTAGATGAACAGGCCCGCCAGGATCGAGGGCAGCGCGGTCATCGCCTCGACCAGGGTGCGCACCAGCCGGCTGAACCGGCCGGGCACCTCGCTCATGAAGACCGCGCAGCTGATCCCGACCGGGATGGTGATGGCCAGCGAGATGGTGATCTGGATCAGCGTGCCGACGATGGCGTGCAGCGCGCCGCCCTTGTCGAGCGGGTCGGTGGGCCCGGCCCGGGACAGGTCCTGGGTGTAGAAGTTGGTGTGGCTGAGCGCGTCCCAGCCCTTGAGGAAGACGTAGCCGACCACCCAGACCAGCACGCCGAGCAGCAGGGCGGCGATGGAGTGCACCACCACCGAGGCCAGCCGGTCCCGGACCGCGAGCCCGTTCTCGTCCCGGGAGACCAGCAGGGCGTACAGGCCGAGGAAGCCGAGCCAGACGCAGATCACGAAGCCGAATCCGCCGCTGAACGGCGCGAAGCGCTGGAACAGCAGGGCGGTCATCGCCACCGAGGCCGCCAGGCTGCCCCAGAACGCGTAGTGGTCCGAGGCCCGGCGCGGCGCGATCCGGCGCGGGCGCTGCGGCGGGGCCGACGCGTCGGGACGCCCCACCACGGTGGTGCGCGGCCCCTTGTCGAGCGGCAGCTCGGACGCGGGCACCTCGGGCAGCGGCACCTCGGACTCGGCGTGCGGAACGGTGGTGGTCACGAACTGGCCCCCGAACGGCTGCGGGCGACCACGGCGGCCGCGGCGAAGTTGACCACCAGGGTCAGCAGGAAGAGCGCGAGGCCGGCCGCCATCAGCGCGGAGATGGAGAACGGGGTGGAGTCGCCGTAGCGCAGGGCGATCATCGGGGCCACCGCGCTGCCGCCGGTCTGCAGGACGTGCGGCTGGATCTCGAAGGCCATCGAGAGGATCAGGTAGACCGTGATGGTCTCGCCGAGCGCGCGGCCCAGACCCAGCATGGTGCCGCCGATGATCCCGCCGCGGCCGAACGGGAGCACCACCGAGCGGATCATCCCCCAGCGGGTGGAGCCCAGCGCGTACGCGCCCTCGCGCTCGCCGGCCGGGGCCTGGTCGAAGACCTCGCGCATGATGGAGCACATGATCGGCGTGATCATGAAGGCGACGACCGTGCCGGCCATCAGACTCGACGCCGTGTAGACCAGCGGCGGGGTGAGCGGGTCGTTCGGGTCCACGCCGTTCACCTTGAAGAGCGGGATCCAGTCCAGCCAGGTGGAGAGCCAGCGGGCCACCCCGGCCAGCTGGTACTGGAGCAGCTTGTAGCCCCAGACGCCGTAGACCACGCTGGGCACGGCGGCCATCAGGTCGACCATGCCGATCAGGGTCCGGCGCAGCTTCCGGGGCGCGTACTCGCTGATGTAGAGCGCGCTGCCGAGCGCCAGCGGCACCGCCAGCAGCACCGCGATCCCGCCGACCAGCAGGGTGCCGACCAGCACGGCCGCGATGCCGAACTGGCCCTTGCCGCCGTCCGGGTTCCAGCTCTCGGTGGTGAGGAAGGTGAGGCCGGCGGTGGAGAGCGCCTCGGAGGCGCGCACCGCCAGGTAACCGCCGACCCCGAGCATCACGACCAGCACGAAGGCGCCGCTGCCCTTGGCCCAGGCCAGGAAGATCCGGTCCGGCAGACCGGGGTTGGCGGTGATCGGGCGGGGGACGTCCTCCTCGCGGGCGTCCTCGACCGGAGCGGCCACGGTGGTCACGCCGCACCGTCCACGGTCGTGCCCGCGCCGCCGCGGTCCACCTCGGCCGCGCTGCGCGCCCCCGCCATGAAGCGCGCCAGGTTGTACTGGCACTCCCGCTGACGGCGGTAGCCGCGGGCCGAGCAGGCCACCGTGCGGCCGTCCAACTCAAGCCGCCAGAGCCAGAGTTGGCCGCGGTCCAGCGAGCTGATGGTGGCCCGCCCCTGGTCCACCCTGGACTGGAAGTCCTCGATCGCGGCCCGGCAGGCCACCGCGTCCCGGAAGGTGTCCTGACTCTGGCCCAGGTGCCGGTTGTTGGCGCCGAGCAGCCGCCACACCGTCCCGCCCGAACCGAGGTCGGGGCGGGACGGTCTGTTGACGATCAGGAATCTGGGATGCCCCATTGCCGGTGCCCGCCCTTCCGCGCTGCCTTGGCCGGAAGAGACCGTCTCGGCTCAGAAGTACCGCTCAGATGCGGCCAGATGAACGCCGGACACGGGGCTGCTGAACGAACCGTGCGCGAAACCCACACGGATCACACACCGAAGATTCCGTTCTGACGAAGTGTCAGCTGGTCGGAGGGGTTCCGTTGACCTCCAGGGCCATGGTCAGGACGCGATCCGCCGCGCTCCGGCCGACCTCCACCGTGTACGTCCCGGGGCGCAGCTCCCACCCCTGCGGGCCCCAGGTCTGCACGGCCCGTTCGGCCAGCGTCACCCTGGCGGTGGCCGACTCCCCCGCTGCGGCCTCCACCACCGCGAACCCGGCCAGCTGGCGGGAGGGCCGGCTGCGGTCCACGCCGTCGGTGGCCAGGTAGACCTGCACCACCTCGCGCCCGGCCCGGGCCCCGGTGTTGCGCACCCGGACGGTGACCTCGGCCAGCACGCCCGGCTCGGCACTGAGGCGGGCCGCCACGCCCTGGTACTCCCAGCTGGTGTACCCCTGGCCGGCGCCGAACCAGTACGCCGGCTCGGCCGCGGCCCGGCGCTGCCAGGCCCGGTAGCCGATGAACAGGCCCTCCTCGTACGGCAGTCGGCCGTCCACCGGCTCCACCGTCCAGACCGGCACGTCGGCCTCCTCGGCCGGCCAGGTGGTCGGCAGCCGCCCGCCCGGCTCGGCCTCGCCGAGCAGCACCCCGGCCAGCGCGGCCCCGGCCTGCTGGCCGGGGAACCAGGCCAGCAGCAGCCCGGCGACCTGCTCGCGCCAGGGCAGCAGCACCGGCGAGCCGGCGTTGACCACCACCACGGTGCGCGGGTTGGCCGCCGCCACCCGGGCCACCAGCTCGTCCTGACGGCCCGGCAGCCGCAGGCCGTCGCGGTCCACGCCCTCGCTCTCCACCTCCTCGGTGGTGCCGACCACCACCACGGCCACCTCGGCGGCCCGGGCGGCCGCCACCGCCCGCTCGATCAACTCGTCGGCGGTGCCCGCCGGTTCGGAGTGCCCGAGGGCGAAGGAGACCAGCCCGAACCCGGCGAAGCCGCCGGCCTCCGGCAGGGTGTGCACCAGGGTCAGCTCGGCCGGGCCGGCCAGCTCGACCGGGAAGCGCCGCTCCGGCGGGTTCAGGAAGGCCGCCGCCGGGTCCTCGCCGGACGGCAGCAGCACGTCGTCGAAGAGCACCCGCCCCGCGCACTCCAGCCGGTACCGGCCGACCCCGCGCACCGCCACCAGGTGCTCGCCCGCGCGCTCCGGCACCACGGTGGTGCGCAGCACCACCTCGCGCAGCGCGTCGAAGCCCACCCCGCCGGGCAGCGCGCCGAGCCAGCGCACGGTGCCGTCGGCGGTGGCCGCCGTGCCGAGCACCTCGCCCTCCGCACCGCGCAGTTCGGCCGTGCCGGGGAAGGCCACCGGCGGCACGAATGTCCGCGGGTCCGCCCCCACCTCGTACACCACCGCCTGCTCGCCGAGCGCGGCCCGCAGCCCCTCCAGCGGGGTGACCACCGAGGTCGGGAAGACCTGAGCACTGCCCCCACCGCCGATCCGGGCCTCGGCCGCGGCCGCCCCGATCAGCGCGATCCCGGTCCGCGGGGCCAGCGGCAGCACACCGCCCTCGTTGCGCAGCAGGACGAAGGAGCGGGCGGCCAGCTCGCGGGCCACCGCGTCCCCGTCCAGCTCCTCCGGCAGCTCCTCGGCCGCCACCACCGGCGGGGCGCCCTCCAGCAGCCCCACCCGGGCCGCCAACCGCAGGACGCGGCGGGCCAGTTCGTCCACGGTGTCCTCCGGCACCAGGCCCTCGCGGACCGCCCGCACCAGGTGCTCGCCGTAGACGGTGGCCGGGCCCGGCATGGCGACGTCCATCCCGCCGAGCGCGCAGCCGACGGTGTCGCGCGCGCCGGTCCAGTCCGAGACCAGCACCCCGTCGAAGCCCCACTCCTCGCGCAGCACCCGGAGGTTGAGCTCCTGGTGCTCCGTCATGGTGGTGCCGTTGACGGCGTTGTACGCGGCCATCAGGCCCCAGGGGTGAGCCTTGGCGACGATGGTCTCGAAGGGGGCCAGGTAGAGCTCGCGCAGGGTGCGCTCGTCCGCCCGGACGTCCACCGTGTAGCGGTCGGTCTCCGAGTCGTTGCCGACCCAGTGCTTGGGGGTGGTGGCCACCCCGCCGTCCTGCACCCCGGCCACCAGCGCGGCGCCCAGCTCGCCGGTCAGCAGCGGGTCCTCGGACCAGCACTCGAAGTGCCGGCCGCCGCGCGGGCTGCGGTGCAGGTTGACGGTGGGCGCGAGCACCACGTGGACGCCCTTGCGGCGGGCCTCCTGGGCCAGCAACCGCCCGGCCCTGCGCACCAGTTCGGGATCCCAGCTGGCGGCCAGCGCGGTCGGCGAGGGGATCGCCACCGAGGGGTCGTCGGCGGTCCAGTGCTCGCCGCGGACACCGGCCGGGCCGTCCGACATCACCAGCCGGCCGAGCCCGATCTCCTCGTCGGCCGGCAGCGACCACATGTCGGCCCCGGCCAGCAGCGCCACCTTGGCGGTGAGGTCCAGCTTGGCGAGGGCGGCCTCGACGGCGGCCTCCCGGGCGGTGTCGGTCATCTCGCGCTGCTCCTTGCCCTCGTCGGTCGTGCTGTCGTCGGTCGTGCTGCCGTCGGTCGTGCTGCCGTCGGTCATCTCAGATCCACCCCTCCAGCGAGCCCAGGAAGCCCGCGAAGTCGTCCCGGTGGATGGTGTGGCCGGCCCCGGCCACGGTGCGCACCTCGAAGCCCCGGCCGCGCAGCTCCTCGGCCTGCTGCTCGTTCACCAGGAAGCTGGGATCGGCCAGTTGGACCAGCGAGGGCACCACCGGGGCCTCCGGCAGACCGGCGTACCCGCCGTGCGCGGTGAGCGAGCGGGCGGTGTCCCGGTCCCAGAGCGCCAGGGTGGCCAGCTCGGTCTCGACGTCCTCGGCCTCCCAGCGCGGGTTCATCGCCGCCACCTGCTCGGCGGTGGCGGTCTCGGCGAAGCCGACGAACAGCTCCGGGTCGATCCCCGGCTGGTCGAACAGCCAGGCCGGGTCCGAGAAGACCGCCCGCCGCGGTGCCAGCCGCTCCACCGCCCAGCGCAGCGAGAGCCCGCCGAGCGAGTGCCCGACCGCCAGCTCCGCGCCCACCGGCAGGGTCTCCACCAGGTCGTCGGCGTACTGCCGCGGCCCGTACCTCTCGGCCGGCGTCTCCCCCTCGCCGCGCGGGCTCAGGCCGTGGCCGCGCAGGTCCACCGCGATCACCCGGTAGCCGCGCTCGGCCAGCGCCGGGCCGAACCGCCGCCAGGTGCGGTGGTCCGACATGATCCCGTGCACCAGCAGGGCGACCCGGTCGCCGGTGCCCCATTCATGGGTGTGCAGCTTCATTGCTCCATTGCCTTTCTGATGTGTCGACATGTCGGTACTCAGCGGACGCCCTTGATGGGCCGGACGGCGAGCGCCCCGGCCAGGGCGAGCACGGCGCCGAACACGAAGAGGGGGGTGTAGCCGCCGATGCCGACCACGGCGGAGGCGACGAAGGGGGCGAGGATCTGCGGTCCGGCGTTGGCGATGTTCAGCACGCCCATGTCCCGGGCGGCGTCCTCGGCCCGCGGCAGCACCATGGTGACCAGTGCGGTGTCCACCGCCATGAAGCAGCCGAAGGCCAGGCCGTTGACGGCGGAGAAGACCAGCATCCCGCCCCAGGTCGGGCTGACCACCGGGATCAGCAGCGAGACCCCGGAGAGCGCGGCCGACAGGCCGACGAACAGCTTGCGCCGGTCCATCCGGTCGGAGAGCACGCCGCCGGCCACCGTGGAGAGCGCCATGGTGACGGCCGAGACCGGCGTCAGGATCGCCACCGCCTCGGCCGGCTCCAGCCCGGCCGGCAGCGCGATGTGGTCCTGCAGGACATACAACTGGTAGCCCACCACGGCGAAGTAGCCGAGCACCAGCAGCCAGCGGCCGATGAAGGCCCAGCGGAAGTCGTGCTCGCGCAGCACCCCGAGGAAGGCCGCCACCTGCTCCCGCAGCGGAGCGGGCGCCTTGGGCTCCATCCGCTGCTCCTTCGCCCCGAGGGTGAAGACCAGCGCCGCCACGGCCACGAGCAGGCCGAGCACCAGGTAGCCGGTGCGGTAGTGGTCGGCGAAGGCCGAGGCCGTCACCACGCCGACGGTGGAGCCGACCGGCAGCCCGAGGCCGACCGCCGCCGAGGCGGCGCCGCGTCTCGCGGCCGGGACCCGGTCGGGCACCACCGAGGTGAGCGCGGCCTGGTAGAAGTTCATCACCGCCTGGCCGAGGCACCAGGCGATGGCCACCAGCAGCACGGTGTCCACGCTGCCGAGCAGCGCCATCGCGGCCACGGTGGCCAGGCCGCCGCCGAGGATCCACGGGTTGCGGCGGCCGGAGCGGTCGGAGAGCGCACCGGCGAAGGGGTTGAAGAAGGTCGCGAAGACGGCCGCCACCCCGGCCACCAGGCCCAGGTTGGCCACCTTCTCGGCCGGGTCGATCCGTTCGACCTGGATCGGCAGCAGCACGGAGCCGACACCGAGGTAGAGCGCGTACATCGCGGTGTTGCCGGCGAACAGCAGCGGCAGCAGGCCGCGGGCGGTGCGGGTGGTGGGAGCGGGGACGTCAGTGGGGGTGGGGGTAAGGGCCACGTTGCCCTCCATGACTCTCGTGAGGGAAGTCGTTGACGAGGTTACACGTGTAACGCTTACACGTGTAAGCAGCCATGTAACCTGGCGTCCCCGCCCCCGACCAGCCCCCGGACGTGAAAAGATTCGAACCGTTATGAGCAGCCCCCCGCCCCCGACCAGCGCCGACGTCGCCCGCCTCGCGGGCGTCTCCCGCGCCACCGTCTCCTTCGTGCTCAACGACACCGCCGGCGGCCGGGTCGGCGAGGCCACCCGGCAGAAGGTCCGGGCCGCCGCCGCCGAGCTCGGCTACGTGCCGCACGCCGCCGCACGCTCCCTGCGGGCCGGCCGCACCGGCATCGTCCTGATCGGCGGCTCCTCCGCCCCGATCGGCCCGCTGTTCAGCGGCTTCTACCGCGAGCTCCAGGGCGCCCTGCGCGAGCGCGGCCACACCAGCGTGCTCTACGGGCCGACCGGCGAAGGGAACGAACCCGCCCGCGCCTGGGCCGAGTTGAGGCCCGCCGCGGTGCTCTGCCTGGAGCCGGTGCTGACCCCCGCCGGGGTCGAGCTGCTGCACCGCTCGGGGACCAGGGCGGTGCTCACCCTGGGCACCGCGCCCGTCCCCGGGGCGCACGCGCTGATCATGGACCAGCGCGAGGTGGGTGCCGCGGCCGGCGCCCACCTGCTGGCCTCCGGCCGCCGCCGGCTCGGCGTGGTCGTCCCCACCGACGCCGGCCTCGACCAGTTCAGCGGCCCCCGCCTGGCCGGGGTCCGGGCCGCCGCCGCCTCCGCCGGACTGCCGGACGCGGTCACCCCGCTCCCCCTCGACTACACCGAGGAGTCCGGGGCCGCCGCCGCCCTGCGCTGCCGCGAGCTCGGCCTGGACGGCGTCTTCGCCTACAACGACGAGTACGCCATGCTGCTGCTGCGCTCCCTCCAGGACCTGGGCGTCCCCGTCCCCGAACGGACCGCCCTGATCGGTGCCGACGACCTCCTCCTCGGCCGCCTGCTGCGCCCCCGCCTCACCACCGTCCGCCTCACCCTCCCCGAGGGCCGCACCCTGGCGGACCTGATCGACCTGCTGATCGAGAACCCCCACAGCACCCCCGCCGTCGACAACCTCCTGACGGCCCGTCTGATCCCCCGCGAATCGGCCTGACCGGCCCGACCGGCCCGACCGCAGGCCGGTGGGAGCCCCGGCGAAGCCGGGCTTCCGCCACGCGGCGGACCACGGCGAGGCCGGAATCCTGCGGTCGCGCGGCGCACCCCGGCCGGACGGGATCCGCGTGCACTGCTGCGCGGGCCGCGCCCCACCCCACCAGCAGACGGCCCACGGCGGGCCGGAGGACGCCGCGAAGCCCGGGGCCCGCAATCACAGCCCGGGTCCCGGCCGGAGGCCGGAGGGGTCGGCGCGGAGCCCGTGGCACCACGACGGCCCGCACCCCACCGGGGGTACGGGCCGTCGTGGTGCCACGGGGCGTCAGAAGCCGAGCTTGCGCAGCTGCTTCGGGTCTCGCTGCCAGTCCTTGGCGACCTTGACGTGCAGGTCGAGGTAGACCGGGGTGCCGAGCAGGGCCTCGATCTGCTTGCGGGCGGTGGTGCCGACGTGCTTGAGGCGGGAGCCCTTCGCGCCGATCACGATGGCCTTCTGGGACTGCCGCTCGATGTAGACGTTGGCGTGGATGTCGAGCAGCGGCCGGTCCGCCGGACGGTCCTCGCGGGGGATCATCTCCTCGACCACCACGGCCAGCGAGTGCGGGAGCTCGTCCCGGACGCCCTCCAGGGCGGCCTCGCGGATCAGCTCGGCGACCATGATCTGCTCGGGCTCGTCGGTGAGGTCACCGTCCGGGTAGAGCGGCTGGCCCTCGGGGAGCAGCTTGGTGATCAGCTCGCCGACCAGCTCGACCTGCTGGTCGCCGACGGCGGAGACCGGGATGATCTCGGCCCACTCGATGCCCAGTTCGGCGCCGAGCTGGTGGACGGCGATCAGCTGCTCGGCCAGCCGCTTGGAGTCGACCAGGTCGGTCTTGGTGACGATCGCGACCTTGGGGGTCTTCTTGATCTCGGCCAGTTCCTTGGCGATGAACTTGTCGCCGGGGCCGAGCTTCTGGTCGGCGGGCAGGCAGAAGCCGATCACGTCCACCTCGGCCCAGGTCGAGCGGACCAGGTCGTTCAGCCGCTCGCCGAGCAGGGTGCGAGGCTTGTGCAGGCCGGGGGTGTCGACCAGCACCAGCTGGGCGTCCGGACGGTGCACGATGCCGCGCACGGTGTGCCGGGTGGTCTGCGGACGGTCGGAGGTGATCGCGACCTTCGTCCCGACCAGGGCGTTGGTCAGGGTCGACTTGCCCGCGTTGGGGCGGCCGACGAAGCACGCGAACCCGGAGCGGTACGGGGAAGAAGGGCTACTCATGCGCACCATTCTCCCTGATCGTCCGACCGGACTCGGTCAGCGGGCCTTCTTCCCCGTCGCCGCGCCCACCAGCAGCAGGACGAACAGCAGCAGAGACCCGATCAGCCAGTACGGCGATCCGGTCTCGTGCCACCGCCCCAACCCCATCAGGGTCAGCAACACACCCGCGAGGAAAGCACATCCACCCATGCCGGTCAGATTATCGATCTGCCGACACGCTCAGAAGGCCTGCCGGAAGGTCCCGTCCGGGCCGGCCAGCAGGACCGGGGCGGACGGGCCGCCCAGATCGCGGACGGCGGCCAGGTCGCCCTCGGCGGGGGCGTCGGCGGCGGTGACCACGGCGGCGGCCTCCAGGCCCTTGGCCCCGCTGGCCACCGCCATCGCCACGGCGGTCTGCAGCGCCGTCAGCCGCAGCGAGGGCAGCTCCACGGTGCCCGCCACGTACGTCCGCCCGGTCTCGTCGCGGACGGCGGCCCCCTCGGCCACGCCGTTGCGGGCGCGGGCCGAGCGGGCCAGCGTGATGATCTTCTTGTCCTCGGGGTCCAGCTGGGTCTGCTCAGTCTGATCGGTCATGCCGCTGAGCATAGGAGACCCGCACCGGCCGCCGCTCAGGCGTCCAGCAGGTCGCCCTTCCCGGCCGGCGCGAAGGCGGCCAGCGCCGCGTCCACCCGGGCCAGGTCGGCCGCCGAGAGCCGGACCTCGGCCGCCGCGGTGTTGTCGGCGATGTGCGCCGGGGTGCGGCTGCCCGGGATCGGGACCACGTGGTCGTCCTGGTGCAGCAGCCAGGCCAGCGCCAGCTGACCGGCGCTCAGGCCGAGCTCGGCGGCGATCGCCCGCACCGGCGCGTAGTGGTCGTTGTTGGCCTTGAGGTTGGCCTCGTCGAAGCGCTCCAGGTTCTTCCGGAAGTCGCCCTCCTTCAGCTGCTGCACGGTGCCGGTCAGGAAGCCGCCGCCGAGCGGGCTCCAGGCCACCAGCCCGACGCCGAGCTCCCGGGCGGCGGCCAGCAGCTCCGGGTCGGCCGGCTGCCACATCGACCACTGCACCTGCACCGCGGCCACCGGGTGCACCGCGTGCGCCTCGCGCAGCTGGGCGGCGGTCACGTTGGACAGCCCCAGGTGGCGCACCAGCCCGGCCTCCACCAGCTCGGCCACCGCGCCGACGGTGTCGGCCAGCGGCACCTGCGGGTCCGGGAAGTGCGGGTAGTAGAGGTCGATCACGTCGGTGGCCAGGTTGCGCAGCGACTGCTCGGCGTAGCCCCGGACGTACTTCGGCTCGGCGTTGACCGCCAGCTCGCCGAAGGCGTAGCTGACCGGGAAGCGGTGCGCCTCGGCGCCCTCCGGGATCCGGAAGCCGAACTTGGTGGCCAGCACCACCTCGTCCCGCCGCCCGGCCAGCGCCCGGCCGAGCAGCCGCTCGTTGTGGCCGTCGGCGCCGTAGCCGTCCGCGGTGTCGAACATGGTGACCCCGGCGTCCAGCGCGGCGAGCACCGCCCGCTCGCCGCGGTCGTCGTCGGTCTCCCCGTACATGCCGGGCGAGAGCACCATCGCCCCGAAGCCGATCGGGGCGGTGCTGAGCGTACCCAGGGTGCGGGCGGTCATCGGATCTCCTCGTGCGTGGAAGACGTACGTGAAGATCCCTTCCTACCGCTCGAACTGACGACCCGTCAGGTGAATTCTCGGAACCGGCGGGCCCGTCTCAGTGGCCGGGCACCGCGGGCGGGCCGGTCGGGCCGCGCAGGGCCTCGGCGTAGCGGGCGTGCCGCTCGCGCCAGTAGGGGTTGTCGTGCGGCAGGTGCCGGCTGACCCGGCCGTACATGCCGAAGGTGGCGACCGTCAGGCCGAACAGGAAGCTGAAGATCACGTTGGACATGCCGAAGGCCAGGAAGTTGGCGTCCGAGTCCAGGATCATCAGCCCGACGAAGCCGGCCCCGACGAAGACCGTGCCGACCACCATGTTGATCCAGGAGGCCACGTTGCCCCCGATCGCGGCGCCGGCGATCAGCACCAGGCCGACCACCACCGACAGCAGCCCGAGCAGGCCGTTGCTGCTCATGCCGGCCACCCGGTCCCCCTGGGTGTCCAGGAAGCCCGGGCGGTCCAGCAGTCCGAGGATGCCGAAGAACAGCAGGAAGACCCCGCCCAACCCGGCCCCGAAGCGGTAGACCTGCGCCAGCCGGTGGTCGACCGGCAGGTCGTCCTTGAGCTTCAACACGGCGTACCTCCCGAGGGAGTGCGGCGGGGACCCCGCTGTCCACGCTACTCCTCGGCGTCGGTGCCCTCCCCCGGCTCGTCCTGCTCCCGCAGCGGGGCGACCAGCACGGTGCCGATCCGGTTGCGCCGGCCCGCCGCGCTCTCCGCGGTGAGCCGGATCGCGGTCAGGTCCGAGCCGGAGTCCTCCGGCACCGGGAGGTCGACCGAGGAGCCCGGGATCGGCACCCGGCCGAGGTGCTTGGCCAGCAGGCCGCCGACCGTCTCCACGTCCTCGTCCTCCAGCTGGAGGCCGAACAGCTCGCCGAAGTCCTCCACCAGCAGGCGGGCGGTGATCCGGTACGAGCCGTCCCCGAGGTCCTCGACCGGCGGGACCTCCCGGTCGTACTCGTCGGTGATCTCGCCGACGATCTCCTCCAGGATGTCCTCGATCGTCACCAGCCCGGCGGTGCCGCCGTACTCGTCGATCACGATCGCCACGTGCGAGCGCATCTGCTGCATCTCGCGCAGCAGGTCCGCGGCCGGCTTGGAGTCCGGGATGAAGACCGCCGGGCGCATCACCGAGGAGACCGGCTCGGACTCCGACTCCCGGTTGATGTGGGTGCGCCGGACCAGGTCCTTGAGGTAGACGATGCCGACCACGTCGTCCTCGTTCTCGCCCACCACCGGGATCCGGGAGAAGCCGGAGCGCAGGGCGAGGGTGAGGGCCTGACGGACCGTCTTGTGACGCTCGATCATCACCAGGTCGGTGCGCGGCACCATCACCTCGCGGACGATGGTGTCGCCCAGCTCGAAGACCGAGTGCACCATCCGGCGCTCCTCGTCCTCGATCAGGTCGTCCTTCTCCGCCAGGTCGACCAGGGCCCGCAGCTCGGCCTCGGAGGCGAACGGCCCCTCCTTGTACCCCTTGCCCGGGGTGAGCGCGTTCCCCAGCAGGATCAGCAGCTTGGGGATCGGCCCGAGCACCCCGGCCAGCGGGAGCAGCACGAAGGAGGCCGCGGTCGAGGTGGTCAGCGGGTGCTGGCGGCCGATGGTGCGGGGCGAGACGCCGACCGCGACGAAGGAGACCAGCACCATCACGGCGAAGGCCAGCAGCACCGCCTGCCAGGTCACCTCGATGCTGCGCACGCAGACCACGGTGACCAGGACGGCGGCCGCCATCTCGCTGGACACCCGGATCAGGGTGGCCAGGTTGAGGTAGCGGATCGGGTCGGAGGCCAGCGTCAGCAGCCGGTCGGCCCCGCGCCGCCCGGCCCGGACGGCCTCCTCGGCGCGGAACCGGGAGACCCGGGAGATGCCGGCCTCGGCGCAGGCCGCCAACCAGCCGAGCACGACGAGGAGGAGAGCCCCGACGAGGAGGCTCGTACTGTTGCCACTCACAGGAGGCCGCGCCTCAGTGGGTGGTCGGGGCGGGCGAGATGGCGGAGAGGCCGCGGCCGGCCCGCCAGTCGTCCAGGATCCGCTTCTGGAGGCCGAACATGACCTCCTTCTCCTCCGGCTCCTCGTGGTCGTAGCCGAGCACGTGGAGCACCCCGTGGACGGTGAGCAGCTGCAGCTCGTCGTCCATCGCGTGCTTGGTCGGGGCGTCCAGGCCCTGCTGCTTGGCGACCTCGGGGCAGAGCACGATGTCACCGAGCAGGCCCTGCGGAAGGTCCTCGCCCTCCTTGCCGGGGCGCAGCTCGTCCATCGGGAACGACATCACGTCGGTGGGACCGGGGAGGTCCATCCACTGGATGTGCAGCTCCTCCATCTGGGCGCTGTCGACCAGGATGACGGAGAGCTCCGCCTGCGGGTGGATCCGCATCTGGTCGAGGGCGTAGCGGGCGACGTCGAGGATGGACTCCTCGTCGACCTCCCAGTCGGACTCGTTGGCGATGTCGATCGACATGACGGGCTGGTTACTCAGCTTTCGGTGCGATGGGACTGGCGGGGGGCACGGGCGCCCTTCCGCTGGACGGGCTTTCGGGGTGCCGGGGCCTCGGCGGCCTCCTGCTGGGCGTCCCAGCGCTCGTAGGCGTCCACGATCCGGCCGACCAGCTTGTGCCGGACCACGTCGGTGCTGGTGAGCACCGAGAAGTGGATGTCCGGCACGTCGACGAGGATCTCCTGGACCACCTTGAGACCGGAGCGGGTGCCGCCGGGGAGGTCGATCTGGCTGGTGTCACCCGTCACCACGACCCGGGAGTTGAAGCCCAGGCGGGTGAGGAACATCTTCATCTGCTCGGGCGAGGTGTTCTGGGCCTCGTCCAGGATGATGAAGGCGTCGTTCAGGGTCCGGCCGCGCATGTAGGCGAGCGGGGCGACCTCGATGGTGCCCGCGGCCATCAGCCGGGGGATGGAGTCCGGGTCCATCATGTCGTGCAGCGCGTCGTAGAGCGGGCGCAGGTACGGGTCGATCTTCTCGTAGAGGGTGCCGGGCAGGAAGCCCAGCCGCTCCCCCGCCTCGACGGCCGGCCGGGTCAGGATGATCCGGTTGACCTCCTTGGCCTGGAGGGCCTGGACGGCCTTGGCCATCGCGAGGTAGGTCTTGCCGGTACCGGCCGGGCCGAGGCCGAAGACGATGGTGTGCTTGTCGATCGCGTCGACGTAGCGCTGCTGGTTGAGCGTCTTGGGGCGGATGGTGCGGCCCCGGTTGGACAGGATGTTCGCGGTGAAGACCTCGGACGGGGCCGGGTGGGCCGGGTCGTCGGCGGCGCTCCTGAGCATGGCGATGGAGCGCTCCACGGCGTCCTCCGTCAGCGGTTGGCCGGTGCGCAGCACCAGCATCATCTCGTTGAACAGCTGCTGGACGAGGGCGACCTCGGCGCGGGCGCCGGTCGCGGTCACCTCGTTGCCGCGGACGTGGATGTCGGCGTCCGGGAAGCCCTGCTCGATCACCCGGAGCAGCGAGTCGGTCGCCCCGAGCAGGGTGACCATGGGGTGCTTCTCGGGGATGGTGATCCGGGCGGTGGCGGCGGCGTCCCCGTGGGGACGCGACTGTCCATTGGTACGGGTCTGCGGTGTCTCAGTCATGGGTCGGCCGCTCGGGCCTGCCTCATCCCATCCGTCGTCTAGGGGTGCCGCTCGGTTCTCCGGGGTCACCAGGGTACGCCGCGCACCGGGTCACTGCGGTGACGCGGCTTCCGATGGTCCGGGAGGACGCGTGCGGATGCGAGTGGTTTTCCGTGCGCCTCCGGGTGCCCGCGGATGCCTCCGCCGGCTCACCGTCGCGGCGGTACGGCTACCCGGGCCAGGTCCTGGGCAACCACCAGCTCGCCGTCGAAGTGCTTGCGGGCCTCGGCCAGATGACCGCTCAGGTCCGGGTAGCGCTGGGAGAAGTGGGTCAGCACCAGGGTGCGCACCCCGGCCTCGGCGGCCACCCGGGCGGCCTGGGCGGCGGTGAGGTGGCCGTGCTCCTCGGCGAGGTGGGCCTCGGACTCCAGGAAGGTCGCCTCGATCACCAACAGGTCCGCGTCCTGGGCGAGTTCGCCCACCCCGTCGCAGAGCCGGGTGTCCATCACGAAGGCGAACCGCTGCCCCGGGCGGGGTTCGCTGACCTCGGCCAGGGTGACGGTCCGCCCGTCCAGCTCGACCGAGCCGGCGCGCTGGAGGCGGCCGACCGCCGGTCCGGCGATGCCGAGTTCCGCCAGCCGGGCCGGGATCAGCCGGGTCGAGTCCGGCTCGGCGAGCCGGTAGCCGAAGGAGTCGACCGGGTGCGAGAGCCGGACGGCGCTCAGCTCGAAGGCGGCGCCCGGGGCGGTCAGCGGCCCGGGCTCCTCGATCGGCCGGGGGCGCAGCTCGGCGGTCTCGTGGAAGGCGGTGGCGTGCCGGAGCCGGTCGAAGAAGACCTGGCCGCTGGCCGGGTAGTAGGCGTCCACCGGGTGCGGGACCTTGTCGAGGTTGATCCGCTGGATCACCCCGGCCAAGCCCAGCGAGTGGTCGCCGTGGAAGTGCGTGACGCAGAGCCTGGTGAGCTGGGTGGCGGAGACCCCGGCGTGCAGCATCTGACGCTGCGTCCCCTCGCCGGGGTCGAACAGCAGGCCCTCGCCGTCCCAGCGGAGCAGGTAGCCGTTGTGGTTGCGGTGCCGGGTGGGCACCTGGCTGGCGGTGCCGAGGACGACGAGTTCGCGCTGGGACACGGGATCAGACCAGGCCCTCGTGGAGCTTGCGGCCGCCGAGCACGTGCACGTGGGCGTGGAAGACCGTCTGGCCCGCGCCCGCACCGGTGTTGAAGATCAGGCGGTAGGAGTCCAGGCCCTCGTCCTTGGCCACCTCGCCGGCCTCCGCCAGCAGCTCGCCGGCGATCTCCGGCTCGGCGGCGGCGAGTTCGGCCGCGTTCGGGTAGTGCGCGTGCGGAATCACCAGGACGTGCGTGGGGGCCTGCGGGCTGATGTCCCGGAAGGCGAGCGTGCGCTCGGTCTTGCGGACCACGGTGGCCGGGATCTCCCCCGCCACGATCTTGCAGAACAGGCAGTCGGACTGCGGCTCGCCGGCCATCACGGTCTCCTCGCTGATCGTTCCGGATACGGTCGCAGCCTAGCCCAGGGCCTGCCTCCGGGGTGGGGCGCCGTGGTACGTTTCCCGGCCGTCCACCGCCCCTCCCCCACGGAGCGTCACATGCGCCGCCTGCCCGCCCTGTTGAGCACCGCCGCCCTGGTCGGGACACTGCTGGCCGGGGCCGCGGTGCCCGCCGAGGCGAAGACCGGGGGCAGCAGCGGCAACAAGAGCAGCAGCAGCGGGGGGTCGAAGAGCCGGACGACGAGCTCGGGCGGTTCGTCCACGGGCGGTTCGTCCACGGGCGGTTCGTCCACCGGCGGTTCGTCGTCCACCGGCGGCACCAGCGGCGGGGTGTCCAAGCCCACCTCGGGGACCGGCGGTTCGGACAGCACCTCGAGCAGCGGCGTGAGCGGCACCGGCGGCACCACCGGCGGGGTGTCCAAGCCCACGTCGGGGAGCAGCAGTTCGGACAGCACCCCGAGCAGCGGCGTGAGCGGCACCACCACCGGTCTCGGTGCGACCCGGCAACCCGCCCCCGCCTCCTCCTCCGCGTCCCCGACTCCGCTGGTGGTCAGCAAGCAGCCCGCTCCGGCCAAGAAGAAGAAGTCCTCCTTCCTCGGCGGCCTCGGCGGGCTGCTGCTCCTGCTGCTCCTGCTCCCGGTGCTGCTGATCGGCGGCCTGGTGCTGTTCCTGGTCCGCCGGGCCCGCCGCCGCTAGAGCCAGGCCCTAGGGCAGTTCGGGCAGCTCCGGGGCGGTGGCGGCCGGGCGCTCGGCGAGTGCGGCCAGCGCGATGCGGACGCCCTCGGCCAGCTGCGGGTCCTCGCCGTTGGCCCACTGGTGCGGGGCGATCGGCACCTCGACGTCCGGGTCCACGCCGTGGTTCTCCACGCCCCAGCCGTAACCCTCCAGCCAGAACGAGTACTTGGGCTGGGTGACGCCGGTGCCGTCGACCAGGCTGTAGCGGCCGTCGATGCCGATCACGCCGCCCCAGGTACGGGTGCCGACCACCGGGCCGATGCCGAGCGCCTGGATCGCCGCGTTGACGATGTCGCCGTCCGAGCCCGAGAACTGGTCGGCCAGCGCCACCACCGGGCCGCGCGGGGCGTCCTGCGGGTACGGGGCGGGGGTGGCCAGGTCGCGGGCGTAGTCCCAGCCGACCACCTTGCGGGTGAGCTTCTCGATGATCAGCTGGGAGGTGTGGCCGCCGCGGTTCTCCCGCAGGTCGACGATCACGCCCTCCTTGGACATCTCGACCCGCAGGTCGCGGTGGATCTGGGCCCAACCGCCCACCTGCATGTCCGGGACGTGCAGGTAGCCGAGCCGCCCGTCGGAGAGCGCGCGGACGGCGGCCCGCCGGCCGGCCACCCAGTCGTGGTAGCGCAGCGCCTCCTCGTCGGCCAGCGGCACCACCACCGGGTGCCGCTCGGTGCCGTCCGGGCCCGCGACCGTGAGCTCGACCGGCTGGCCGGCGGTGCCCGCCAGCAGCGGGGCCGGGCCGGTGACCGGGTCGACCGGGCGGCCGTTCACCGCGAGCAGCGCGTCCCCGGGCCGGACCGCCGCGCCGGGGGCGGCCAGCGGGGAGCGGGCGCGCGGGTCGGAGGACTCGCCGGGCAGCACCCGGGCCACCCGCCAGACCTCGCCGTCCTTCACCAGGTCGGCGCCGAGCAGGCCCTGACGGCGCGCCGGCTCGGTGCCCCGGCCGGGCGGCATCACGTAGGCGTGCGAGGTGCCCAGCTCGCCGACGGTCTCCCAGAGCAGGTCCACCAGGTCGTCGTGGCTGCCGAGGCGGTCGACCAAGGGACGGTAGCGGTCCAGCACCCCGGCCCAGTCCACCCCGCCCAGGTCGGCGCGCCAGAAGTTGTCCCGCATCAGGCGGCCGTTCTCGTCGAACATCTGCCGCCACTCGGCCGCCGGGTCCACGGTGATCCGCAACCGGTCCAGGTCCACCGTCAGGTCGTCGTCCTCGCCGGCCTTGTGGTCCGCCGGGACCACCCGGACGGTGCCCTGGTCGAGCACCACCACCCGGCCGGCGTCGCCGCTGAGCGCGAAGCCGTCCAGCTCGGAGACCAGCTCCTCGGCCCGGCGCTTCTTGAAGTCGAAGCGCTCCA
Organism: Kitasatospora sp. NPDC001664; assembly: GCF_053596675.1. NCBI lineage: Bacteria > Bacillati > Actinomycetota > Actinomycetes > Kitasatosporales > Streptomycetaceae > Kitasatospora > Kitasatospora sp. NPDC001664. The sequence goes on from NZ_JBSFGS010000004.1 coordinate 271,236, forward strand.
GCACCGGGCGGGCCTCGTCGTCGTCCAGCGAGGCGGCGTTGTCGCCGAGCATGCCGAGCAGCGGGTACCTGGTCCAGAGCACACCGTCCTTGACCGCGCGCAGGCCTCCGAACTGGCCGCCCTCGACCGGGAAGGCGATGATCCGGTCGGCGATCCCCTCCAGGTCGACCCTGGTCTCCGGGGCCTTCTCCTTGTCCTTCTCCTTCGCCTCCTCGCCGTCCTTCTTCTCCTCCTCCTTCTTGGCGGCCGGCTCCTCGTCCTCGCCGGTGAGCGAGCGCCCGGCCCGCTGCGGGCCGAAGGGCGAGGGGGTGTCGGCGGCCAGGGTGACCAGGTACGGGCGGGCACCGGTCGGGAAGGAGAGGTCGAAGACGTGCGCGTCGTAGACCGGGTCGAAGTTGCGGACCGAGAGGAACGCCAGGTGCTTGCCGTCGGCGGTGAAGGCCGGGGCGTAGTCGACGAAGCGCTGCGGGGTGACCTCGGCCACCGAACGGTCCGTCAGGTCGGCCAGCACGATCTGCCGCAGCGACTCGGCGCCGAGGGTCGGCTGGGACCAGGCCAGGTGGCGCGAGTCCGGTGAGAAGGCCAGGCCGGTGACCTCGCCCTGGCCGCTGCGGGCCAGCTCGTGCACGGTGCCGTCGGCCAACAGGAGCTGGAGCACCCGGCCGTCGTGCACGGCCAGCGCCAGGCTGGCGCCGTCCGGGGAGACCACCATCGAGTGCACCCGGCCGAGCTGCCCGGCGGCCAGCACCCGGCGCTCGGCGCCCAGCACCTCGGGGGCGTGCACCAGGGCGTCGTCGCCCTGGGCGTCGGTGATCCACACCGCGCCCTGCGGGCCCTTCGCGCCGTCCTCGCCCTCGGCCCCGGGCACCACCCGGGCCAGCCGGTTGCGCACCCCCGGGGTCTCGTCCAGCACCCGGGCCGGACCCTCCTGGTGGGTCAGCCAGTGCACCGAACCGCGGACCACCACGGCGCTGGCGCGGCCGGTGCGGTCGGGCGCGACGGTCTCCAACTGCCCTGCCGCGGCGACCGGGTGGGGTCGGCGGCCGGAGCGCGGGCCGGCCGGGGTGACCTCCAGGCGGCGCGGCCCGGCACCGTCCAGGTCGTCCAGGAGCCACAGCTCGCCGGCGCTGTGCCAGATCACCCGGGTGCCGTCGGTGGTGGCGTTGCGGGCGTAGAAGCCGCCCTGGTCGGCGGTGTGGCGGCGCAGGTCGGAGCCGTCCGGGAGGCTGGAGTACAGCTGACCGGTGCCCTCGTGGTCGGCGAGGAAGGCGATCCGGCCGCCGACCCAGAGCGGGGAGTCGATGTTGGCCTTGCCGTCCAGCTCGGCGTGCAGGCGGGTGAACTCGCCACCGCGCTCGCCGATCCAGAGCTTCCCGGCCGTGCCGCCCCGGTAGCGCTTCCAGTAGGCGGGCTCGGTGGTCAGCGGGGCCAGCAGCAGCGTCCGCGGGCCGCCCGGCTCCTCGGCCAGCCCGCCGATCGGCCCGAACGGCAGCCGCTCCGGCTCGCCGCCGTCCAGCGGGATCGCGAACGCCCAGCTGCGGCGCATCGTCTCCTGCCCGGCCGGGCTGACCGCGACCGGGCGGCCGTCGGCGGTCCAGCCGCGCAGCCGGGTGCGGGGCGCGCCCCAGTGGGTCAGGCGCCGGGACGGGCCGCCGTCGGCGGGCGCCACGTGGATCTCGGACGCACCGTCCCGGGTGGAGGTCCACGCGACGTGCCGTCCGTCCGGCGAGAACCGGGGGTGGCTCACCGGGACCTGGTCCGCCGTCAGGCGCCAGGCCCGGCCGCCGTCGATCGGGGCCAGCCAGATGTCGTCCTCGGCGACGAAGGTCAGCAGGTCGCCGTGCAGGTGAGGGTGGCGCAGATAGGCGCCGGCAGAGGTCGTCACGGCGGCCACCCTATGCAGGGGGTCGGCCGGGGGCCATGCGTTTCTTTGTCAGCGAACCTTGGGGCGCCGGAGGCGCCGCCGACGGTCGGGGTCCGGCGGCCCGGGATGGGCGGCCCGGGGCGGGTGGCCCGGGGCGGGCGGCTCAGGCCCAGCGGCCGGTGCGGCCGAGCAGCAGGGCGCCGGCGGCCACGCCCGCGGTCGAGGTGCGCAGCACCGAGGGGCCCAGGCGGTGCGGCTTCGCGCCCGCCTCGGCGAAGGCGGCCAGCTCGTCCGGGGAGACCCCGCCCTCGGGGCCGACCACCAGCACCAGGTCCCCCTCGGCCGGGAGGGCGGCGGTGGCCAGCGGCTCGGAGCCCTCCTCGTGCAGGACGGCGGCGAAGGAGGCGGCGGCGAGCAGCGGGGCCAGCTGACGGGTGGTCATGAGGTCGCGGACCTCGGGGAAGCGCAGGCGGCGGGACTGCTTGCCGGCCTCCCGGGCGGTGGAGCGCCACTTGGCCAGCGCCTTGGCGCCCCGGTCGCCCTTCCACTGGGTGATGCAGCGGGAGGCTGCCCAGGGGATCACCACGTCCACGCCGACCTCGGTCATGGTCTCGACCGCGAGCTCGCCCCGGTCGCCCTTGGGCAGGGCCTGGACCACCACGATCCGGGGCGCCGGCTCCGCCTCCTGACGGACCGCCAGCACCTCGACGTCCAGCGCGTCCTTGCCGTGCACGGCGCGCACCGCACCCTCGACGCCGAGCCCGAGCCCGTCCGCCAGGGTGACGGCCTCGCCGGGCTCCAGCCGCTTGACGGCCGCCGCGTGCCGCCCCTCGGGCCCGTCCAGCCGCACCACCGAGCCGGGGGCGGCCCCGGCGAGCAGTGCGGACTCCACGACGAACACGGGGGCGGTCATGCGGTGCTACTCCTCGATCGGATCGCCGTCTCAGCGACCGTTGAACGCGTCCTTCAGGCGGGAGAACAGGCCCTGCTGCCCCGGTGCGAACTGACCCGAGGGCCGCTCCTCGCCGCGGAGCACGGCGATCCGCCGGAGCAGTTCCTCCTGCTCCGGGTCGAGCTTGGTCGGAGTCTGCACCTCGACGTGCACTATCAAGTCGCCCCGCCCGCCGCCGCGCAGGTGGGTGATGCCCCGTCCGTGCAGCGGGATCGACTGGCCGGACTGGGTGCCGGGCCGGATGTCGACCTCCTCCAGCCCGTCCAGGGTCTGCAGCGGCACCTGGGTGCCGAGCGCGGCCGCCGTCATCGGGATGGTGACGGTGCAGTGCAGGTCGTCCCCGCGCCGCTGGAAGACCGCGTGGCTGGTCTCGGCGATCTCGACGTAGAGGTCACCGGCGGGGCCGCCGCCGGGGCCGACCTCGCCCTCGCCGGCCAGCTGGATCCGGGTGCCGTTGTCCACACCGGCCGGGATCTTGACCGTCAGGGTGCGGCGGGCGCGGACCCGGCCGTCGCCGGCGCACTCCGGGCACGGGGTCGGCACGACGGTGCCGAAGCCCTGACACTGCGGGCAGGGGCGGGAGGTCATGACCTGACCCAGGAAGGACCGGGTGACCTGGGAGACCTCGCCCTTGCCGCGGCACATGTCACAGGTCTGCGCCGAGGTGCCGGGGGCCGCGCCCTCGCCGTTGCAGGTGGTGCAGGTGACGGCGGTGTCGACCTGGAGCTCCTTGGTGGTGCCGAAGGCGGCCTCCTCCAGGGTGATCTCCAGGCGGATCATCGCGTCCTGGCCGCGCCGGGTGCGCGAGCGCGGGCCGCGCTGGCCCGAGGCCGCACCGAAGAACGCGTCCATGATGTCGGAGAAGCCGAAGCCCGCCGCGCCCGCGCCGAAGCCGCCGGCCCCGCCACCGCCGTTGGGCGAGAGCGGGTCGCCGCCGAGGTCGTAGACCTGGCGCTTGGCCGGGTCGGAGAGCACCTCGTAGGCGGCGTTGATCTCCTTGAACCGCTCCTGCGTCTTGGGGTCCGGGTTGACGTCCGGGTGCAGTTCGCGGGCGAGGCGCCGGAACGCCTTCTTGATCTCGTCCTGCCCCGCATCCCGTCGGACGCCGAGTACCGCGTAGTAGTCCGTGGCCACCAAATGCTCCGCTTGTTCCGCCTCTAGAAGTGCTGCGACTGGTCCTGAACAGTGCTGATCTTCGAGCTGTTCCTACGACTCGCCTACGACTCGGCCAGGATCTGGCCCACGTATTGCGCTATTGCTCGCACCGCCCCCATTGTGCCCGGGTAGTCCATCCGGGTCGGTCCGATCACGCCCAGCTTCGCGACACTCTGATCGCCCGAACCGTAACCGACCGAGACCACCGAGGTGGAATTGAGGCCCTCGTAGGCGTTCTCGTGGCCGATCCGGACCGTCATCCCCGCGTCCGCCGTCTCACCCAGGAGACGGAGCAGGACGACCTGCTCCTCCAGGGCCTCCAGCACCGGCTGGATGGTGAGCGGGAAGTCGTGGCCGAAGCGGGTCAGGTTGGCCGTGCCGGCCAGCATGATCCGCTCCTCGTTCTGCTCCGCCAGGGTCTCGAACAGGGTGGCCAGCACGGTGGAGACCGTCGGCCGGTCGGCGGGCTCGAAGGTGGACGGGAGGTCCTCCAGCAGGCCCGGGACCTCCGGCAGCGGCCGGCCCACCGCCTGGGCGTTGAGCCGGGAGCGCAGGTCCGCCAGGACCGTCTCGCCGACCGCGCCCGGGCAGTCCACCATCCGCTGCTCGACCCGGCCGGTGTTGGTGATCAGGACCAGCATCACCTTGGCCGGGGCCAGTGCCACCAGCTCGACGTGACGGACCGTCGAACGGCTCAGCGAGGGGTACTGGACCACCGCGACCTGCCTGGTCAGCTGCGCCAGCAGCCGGACCGTGCGGGCCACCGTGTCGTCCAGGTCCACCGCGCCGTCCAGGAAGTGCCGGATGGCCCGGCGCTCCGGGGAGCTCATCGGCTTGACCTCGGCCAGCCGGTCCACGAACAGCCGGTACCCCTTGTCGGTGGGGATCCGGCCCGCACTGGTGTGCGGCTGGTGGATGTAGCCGTCCTCCTCCAGGGCCGCCATGTCGTTGCGCACGGTGGCCGGGGAGACGCCGAGGTTGTGCCGCTCGACCAGGGCCTTGGAGCCGACCGGCTCCTCCGTCCCGACGTAGTCCTGGACGATGGCGCGCAGCACCGCGAGCTTGCGGTCGTCCAACGGCCGCTCGCCGTACATGGCACCCACCTCCCTCTCGGCCAGGCCCGCTGGCACTCAGACGGGCAGAGTGCCAGGGCAGTACCAGCCAGTGTAAGGCCCATGGGTGACGGCAGGAACGGGGCGCTCAGGTGATCCTCGTTGCTCCGTCAGTTGGGCCTCGCCCCGGGGGCGGTCCGGTAGTGGCAGCATCGAAAGCGGACATACCGGGATACAAGGAGCAGACATGTCATCAGGACGGCGCACCCGCTTCGCCCCGGACCGAGGTCTGACGGGCCGGATGGTCACCACCATGTTCGTCATCGGGCTGCTGTACGTGGGCTTCACCGGGGTGCTGATCGTGCTGCTCCGCGGGGCCTGGCCGCTGGTGGTGCTGATCTCCGGCGGGCTCTTCGTGGCGCAGTTCTGGTTCAGCGACCGGATCACCCAGCGCGCCATGGGCGCCCGCGAGGTCACCCCCGAGGAGTACCCGCAGCTCCACGGCACGGTGGACCGGCTCTGCGCCCTGGCCGACATGCCCAAGCCCCGGGTGGCGGTCACCGACACCGACATGCCCAACGCCTTCGCCACCGGCCGCAACCCGCAGAACGCGGTGGTCTGCGTCACCACCGGCCTGCTGCGGCGGCTGGAGCCCGAGGAGCTGGAGGGCGTGCTCGCCCACGAGCTCTCGCACGTCGCCCACCGGGACGTCGCGGTGATGACCATCGCCGGCTTCCTCGGCGTGCTGGCCGGGGTGATCACCCGGATCGCCCTCTACGGCGGCTTCCTGAACGGACGCGGCAGCCGGGACAGCAATGCGGCCGTCGCGATGATCCTGGTCCCGCTGGTCAGCATGGTGGTCTACGCGGCCAGCTTCCTGCTCACCCGCCTGCTCTCCCGCTACCGCGAGCTGGCCGCCGACCGCGCCGCCGCCCAGCTCACCGGCCGCCCCAGCGCACTGGCCTCCGCCCTCACCAAGGTCACCGGCCAGATCTCGGCCATCCCCACCGAGGACCTGCGCCGGGCGCAGCCGTACAACGCCTTCTACTTCGCACCCGCGCTGAGCGCCCGGGAGACGGCGAGTCAGCTGATGTCCACCCACCCGTCGCTGGAGCAGCGGCTCGACCAGCTCGGGCGGATCTCCGCCGAACTCGGCCGCTGAGGGGAGCCGCACGCGCCATGGGATTCCTCGACTCGCTCTTCGGCCGCAGCAAGCCCGTCCGCCCGGACCTGGACCAGCTGTTCGCCGTCCCCTCCGCCGCCCTCACCCTGGAGGCGGGCGCCGGCTTCCGCCCGACCGGCCTCGGCTCGGTCTGCTTCGCCGCCGTCGAAGGCGGCGCCTTCGGTGAGGTGACCCGCCAGGTCACCGCCCTGCTCGACGCCGACACCGGCCGCGGCGGCACCCCGGTCGAGGCCTCCCGGGACTCCTACGGCTACTCCTGGCTGCTGGCCCGGCACGCCCCCGAGGAGCTCCCCGAACTGGTCAACGACCTGCACGCGGTCAACGGCGAGCTGGAGGCCAACGGCTTCGGGCCCCAACTGCTGTGCTCCATCGTCTCGTTCCGCGACGGCGCCGACCGGCCGCTCGGGCTGGTCTACCTCTACAAGCGCGGCACCTTCTACCCCTTCGCCCCGCTGGCGGGCGGCGTCGAACGGCGCGACAACGCACTGGAGCTCCAGGTGAAGGCGCTGCTCGCCGACGACCTCAAGGTGGAGCCGGAGCTCAACCGCTGGTTCCCCGTCTGGGGAGCGCCCGGGCTGTGACGGGGCGTCGGCTCAGGGACGGTCGTACCAGGAGAAGGCGGTGATCCTCCAACCGTCCCGGGGCGTGCGGACGAACTGCATCGTCTTGGTGCCCGTGCCCTCGTACACGGCGCCGTCGAGGAAGCCCGACTTGGCATACTCGCCGAAGCGACAGGCGATGTCGCCGGCGATGTCGGTGCGCTCGCTGGTCTCCCACTCGTGGAACTCGGTCAGGCGGCCGTTCGCGAGCAACTCCTCGCGGGGAGCGACGAACTCCTCGACGGAGTAGACGGTGTACCTCGGCCCGGTCACCACGATCACCCCGCCCGGCACCATCAACCGGCGGATCCGCCCGACGTCGGCGGGCTTGCCGTCCCGGTTGTCGAAGGCGCCGAAGAACTCGGCGGTCAGGGCGTCGATCTCGCGCTTGGCCCCGTCGCCGGGGGCCGCGCCGTTCGAGGCTGCGTCGTTCGAAGACATGCCCGGACAGTAACAGTGCAATGGCACCGAGCGGGAGGGGTCCGGTCAGCCCAGCGCCCGGCACCTGCGGACGTGGTCCGCCCCGTGCCGGTACCAGGCGGCGGCGACCTCCCGGCCGTTCGGAAGGACGTGCCGGGCCGGGCCCTCGGCCGGGACGAACCCGGCGGCCTCCAGCGTCCGGAGGCCGGCCCGGTTGGTGACGGCCGTCCCGGCCCGGACGGCGGCGAGGCCGAAGTGACGGTGCGCCAGGGCGGTGACCGCCGCCGCGACTTCGGCCCCGGCGGCGCAGCGCCCAACTCCCGGTCATCCCCAGCCCCCCGATCCGGTGCACGACGGCCCGGACCCTACCGCACCCGTCCGAACACCGCGCCGTACCCTGACGGCCCATGAGATCCGACCTTCCCGGCCTGCTGCGCGCCCTCCGCTCCCCCGATCCGGCCGTCCGGGACGACCACGCCTACGTCCGGCTGGCGGAGCTGGTACCCGGCCTGGAGGAGGCCGAGCGGTCCCGGCTCGGGGACGAGCTGGCCGGGTGGTTCGGCGATCCCGAGGTGCACGTGCGGAGCTTCGCCGCGCTGGTGCTGGCCCGGCTGGTGGAGGCCGGTGCCCACCGGGCGGAGTGGGTGGGGGAGTTCGCGCGCTGGTACCCCGCGGAGCCCGACCTGCGCGGGTACGACGCCGGGCTCGGCTGGCTGCACGCCGCCGCGCACGGGGCGGACCTGCTGGCCGCCTTCGGTCGGCACCCGGCGGTGGAGCCCGCGCCGCTGCTGGAGCTGGGGGCGCGGCGGCTGCTGGCTCCGACGGGGCAGGTCTTCGACTCCATGGAGGACGACCGGATCGGCTGTGCGCTCGGGGTGGCGCTGACCCGGGCGGAGCTGACGGAGCGTGAGTCGGTGGGGTGGCTGGACCTGGTGGCCGAGGAGTTCGGCCGGGGAGAGCCCGGGCCGATGCCGCCGTTCGCGTCGAACACCCTCCGCACCCTCCGGGTGGTCTACCTGCTGGCGGACCGCGGGGTGCGGCCGCGCGGGCACCAGGGGGAGCCGCTGATGCTCCGTCACCGGGCGGCGGTGCGGGAGGCGGTGGCCGGTGTGCTGAGGATCGCGGCACCGTATGCGGGGTGACGGGCGGGGGCGGCTCGTAGACTCCGGGGAATGCGGAGCAAGGAGTACGGACCCGATCTGACCCCGCCGTGGAAGCGGCAGCAGCCGGCGCCGGAGGTGGCGGCGGAGCGCGACCTGGTGGTGGAGGAGGCGGCCACCGGGTACTGCGGGGCGGTGGTGCGGTGCGAGAAGACCGCGGAGGGGTTCACCGTCACGCTGGAGGACCGGTTCGGGAAGCAGCGGGTCTTCCCGATGGTGCCGCGCGGCTTCCTGCTGGAGGGCCGGGTGGTCACCCTGGTCCGGCCGGTGGCGGCCAGGACCGGGCCGCCGCAGGGGCCGGGACGGACCGCCTCGGGCTCGGTGGCGGTGCCGGGGGCTCGGGCCCGGGTGGCCCGGGAGTCGCGGATCTACGTGGAGGGGCGGCACGACGCCGAACTGGTCGAGCGGGTCTGGGGCGACGACCTGCGGATCGAGGGCGTGGTGGTGGAGTACCTGGAGGGCGTCGACGACCTCCCGGCCATCGTCGCGGAGTTCGGCCCGGGGCCCGGGCGGCGGCTCGGGGTGCTGGTCGACCACCTGCTGCCGGGGACCAAGGAGCACCGGATCGCTCAGCAGGTGACCGGGGCCGACGTCCTGGTGGTCGGCCACCCGTACATCGACGTCTGGGCGGCGGTGAAGCCGTCCAGCGTGGGCATCCCCGGCTGGCCGGAGGTGCCGCGCGGGGAGGAGTGGAAGCTCGGGGTCTGCCGTCGGCTGGGCTGGCCGGAGGACACCCCGGCGGCCTGGAAGCGGATCCTGGCCTCGGTGAACTCCTTCCGCGACCTCGACCCGGCGCTGCTGGGCCGGGTCGAGGAGCTGATCGACTTCGTGACGGCGGGTCAGGAGGGCTGAGCCGCCCGGCTGTCGGCACGAGCCCCCACTAGGCCGCGGTCGGCGCGGTCGGGGCTGTCGGTGCGGTCGGCGCGGAAGGCGCGGTCGGCAGCTACGGTGCGGTCGGTGACGAAGAGCCGGGGCCAGAGGTACAGCACCACCGGGTAGACCGCGTAGCCGATCCTGGTCGCCGGCGAGAGCAGGATCGCCAGCAGCAGCCCGAGCGCCAGCCGACCGGCCGCCGCCGTCACGTCGCGCGGCGGCCGGACCACCAGGGAGACCCCGACGGCCACTGCGCTCAACCCGATCAGCACCACCGCGACCGCCTTGCCGTGCTCGGGCAGCAGCGTGACCAGCAGCTGCCCGAGCAGCGGGCTGGCGGCGGTGGAGGTGGTGCCGCTCAGGCCGAACGGGTAGAGCAGCACGCTCTGCCGGAAGGCCTCCGGATCGACCAGCAGCACCGGTACCACCGCGACCAGCGCGACCGCCCCGGCGGCCGCGGTGAACCGCAGCGCCGCGCGGCGCCCGGACCGGACCGCGAGGAGCACCAGCAGCACCGGCACGGCCGGCCAGGCCGTCCACTTCAACGCCGCCGCCAGACCGGCGACCACCCCGGCCCGGCCGGCCTCGCCGCGCTGCGCGAAGGCCAGGGCCAGGCAGAGCAGCGCGATCACCGGCGGGTCCACCCCGCCGATCGCCAGCGGCAGCGCGACCACCGGGCAGGCCACGACCCAGAGCAGCCGGGTGAGACGGTCCGGCCCCACTGATGCGCCGTCAGCTGACGGCCCGGTGGCGACCAGCCGTACCGACCACACCAGCGCCGCCAGGGTGCCCAGCACCAACCAGAGCCTGGCTCCGGTCAGCGCCCCGCCGCCGAACAGCGCGGCCGGGAGCCCGAAGAGCGACATCCCCGGCAGGTACGGGTTGAACTCCTTCACCGCCTGCGGCGCGTGCAGGTACGGAGTACCGGTGTCGAGCAGCAGGCGGGCACCCCGCTCGATCACCCCCACCTCCATCTGGGCCCGCCCGAGCACGGTGAGCCAGACCAGCGGCACCACCAGTGAGCCGAGGACCGCGACCACCGCCGCGGCCCGCCCCCAGCGCGCCCGGGTACCGAGCGCCACCAGCGCGGCCACCCCGTAGCCGGGCCCGGCGATCACGCCCCACCACCGCTGGGCCGTCCCGGGCGGCGAGGAGAGCCCGACCGCCAGCGCCGCGACCGCGCTCACCAGGAGCAGCGGCAGGCACCAGGACGACCACCGGCCGGCCGTCGGGCGCACCGGAACGCGGCCGACCGGCCGCGGGGAGAACACGCTCATCCGGCCAAGGCTAACGGGTCCAGTTGGAATCCTTCCTGGACGAAGCACTGGCTCCGTGGAGCCGCTCGGACCGACGCTGACCCGCCGTCAACGGACCGGCTCCACCGGCCGCACACCACCGTGCACGGGGACGCAGCCGGGCACCGAACCCGTCACCCGGGTCGTGACCGAGACCACCTCTGCTCCGGCCCCGGGCTCCTCCCGCTGACCGATCACCAGCAGGGTGCTGCCGGACGGGACCTGACTCGGGTCGATCCGCACCGTGGCCGAGGTGTCCTGAGGGAACGCCCGGACCGACCGTGCGGCCGGCCCCTCGGGGAACGGCAGGGGGCAGTCGGCCGAGGCCCGCACCGCGGCTGCGGGCACGCCCAGGCGGCGGAGCTCCGCAGCGACGGCGTCGATCGCGGAGAGGTCGTGGACCTCCACGGCGATGGAGCCGTCGTCCCCCCGGCTCACGGCGTAGGCCGCTCCGGCCCCGCCGGACTCCCCGGCCAGGACGGCGGGCAGCGCGACGGCCGCGACCGTGGCGGCCAGCCCCACCGCGATGGCGGGCACCGGGCGGACCCGGGGCAGCACCCGGCGCGGGGCGGGGCTGGCTGGTCGGGGCTCGGACGCGAGGGCGGTCAACTCCTCGAAGAGGCGCTGTTCGAAGTGGTCGGTGTGGTGGCCGGTGCCGGCCCCGGTGCTGTTCACAGGGCTACCTCGATCAGTTGGGCGGCGGGGGTGGCCCGCAGGATGCGGCGGGCTCGGTGCAGGCGGACCCGGACGGTGGCCTGGCTCAAGCCGAGGACCTGGGCCGTCTCAGCCGGGGTGAGGCCGTCCAGGACCATCAGGTCGAGGACGGCGCGGAGCGGCTCGGAGAGGCCGGCATGACGGTCCGCCAGCGCGCGGACGGCCCGCTGGGCGTCGATCCGCTCCTCCAGGGCCGCCACGTCCTGGTCGTCGAGCAGGCGGCGGCCCTGGAGTCTGGCCAGGGCGCCGCGCTCGCGGCCACTGCCGCGGGCGTGGGACGCGACCACGTTCCGCGCGATGCCGTAGAGCCAGGCGACGGGAGTGCCCCGGTCCGCGCGGTAGCCGGAGGCGGCCTCCAGGGCGGCCACGAAGATGTCGGCCGTCAGGTCCGCCGCCAGGTGCGGATCCGTCACGCGGCGGGTGACGAATCCCAGGACGGTATGAACGTGCTCCCGGTAGAAGGCACCGAAGCCCTCCGGGGTCGTGAGATCGGGCGGAGCGTCGACCACGCCGTCCTCCCCTCGTGGAGGCCCCGACGGCCTCCTCACCCCGTACTTGGCTCCGGCCCCTGAAAGCGTTTCACCCGTGGCGGCGGGGACCGCTGGGCAGGGGGCGGGAAGGGGGCCGGAAGGGGAGGACCGGCAGGCGGAGGTCGACGGTCGGAGGCTCAGTCCACCAGGTCCCGGACCACCCCGTCCGCCAGCAGCCGCCCGCGCAGCGTCAGGGCGGCCCGGCCGTCGGCGTACGCGGCCGCGTCCAGCAGTCCTTCGGCGAGTGCCCGGGCGGCGGCGGCCAGCCCGTCGGCCGTCAGCAGCGCGAGCGGGCAGCCGTCCCGGAGCCGGAGCTCCAGCAGGATGCGCTCGACCCGGCGGTCCTCGGCGGCGAGCAGTTCGCGCCCCTGCCCGGGGGTGCGGCCCTCCGCGAGTGCCTGCGCGTACGCGGCCGGGTGCTTGACGTTCCACCAGCGGACCCCGCCGACGTGGCTGTGGGCGCCGGGGCCCGCCCCCCACCAGTCGGCGCCGGTCCAGTAGAGCTCGTTGTGGCGGCAGCGTCCGGCCTCGGTGGTGGCCCAGTTGGAGACCTCGTACCAGGAGTACCCGGCGGCGGAGAGCGCCTCCTCGGCGATCAGGTAGCGGTCGGCGTGCACGTCGTCGTCGATCATCGGCAGCTCGCCGCGCTTGACCCGGGCGGCCAGCTTGGTGCCGTCCTCGACGATCAGCGAGTAGGCGGAGACGTGGTCGGGACCGGCGCCGACGGCGGCGTCCAGCGAGGCCCGCCAGTCGTCGTCGGACTCGCCGGGGGTGCCGTAGATCAGGTCCAGGTTGACGTGCTCGAACCCCGCCGCCCGGGCCTCGGCCACGCAGGCCTCGGGACGCCCCGGCGTGTGGTGACGGTCCAGCAGCTGGAGCACGTGCGGCCGGGCGCTCTGCATGCCGAAGGAGATCCGGTTGTAGCCGCCCTCGCGGAGCTCGGCCAGGTAGGCCGGGTCGACCGACTCGGGGTTGGCCTCGGTGGTGACCTCGGCGCCGGGGGCCAGGCCGAACTCCTCGCGGATCGCGGCCAGCGCCTTCACCAGGTCGGCGGCGGGCAGCAGGGTCGGCGTGCCGCCGCCCACGAAGACCGTCTCGACCGGGAGCTCGGCCGCGCCGAGCACCTTGCGGGCCAGCCGGATCTCGCTCACCAGGTTGTCCGCGTAGGTGTCCTGGGAGGCCACGGCGCCGGAGGAGCGCAGCTCGGTGGCGGTGTAGGTGTTGAAGTCGCAGTAGCCGCAGCGGCTGGCGCAGTACGGCACGTGCAGGTAGAAGCCGAACGGCCGCCGCCCGAGCTCCGCGAGCGCGGAGTCGGGCAGCGAGCCGTCGGACGGCAGCGGTTCGCCGTCGGGAAGTGCGGAGGGCATGACCCCATTGTCCGGTACGGCGGACGAACGCCGGACCGCCGGGACCGGACCGGGGGGATCAGGCCTCGTTGGCCCCCGCGTACATCGCGGTGACCGCGTCGGCGTAGGTCTTCTCGACCACCGGGCGCTTGATCTTGAGGCTGGGGGTCAGCTCGCCGTGCTCGATGTCCAGGTCACGCGGGAGCAGGGTGAACTTCTTGACGGTCTGCCAGCGCTGGAGCTCGCCGTTGAGCCGCTGCACGAAGCCGTCGATCAGCGCGTGCACCTCGGGGCTGGCCACCACCTCGGCGTAGGACTTGCCGGCCAGGCCGTGCTCGGCCGCCCACGGCATGATCACCGTCTCGTCCAGGCCGATCAGCGCGGTGCAGAAGTTGCGGCCGTTGCCGATCACCAGGATGTTGCTGACGAACGGGCAGACCGCCTTGAACTTGCCCTCCACCTCGCTGGGCGCGACGTACTTGCCGCCCGAGGTCTTGAACATGTCCTTCTTGCGGTCGGTGATCCGCAGGTAGCCGTTCTCGATCTCGCCGATGTCGCCGGTGTGGAACCAGCCGTCGGCCTCCAGCACCTCGGCGGTCTGCTCCGGGAGGTCGTGGTAGCCGCGCATGATGCCCGGGCCCTTGAGCAGGATCTCGCCGTCCTCGGCGATCCGGACCTCGGTGCCCGGCAGCGGGACGCCGACGGTGCCGACCCGGAAGTCCTCGGCCCGGTTGACCGTGGAGCCCGCGCTGGTCTCGGTGAGGCCGTAGCCCTCCAGGACCGGGACGCCGGCGCCCTTGAAGAAGTAGCCGATCTCGGGGGCCAGCGCCGCGCTGCCGGAGACCGCGCCGCGCAGCCGGCCGCCGAAGGCCGCCCGGATCTTGGCGTAGACCAGCTTGTCGGCGATCGTGTGCTGCAGGCCCAGCGCGAACGGCACGCTGTCGCGGCCGGTGGCGATCCGGTTGGCCTGGCTGGTCCGGGCGTGGTCGCGGGCGACCTTGGCGGCCCACAGGAAGATCTTGTACTTGGCGCCGCCCTCGGCCCGGGCCTTGCCGGCGATGCCGTTGTAGACCTTCTCGAAGATCCGCGGCGCGCTGGCCATCAGGGTCGGCCGGATCGCCGGGAGGTTGTGGATGATCCGGTCCACCCGGCCGTCCACCGCCATCACGTGGCCGGTGCGGATCTGACCCGAGATCAGGGTCTTGCCGAAGACGTGCGACAACGGCAGCCACATGAACTGCACGTCGTCGGAGCGGAGCAGGCCGCTCTCCTCCTGGGCCACGCCCTCGTAGGCCCAGCAGTCGTGCACCAGGCGGACGCCCTTGGGGCGCCCGGTGGTGCCCGAGGTGTATATCAAGGTGGCCAGCTGCTCGCGGTCCAACCCGTCGACGGCCTTGGTCACCGCGTCCGGGTGCTCGGCCAGGTGGGCCTTGCCGCGCTGCTCCAGCTCGTCGAGGGTGAGCACCTCCAGGCCGCCGGTCTCCAGCTCGCCGCCGGGGGCGTCGAAGAGGATCACGGTGCGCAGCTCGGGCAGCTCGGCCTTGCGCTCGACCGCCTTGGCCAGCTGGGCGGCGTTCTCGGCGAACATCGCCTTGCTGCCGGAGTTGGCCAGGATGAAGGCCGTCTCCTCCGCGTTGGTGCTCGGGTAGACGGTGGTGGTCGCGGCACCCGCGCACATGTTGCCGAGGTCCGCGACGATCCACTCGATCCGGGTGGAGGAGGAGAGCGCGACCCGGTCCTCCGGGCCGATGCCCAGGGTCATCAGGCCGGCCGCCACCGCGTACACCCGCTCGGCGGTCTGCTTCCAGGTCAGCGAGCGCCACTGCTCGGCACCGGGGGCACCGTCCGCCGCGTGCTCGTCCACCGGGACGGGGAAGCGGTACGCCTCACCGTTCGGAGTGGCCTCGACGCGGTTCAGGAAGATGTGGGCCACCGACGGCGGCCGCCGGTCGATCGTGGACTGCGCGGAACTCAACGAGGACCTCCGGGGTGGCGGGTGGCCGAGGGTGGGGCTCGGTGGCGTGGGGGCCTGCCGACCGGGCCGACTGGTTAACCAGCGAGTAACAAGCTGGGTTCCAGCAGCCTAGGGGCTCGGACGCCGATCCGTAAGGGGGTACACGGACCTGGCACCCGGCTCTCCGCACCGTGCAAAGACAGTACAAAACCCCTTGGTCGGCACACGGTAAACCCCCCGACGCCCCGCCGGAAGGCCGAAAATGGGCTGCGACTCCCTCGGCCGACAACGAAAGTGTCACAGTGCTGATCAAACTCCTACGGACCCGGTTGGGCACCTACCGCCGACCGATCGGCTGGCTGGTGCTGCTCCAGCTGGTCGCCACCCTGGCCGCCCTCTACCTACCCACCCTGAACGCCGACATCATCGACTCCGGGGTGGTGAAGGGGGACACCGGACGGATCCTCTCGCTCGGCGGCGTGATGATCGCCGTCACGCTCGTCCAGGCGCTCTGCTCCGTCGGCGGCGTCTACTACGGCGCCCGCACCGCGATGGCGGTCGGGCGGGACCTCCGGGCCGAGGTCTTCGACCGGGTGCAGAGCTTCTCCGCCCGGGAGCTGAACTCCTTCGGCGCCCCCTCGCTGATCACCCGGACCACCAACGACGTGCAGCAGGTCCAGATGGTGGTGCTGCTGGGCTTCACCCTGATGGTGGCCGCACCCATCATGTGCTTCGGCGGCATCCTGATGGCGCTCAACCAGGACGTGCCGCTCTCCGCGCTGCTGCTGGTCGTGGTGCCGGTGCTGGGTGCCGTGGTGCTGCTGCTGATCAGGCGGGTCCGGCCGCTGTTCCGCTCGATGCAGACCCGGATCGACTCGGTCAACCGCATCCTGCGCGAGCAGATCACCGGCATCCGGGTCATCCGGGCCTTCGTGAAGGACCGTCACGAACAGGATCGTTTCGGCGGTGCCAACGCCGACCTGACGGACGTCTCGGTCCGGGTCGGCCGGCTGATGGCCTTCATGTTCCCCAGCGTGATGCTGGTGGTGAACGTCTCCAGCGTCGCGGTGATCTGGTTCGGTGCCCACCGGATCGACTCCGGCGGCATGGAGATCGGCGCGCTGACCGCCTTCATCTCCTACCTGATGCAGATCCTGATGAGCGTCATGATGGCCACCTTCATGTTCATGATGGTGCCGCGCGCCGAGGTCTGCGCCGAGCGCATCGAGGAGGTCCTCGGCACCGAGAGCAGCGTGGCCCCGCCCGCCGCCCCGGTCACCGAACTGCCGACCAGCGGTCAGCTGGAGCTGCGCGACGTGGAGTTCCGCTACCCGGGCGCCGAGGCCCCGGTGCTGCGCGGCGTCGACCTGGTGGCCCGTCCCGGGCAGACCACCGCGGTGATCGGCTCCACCGGCAGCGGCAAGTCCACCCTGCTCGGCCTGGTGCCGCGGCTGTTCGACGCCACCGGCGGCCAGGTGCTGCTCGGCGGCGTGGACGTCCGCGAGCTCGACCCGGCGGTGATCGCCGGGACGGTCGGCCTGGTGCCGCAGAAGCCGTACCTGTTCTCCGGCACGGTGGCCTCCAACCTCCGCTACGGCAAGCCCGACGCCACCGACGAGGAGCTCTGGCGGGCGCTGGAGACGGCCCAGGCCAAGGACTTCGTCGAGCGCCTCCCCGAGGGGCTGGACGCCCCGATCGCCCAGGGCGGCTCGAACGTCTCCGGCGGTCAGCGCCAGCGCCTGGCCATCGCCCGCGCGCTGGTCAGCCGTCCGAAGGTGTACCTCTTCGACGACTCCTTCTCCGCCCTCGACTACACCACCGACGCCCGGCTGCGGGCCGCGCTGGCCCGGGAGACCGCCGAGGCGGCGGTGCTGATCGTGGCGCAGCGGGTCTCCACCATCCGCGACGCCGACCGGATCGTGGTGCTGGACGAAGGTGCCGTGGTCGGCACCGGCACCCACCACGAGCTGATGGCCGACAACCCGACGTACCGGGAGATCGTGCTCTCCCAGCTCACCGAGCAGGAGGCGGCGTGACTACCGGGAAGGGGCCGACGGGTCCTCAGAAGCCGGGCGGGAAGCCGGACCTGAGCAAGGACGGGGCGGGCGGCTCAGACTCGCAGACCGCCGCCGCCCGCCGCGGGCCGGCCGGGCCGGGCCGCTTCATGGGCGGCCAGGGCACCGAGAAGTCGATGGACTTCAAGGGCTCCTCCAAGCGCCTGTTGGGCATGCTCCGGCCCGAACGGGCCCTGCTGACCGGGGTGCTGACGCTCGGTGTGCTGAGCATCGGGCTGGCCGTGACCGGCCCCAAGGTGCTCGGCCACGCCACCGACCTGATCTTCGCCGGGGTGGTCGGCCGGCAGACCCCGCCCGGGGTGGACAAGGCCCAGGTGCTGGACGGCCTGCGGGCGAGCGGCCAGGGCGGGGTGGCCGACCTGCTCGGCGCGGTGGACTTCGTCCCCGGCCAGGGCATGGACTTCGGCGCGATCGGCACCGTGCTCGGCTGGACGCTGCTGATCTACCTGCTGTCGGCGGTGTTCGGCATCGTGCAGGGCCGGCTGGCCGCCACCGCCATCAACCGGGCGGTGTACCGGCTGCGCGAGGAGGTCGAGGGCAAGCTCGCCCGGCTGCCGCTCAGCTACTTCGACAAGCAGCCGCGCGGCGAGGTGCTCAGCCGGGCCACCAACGACATCGACAACATCGGCCAGTCCATGCAGCAGACCATGGGCCAGGTGGTGAACTCGCTGCTCACCATCGTCGGCGTGCTGGCGATGATGTTCTGGATCTCTCCGCTGCTGGCGCTGATCGCGCTGATCTCGGTCCCGGTCTCGGTGGTGGTCGCCACCAAGGTCGGCAAGCGCGCGCAGCCGCAGTTCATCGCCCAGTGGAAGAGCACCGGCACGCTCAACGCCCACATCGAGGAGATGTACACCGGGCACGCCCTGGTCAAGGTCTTCGGGCGGCAGAAGGAGGCGGCCGAGACCTTCCGCCAGGAGAACGAGGCGCTCTACCAGGCCAGCTTCAAGGCCCAGTTCATCTCCGGGATCATCCAGCCCGCGATGATGCTGATCGGCAACCTCAACTACGTGCTCGTCGCCGTGGTCGGCGGTCTGCGAGTGGCCTCCGGCGCGCTCTCCATCGGTGACGTGCAGGCCTTCATCCAGTACTCCCGGCAGTTCAGCCAGCCGCTCACCCAGGTGGCCTCGATGGCCAACCTGGTGCAGTCCGGCGTGGCCTCGGCCGAGCGGGTCTTCGAACTCCTCGACGCCCCCGAGCAGTCCGCCGAGCCGGTCCGCCCCGAGCGCCCCGAGGAGCTGCGCGGGCTGGTCGCCTTCGAGGACGTCTCGTTCCGCTACGACCCGGCCAAGCCGCTGATCGACGGGCTCTCGCTCAAGGTGGAGCCCGGCCACACGGTGGCCATCGTCGGCCCGACCGGGGCGGGCAAGACCACCCTGGTCAACCTGCTGATGCGGTTCTACGACCCGACCTCCGGCCGGATCACCCTGGACGGCGTGGACATCACCGCGATGTCCCGGGAGGAGCTCCGGTCCGGGATCGGCATGGTGCTCCAGGACACCTGGCTGTTCGGCGGCACCATCGCGGAGAACATCGCGTACGGGGCTGACGGAGCATCACGGGAGGCCGTGGTGGAGGCCGCGAAGGCGGCCCACGTGGACCGCTTCGTCCGGACGCTCCCGGACGGCTACGACACCGTCATCGACGACGAGGGCACCGGCGTCAGCGCGGGCGAGAAGCAGCTGATCACCATCGCCCGGGCCTTCCTGGCCCAGCCGTCCATCCTGGTGCTCGACGAGGCCACCTCCTCCGTCGACACCCGCACCGAGGTGCTCATCCAGCGCGCGATGGCCCGGCTGCGCAGCGGCCGGACCAGCTTCGTGATCGCGCACCGGCTCTCCACCATCCGGGACGCCGACGTGATCCTGGTGATGGAGGACGGCTCGATCGTGGAGCAGGGCACCCACGACGGACTGATCGCGGCCGACGGGGCCTACGCCCGCCTCTACCAGGCCCAGTTCAGCCAGGCGGTGGCCGAGGTCGACTGACCCCGGCCTCCTCACCGCCCCCTGCGTACCGGGCCCGTCTCAGCTTCCGAGGCGGGCCCGGACCTTTGCGGCCACCGGAGCGGGCTTCGCCTGCGCCACCACCCGGCCGGCCGCGCCGCGCTTGGCGGCGAACAGCGCGCCCGCCACGGTGCTGCCCAGCGCCAGCGCCATGCCCAGCATCTGAACGGTGGTCAGCGACTGGTGCAGGAAGACCCAGCCGAGCACGGTGGCCGAGACCGGGCTGAGCAGGCCGAGGAAGGCCACCGAGGAGGCGGGCAGCTTGCCGACGCCGCGGAAGAACACCCAGTAGGCGACCGCGGTGTTGGGCACCGCGAGGTAGAGGTAGCCGAGCAGGTTGGTGCCGGTCAGCGCGGGCGGAGCGCCCTCCGCCAGCAGCGCGATCGGCACCAGCAGCAGGCCGCCGGCGGTGAGCTGCCAGCCGGTCACGGCCAGCGGTCCGACGCCCTCGGGACGGCCCCAACGCTTGGTCAGCACGGTGCCCAGCGCCATCACCCCGGCTCCCGCGAGCCCGGCCAGCACCCCGACGGTGTCCAGCTGTGCGGTGGCCCGGAGCACCACCAGCGCCACCCCGAAGACCCCGGCCACCCCGGCCAGCACGGCCCGGCCGCCGGGACGCTCGCCGAGCAGCGGAACGGCCAGCCCGGCCGCCACCAGCGGCTGGATCGCGCCCAGGACGCCGGCCACTCCCCCGGGCAGGCGGTAGGCGGCGACGAACAGCAGGGCCATGAAGACGGTGATGTTCAGCGCGCCCAGCAGGGCCGCCTTCCACCACCAGGCGCCCTTGGGCAGCCGCCGGGCGAAGGCAAGCAGCAGCAGTCCGGCGGGCAGGGCGCGCAGGGTGGCGGTGAGCAGCGGACGGTCCGGCGGCAGGTACTCGGTGGTGACCAGGTAGGTGGAGCCCCAGGCGAGCGGGGCCAGTGCGGTGAGGGCCAGGGTGCGCGAGTTCGGAAGCATGAAAGTAACTTACCATCAAGCTACTTGTCGTCAAGTCACTTTCCTGTGGCAGAATTTCCGCATGAACGAGCAGCCCCCTCCCCCCGCGCCCGACGCCGTGGACGCCATCGCCGCCCAGTGGAACGCGGTCCGCCCCGACCTCTCCACCGAGGGCATGGAGGTCTTCGGCCGGATGGGCCGGATCTCCCGCGCCGTCACCGACTCGGTCACCCAGGTGCACGCCAACCACGGCATCGGGCGCGGGGAGTTCGACGTGCTCGCCACCCTGCGCCGCTCCGGCGAGCCGTACACCCTCTCGCCCCGCGAGCTGACCGCCACCCTGATGGTCACCACCGGCGGCATGACGGGTCGTCTGGACAAGCTGGAGCGGGCCGCCCTGATCACCCGCTCCCCCGACCCGAACGACCGGCGCGGCCTGCGGATCACCCTCACCGAGGAGGGCCTGGGCATGGTCGAGCGCGCCGTCGGCCCCGGCGTCGAGGTCTACCAGCGCACCATCGCGGTGCTCACCCCCGAGGAGACCGCCACCCTCAACGACCTGCTGCGCCGCCTGCTGGTCTCGGCCGGCGGCTGATTGGGTACGGTGGCCGGGTGATTGATGACACGTCAGGGGTGGACGAGTTCGAGGCGCTGCGGCGCTACCTGGGCTCGGTGGCGTACCGGCTGCTGGGATCGGTGAGCGACGCCGAGGACATCCTCCAGGAGGCCTGGCTGCGGTGGCGGGCCACCGACCGGAGCAAGGTGCAGGAGCCGCGCGCCTTCCTGACCACGGTGGTCACCCGGCTCTGCTACGACCAGCTGGGCTCGGCCCGGTCCCGCCGCGAGTCGTACTACGGCGAGTGGCTGCCCGAGCCGGTGGTCTCCGAGGACGCCTCCCCCGCGCACCTGGCCGAGCTGGGCGAGGAGGTCTCGCTGGCCCTGCTCACCGTGCTGGAGCAGCTCACCCCCGCCGAGCGCACCGCCTTCGTGCTGCACGACGTGTTCTCGATCGGCTTCGAGGAGATCGCCGGCTCGCTGGACCGCACCCCCGACGCCACCCGCCAGCTCGCCTCCCGGGCCCGGCGCCGGATGAAGAACGGCGGCCGGCGCGGCACGGTGGACCGCGCCGCGCACCGCGAGGTGGTCTCCGCCTTCGCCTCGGCGGCCACCCAGGGCGACATCCAGGGGTTGGTCGCGCTGCTCGACCCGGACGTGGTCTGGCACTCCGACGGCGGCGGCATCGTCTCGGCGGGCGTGCGCCCGATCACCGGCGCGGACAAGGTCTCCCGGCTGGTCACGGGCCTGTTCGCCAAGTACGTGGTCCCGGAGCCCGGGGTCGGCTGGACCACCGTCCTGGTCAACGGGGTCCCCGGCATGGCCTGGCACGACGCGGCGGGCACCGTCTTCGGCGTGGTCGTCTTCGAGCTGGCCGACGGCCGGATCACCGAGGCCCACGTCGTGGTCAACCCGGAGAAGCTCACCCATGTGACCCGGATCACCGTCACACCTTGAGCGGCTGTCCCGTCCTCCTGCCGTACGCAACCAGAAGCGCTCCGCAGGAGGACGGGATGACCACCCAGCAGCAGCACATCGTCGTGATCGGCGCCGGCTACGCGGGCCTGTCGGCGGCGACCCGGGCCGGCAAGAAGCACCGGGTCACCCTGGTCGCCCCCGAGGCCCGCTTCCTCAACCGGGTCCGGCAGCACGAGACCTTCGCCGGCCACCCGGAGCACCGCCCCGCGCTGGCCGAGGTGCTGGCGGACCGTCAGGTGACCCACAAGCAGGCCCTCGCCACCGAGCTGGACCTGAACGGCCGCAAGGTCTTCCTGGACTCGGGCGAGGTGCTCTCGTACGACACCCTGGTGTACGCGCTCGGCAGCCGCACCGCCTGGCACGGCGTCCCCGGCGCCGCCGAGCACGCCTACCCGGCCGAGCGGGCCGCCGAGCTGGCCGCCCGGATGAGGGCGGCCGCGAAGCCCGGCACCGTCGCGGTGGTCGGCGGCGGCCTCACCGGCATCGAGCTGGCCACCGAGCTGGCCGAGGCCCACCCCGCCTGGAAGGTCCGCGTCGTCTCGGCCACCCCGGTCGGCCACCACCTCTCGGCCAAGGGCCGGGCCCACGTGCGGCGGGTCTTCGAGCGGCTCGGCGTCGAGGCGCACGAGGGCCGCGCGGTGACCGCCGTGACCGCCGCCGGGGTGCGCACCGACGAGGGCGCGATCGACGCCGACCTGGTCGCCTGGGCCGCCGCCTTCGAGCCCCGCGAGCTGGCCGCCGAGGCCGGGCTGGCGGTCACCCCCGACGGCCGGGCGGTGGTGGACGAGTACCTGCGCTCGGTCTCGCACCCGGACGTGCACGTGGTCGGCGACGCCGCCCAGGTCAGGGTGGAGGGCGTCGGCGAACTGCGGATGGGCTGCGTCTCGGCCCTGCCGCAGGGCGGCTACCTGGGTGACCTGCTGGCCGGGCGGACCGCCAAGCCCTTCGCCTTCAAGTACCAGCTCCAGTGCATCAGCCTGGGCCGCCGGGACGGGCTGGTGCAGCTGGTCCACCCGGACGACTCGATGCGCGACACCGTGCTGACCGGCGCGCTCGGCCGCTGGACCAAGAGCCTGATCCTCAAGGTGATCATCAAGGGCCTGCGCTGAGACGCCGAAGGGCCCCCTCCCGCCGGGAGGGGGCCCTTCGCGCTGACCGCGGGACTACTTCTTCTCGCCCTTGGGGGCGTCCGCGTCGGTGGAGAGCGCGGCGATGAAGGCTTCCTGCGGGACCTCCACCCGGCCGACCATCTTCATGCGCTTCTTGCCCTCCTTCTGCTTCTCGAGCAGCTTGCGCTTGCGGGAGATGTCACCGCCGTAGCACTTGGCGAGGACGTCCTTGCGGATGGCGCGGACCGTCTCGCGGGCGATCACCCGGGAGCCGATGGCGGCCTGGATCGGCACCTCGAACTGCTGACGCGGGATCAGCTTCTGGAGCTTGCCGGCCATCATGACGCCGTAGTTGTAGGCCTTGTCCTTGTGCACGATGGCGGAGAACGCGTCCACCGCGTCGCCGTGCAGCAGGATGTCGACCTTCACCAGGTTGGCGCTCTGCTCGCCGATCGGCTCGTAGTCGAAGGAGCCGTAGCCGCGGGTCTTGGACTTCAGCTGGTCGAAGAAGTCGAAGACGATCTCGGCCAGCGGCAGGGTGTAGCGCAGCTCGACCCGGTCCTCGGAGAGGTAGTCCATGCCCTGGAGGTTGCCGCGGCGGGCCTGGCAGAGCTCCATGATCGCGCCGACGAAGTCGTTCGGCGCCAGGATGGTGCCGCGCACCACCGGCTCGTACACCTCGGCCAGCTTGCCGGTGGGGAACTCGCTCGGGTTGGTGACGGTGTGCTCGGTGCCGTCCTCCATCACCACGCGGTAGATCACGTTCGGCGCGGTGGAGATCAGGTCGAGGTTGAACTCGCGCTCCAGGCGCTCCCGGATGATCTCCAGGTGGAGCAGGCCGAGGAAGCCGCAGCGGTAGCCGAAGCCGAGCGCGACCGAGGTCTCCGGCTCGTAGACCAGGGCGGCGTCGTTGAGGCGCAGCTTGTCCAGCGCGTCGCGCAGCAGCGGATAGTCCGAGCCGTCCAGCGGGTAGAGGCCGGAGAACACCATCGGACGCGGGTCCTTGTAGCCGCCCAGCGGCTCGGTGGCGCCCTTGTGCATCGAGGTGATCGTGTCACCGACCTTGGACTGCCGGACGTCCTTCACACCGGTGATGATGTAGCCCACCTCACCGACGCCGAGGCCGTCGGCGACCTTCGGCTCGGGCGAGATGACACCGATCTCCAGCAGCTCGTGGGTGGCACCGGTCGACATCATGGCGATCCGCTCGCGCTTGGTGAGCTGACCGTCGACCACTCGGACGTAGGTGACCACGCCGCGGTAGGAGTCGTAGACCGAGTCGAAGATCATCGCGCGGGCCGGGGCGTCCTTGACGCCGACCGGGGCCGGGATCTTCTCGACGATGTGGTCGAGCAGCTCCTCGACGCCGAGGCCGGTCTTGGCCGAGACCTTGAGCACGTCCTCCGGCTCGCAGCCGATGATGTGCGCGATCTCGGCGGCGTACTTCTCCGGCTGGGCGGCCGGAAGGTCGATCTTGTTCAGCACCGGGATGATCGTGAGGTCGTTCTCCAGCGCCAGGTACAGGTTGGCGAGGGTCTGCGCCTCGATGCCCTGGGCGGCGTCCACCACGAGGATGGTGCCCTCGCACGCGGCGAGCGAGCGGGACACCTCGTAGGTGAAGTCCACGTGGCCCGGGGTGTCGATCATGTTCAGGATGTGCGTCTGACCGGTCTGGTCACCGGTCTTCGGCGCCCACGGCAGACGGACCGCCTGGGACTTGATGGTGATGCCGCGCTCGCGCTCGATGTCCATCCGGTCGAGGTACTGGGCGCGCATCTGCCGGGGGTCGACCACGCCGGTGATCTGCAGCATCCGGTCGGCGAGCGTCGACTTGCCGTGGTCGATGTGGGCGATGATGCAGAAGTTGCGGATCAGCGCCGGGTCGGTACGGCTGGGCTCTGGCACGTTGCTCGGGATCGCGGGCACCTTGGTCCTCGGGGCGGTCGATGTGATTCCGTCCATCCTCCCACGGCCGCGGTGCGGCCCGCCGTTCAGCTCTTCCGCAACTCCTCCCGCTGGGGCAGGATCAGGGGCCATGATCTTGGAGAGTGCCCTGCTCGACGTCCGCCCCGGCCAGGAGGAGGCCTTCCTGGCCGCCTTCGCCGAGGCCCGCCCGCTGATCGCCGTGCAGCGCGGCTTCCGCTCGCTGGAGCTGCGGCGTTGCCTGGACCAGGGGCGCGGCTCCCGCTTCCTGCTCCAGGTGGAGTGGGAGACCCTGGAGGACCACACCGAGGGCTTCCGCGGCTCGGCCGAGTACCAGGAGTGGCGCCGGCTGCTGCACCACTTCTACGAGCCGTTCCCCGAGGTCGAGCACTACGGCGAGGCGCTGCTCACGGCGTAGCCGCGGACGCGGTCACGGCCCGGCCGGTTTGGGGGGCGCGCGGGGGCTTTGGTAGCGTTGGCCGCTGCACTCGGCACAGGTATGCCCTCTCAGCTGCCCGCCGGGTGCGACCCGTTCAACTTCCAGACAAAAGCTGAGGCACTTTCGTGGCGAACATCAAGTCCCAGATCAAGCGCAACAAGACCAACGAGAAGGCGCGCCTGCGCAACAAGGCCGTCAAGTCCTCCCTCAAGACCGCCCTGCGCAAGGCCCGTGAGGCCGCTGTCGCCGGCGAGACCGAGAAGGCCGCCGAGCTGGCCAAGGTCGCCTCCAAGGCGCTCGACAAGGCCGCCAGCAAGGGCATCATCCACAAGAACCAGGCCGCCAACAAGAAGTCCGCGATCACCAAGCTCGTCGCGGCCTGATCTGACGGCACCCCCCGGGTGGCGTGACCGGCGGCCCTCTACCCGCCTCCGCCGCCCAACTCCCCTCGCGTCAACTTCCGGCCCTCTACCCGGAACACGTGAGGCGTAGTGACTCCGTACCGCACGCGGCCTGCGTTCGCCACGCGGGTGCGGTACAGCGACAGGCGTCGCGGCTCCGGCCGCGGCGCCTGTCGGCGTTCCCGGGGCCCTTCCGGGGGCGGACCTGATGCTCCCTCACGTTCTGCCATGCCCTGGTCACCGATATGGTTCGTGCGACGCGCTCCGTGCGGATCCCGGTTTGGGGGCTCATCAGATGACGCATCAGGTACCGACCCGGACGGACGGCGACCGGTCGTACGGACCACCGCCGCCCTACCGGCGCCCGCCGCGCCGCAGTCGCCGGCACCTGGTCTGGGGCGCCGCCGGCGCCGCACTGGCCTCGGCGATCTGGGCCGCCGCCGTGCTCACCGTGCCGGGCCTGGTCGCCCTGCCGGACGGGCTCGCGCCGGACCTCAAGGCCTACCGGGTGGTCGACGACCTGTGCACCACCGCGAAGCTCAACCGCTTCTCCCAGCTGTACCCCGCGCAGTCCGGCACGCCGTACCACTACTCGACCCGGCACGCGGCGCTGGACGACATGTACTGCAGCAAGTACCTGAAGAAGAGCGCCGGCGAGACGGAGTACTCCTCCCTCTACATGCAGGCCCAGCTGCACCGGCGGGTCGACCCGCGGGCCGAGTTCGAGGCCCAGCAGTCCGGGCTGCGGCAGCGCCACTACCAGATCACCGAGGTGCCGGAGCTGGGCGAGCAGGCCTACGTCGGCTTCCTGGACGACCGCAGCAGCTCGGACCGGAGCTGGCACTACCTCACCCAGGTGCTCTACGTCCGCGACGGGGCGCTGACCTACTACCTCAGCTGGTCCGGCTCCTACCAGGAGGGCAAGGGCGTCGAACCGGACCGGGAGACCATCCGGCAGGCGCTGCTGATGGACAGCCGGGACCTGCTGCGCGCCCTGGGGCAGAGCAGCGTCTGATCCGGTGGCGCCTCAGCGGAGGCGGAGGACCGGGCCGCGCGGTGAAGGGCGGGCCGAACGACCGTCAGCGGCGGTCGGTGGTGGGCCCGTCAGTACGGGCGGGCGCCCGCGCGGGCGGCGCGGGCCACGGCGACCACGGCGCGCTCCAGGGCGTAGGCCGGGTCGTCGGAGCCGCCCTTGACGGCCGCGTCCGCCTGGGCGACGGCGGTCAGGGCGGCGGCCACGCCGTCGCCCGTCCAGCCGCGCATCTGCTGGCGGACCCGGTCCACCTTCCAGGGCGGCATGCCGAGCTCGCGGGCCAGGTCGGCCGGGCGCATGTTCCGCCCGGCGGTGGCGAGGCGGCCGATGGAGCGGACGCCGGAGGCCAGTGCGTAGGTGATGCCGGTGGGCGGCTGGCCTACCGCCAGGGCCCAGCGCAGCCGCTCCAGGGCCTCGGCGGCCCGGCCGGTGACGGCCAGGTCGGCCACCTCGAAGCCGGTGGCCTCGGCCCGGCCGCTGTAGTACTTGGCGACCACCGTCTCGTCGATCGCCCCCTCGACGTCGGAGGTCAACTGGCTGCAGGCGGCGGCCAGTTCACGCAGGTCGCTGCCGAGTGAGTCGAGCAGCGCCTGGCAGGCCTCCGGGGTGGCCGACCGGCCCAGGGTGCGGAACTCGTTCTTGACGAAGGCCAGCTTCTCGCCCGCCTTGGTGAGCTTGGCGCAGGCCACCTCGCGGCCGCCGGCCTTCCGCCCCGCGTCCAGCAGACCCTTGCCCTTGGCCCCGCCGGCGTGCACCAGCACCATGATGACCTCCTCGGCGGGGGCCTCCAGGTACGCCTTGACCTCCTTGACCGAGTCGGCGGAGAGGTCCTGGGCGGCGCGGACCACGATCACCTTCCGCTCCGCGAAGAGCGAGGGGGTGGTCAACTCGGCCAGGCCACCGGGCTGGAGACCACCCGGAGGGAGGTCCCGCACGTCCGTGTCCGGATCGGCCTCCTTGGCCGCGGCCACCACCGCCGCGACCGCGCGGTCGAGCAGCAGCTCCTCCTGGCCGACCGCGAGGGTCAGCGGGGCGAGCAGGTCATCGGGTGCACTCTTCCTGGCCATCGCCTACCAGGATCGCATGCGCTGCCGACAGCATCCCGACGGCTGTGCACAATGGTCCCCGTGACCATGAACGACACCCGACAGTTGCTTGTGTTCCCCGACCGCGACGCCGCCGACGAGGTCGCCGAGGAACTCTCCGCCCGCTGGCCCGACCTGGGCGAGATCGAGGTGGCCCGGGACGCCCTGGCCGGCGAGGACGACGCCGAGGACGCCCAGTGGGTCGTGGCCGTGGAGGCCCCCGAGGACGGCTGGACCCCGGCTCAGCTGCGCGCCCTGGACGAGCTGGCCACCGACCAGGAGGGTTGGCGGGAGGAGGCCTGAGCCTCGGCACTCCCCACCGCACCGGCCCCCACCGCACCGGCACCCGTCGCTCCGGCCCCACCCGGTCGGGCCCCCGCCCCTCGGCGGGGGCCGCCGGGGAGGCCACGCGCCGAAGCGCCCGCCGGAGCGCCGACCAGGGCTCCGACCCGGCCGTCGCCGGCCCAACCAGGGTGGGACCGGGAATCCCTGGCACCCCGTCAGCCGAGCCGCGATCATGGACCGCATGGACATGGACCGCCGCGAACTCGCCGACTTCCTCCGCCGCTGCCGTGAGCGGATCAACCCGCAGGACGTCGGCCTGCCGGCCGGCTCCCGGCGCCGCACCCCCGGGCTGCGGCGCGAGGAGGTCGTCCAGCTCGCCGGGATGTCCGCCGACTACTACATCCGGCTGGAACAGGCCCGCAGCCCGCAGCCCTCGCCGCAGATCCTCGCCTCGCTGGCCCGGGCGCTGCGGCTGAGCGAGGACGAGCGCGACCACCTCTACCTGCTGGCCGGCCAGCGGCCGCCGGCCGGGCGCCAGTACGGCACCTTCATCCAGCCCGGGCTGCTCTACCTGCTCGACCAGCTCAAGGAGACCCCGGCCCAACTGCTCAGCGACCTGGGTGACGTGCTGGCCCAGAACGACATGGCCAGCGCCCTCTTCGGCACCGTCTGCTCGATCCGGGAGGACCAGCGGAACGTGGTCTGGCGCTGGTTCACCGACCCCACCGTCCGGGCCGCCTACCCGGCCGACGAGCACGACCGGCTCGGCCGGGTGCACGTCGCCGACCTGCGGGCGGCGGTGGCCCGCCGGGCCGGGGACGCGGCCTCGACCGCGCTGGTGCAGCGGCTCTCCGAGGCCAGCGAGGAGTTCCGCGAGCTCTGGGAGCTGCACGAGGTGGCCGTCCGGCGCACCAGCCGGATGCGGGTCGACCACCCGGCCATCGGGCCGATCAACCTCGACTGCCAGACACTGCTCACACCCGGCGAGGACCAGCGACTGCTGATCTTCACGCCGCCGCCCGGAACCGCGGACATCAACCACCTGGAGCTGCTGCGGGTGGTGGGGACGGAGCGGTTCAGCCCCGCCGGGTGACCCTGCGGCACCCTGCACGCCGCTACCGTCACCGTCGGCCCCGTGAGCGGGGGCGGGGGTGCCGTCAGCACGGGCACCGTGAGCGGGGGTGCCACTGTCGGGAGTGCCGTGCACAGGGGCACCACGGGCGGGGGCGCCGGATCCCCGGGTGACGGCGTGCAGGGTGTCGCGGGTGCCGAGGACCGCGACGGCTCCGGCCCGGTCGGTGCGCAGGACGGTGGCCCCCAGCGCGGCGAGCTGGGCCACGGTCCGGGCCGACGGATGGCCGTACGGGTTGCCCTCGCCGCAGGAGATCAGGGCCAGGCGGGGGTGCAGGGCGGCGGCCAACTCCCAGTCCTGATGGGCCGATCCGTGGTGCGCCACCTTGAGGACGTCCACCCGGGGCAGCTCGGCCCGGGCTCGCAGGGCGGCCTGGGCGGGCGGTTCGAGATCGCCGAGCAGGGCGATCCGCAGGGCGTCGGGCGGTTCGCCGACGGTGGCGAGCAGGGCGATGCTGGCGTTGTTCGCCCCCGGCGTGGCCGGGGTCAACGGCTCGACGGGCCAGAGCAGCTGCCAGGAGAGGCCGGGAGCGGCGGTGCGCCGCTCGTCCTGCCGTGCGGTCAGCACGGGCACCTGCGCGGCGGCGGCCCAGGCCAGCACCCGGGCCCGCTCGCCCGGCGGCGAGTCCAGGGTGGTGACCTGGAGGGCACCGACCGAGCGACCGCGCAGCACGCCCGGGAGCCCCTCGGCGTGATCCGCGTGGTAGTGACTGAGGATCAGCAACGGGACGGCCGTGACGCCGAGTTGGCGGAGGCACCGGTCGGCGGCCGTGGGATCGGGCCCGGCGTCCACCACCACCGCGCTGCCGGGCTGTCCCGGCACCGGCAAGACGGTCATGTCGCCTTGTCCCACGTCGCACATGACGAAGCGCCAGCCCTCCGGGGGCCAGCCGGTGGCCATCCGCACGAGGGACGGCGGCCGGAGCAGGGCGAGCAGCAGAGCGGGCAGGAGCACCGCCGCGAGCAGGGTGCGGGGGCGGCTGCGGTGGCCGAACGGGCGGGCCGCCCAGACCAGGGCCAGTGTCGCCACCGCCAGCAACAGGGACCCGAACAGGCCACCGGGCCAGTCGAGTTGGGCTCCCGGGAGGGCGGCGCCCCGCCGGGCCACGGCGGCCAGCCAGCCGGTCGGCACCGCGGCGAGGTCGGCCAGGAACCGGGCCGGCGCCGGGGCCAGCGGTGCGAGGACGAGGGTCGCGAAGCCGAGCAGGGTGGCCGGGGCCACCGCCGCCTCGGCCAGCAGGTTGCACGGGATCGCGACCAGGCTGATCCGGGGCGCCAGCAGGATGGTGGCGGGGGCGCAGAGCGCCTGCGCCGCGGCGGTGGCGCCGACGGCCCCGGCCAGCCGCTCGGGCCAGCCCCGGGCCCGGAGCGCGGCCGTCCAGCGCGGGCCGAGGGTGAGCAGGCCGAGGGTGGCGAGCACGGAGAACAGGAAGCCGAAGGAGCGCGCCAGGTACGGGTCGACCAGCAGCAGGACCAGAACGGCGGAGGCGAGCGCGGGCAGCGCCTGCCGGGGGCGGCCGGTGGCCAGGGCGAGCAGGCCGACCAGACCGGTGGCGGCGGCCCGCAGGACGCTCGGCTCGGGTCGGCAGACCGTCACGAAGGCCAGCGTCAGGACGGCTCCGAGCAGGGCGGTGGTGCGCAGCGGGAGGCCGACGAGCCCGGCCAGCCCGCCCCGGCCGGAGGTGCTCGCGGCGGCCGAGGCCCCGGTCAGGACGGCCAGCACGATGGCCAGGTTCGCTCCCGAAACGGCGGTCAGATGGCCGAGGTCGGTGGCCCGGAACGCCTCCGCTAGCTCCGGCGGCAGCCGGGTGGTGTCGCCGACCACCAGGCCCGGGAGCAGTCCCCGGGCGTCGGTGGGCAGATGGTCGCTGGCGTCCCGGAGTCCGGCCCGCAACCGGGCCGCCACCCGCTGGGCGGTGCCGGGCCCCTCCAGCAGCTGCGGCCGGCCCTGCACCACCAGGGCGGCCGCCGTGCTGCGGTACCCCTCGGCGGCGGGCAGCACCCTGGCCTGGGTGCGCAGCCGGGTGGACGGGACCACCTTCTGCCAGGCCCCGGCGTCCTGGGCGCGGACGATCAGGGTGACGGGGGTTCGGGTGCGGGTGCCGTCGGCCCGGTCGACGGTGGCCTCGACGACCAACAGGGCCTGGCCGGGCGTGGTGCCCCGGGCGTGTGAGGAGCGGGGCTCGGGGTCGCCCGTCACCGTGAGCTCGACCGCGGTCAGGACGGGCGGGACGGCTGCGGAAGGGACGTGGCCCGGGTCGGCGGGAGCTGACGGGGCGTCCGTCGCGGCGGGCCCGGCCGCCCTGGCGGCCAGGGCGGGGATCGGGCCGCGCTGGAGGTCGGCCGTGTGCAGGGTGGTGACGGCGGCCGCGGCCCCGGCGGCCAGCAGGACGGCGGCGAGCAGGGCACCGGCCCGGCGCGGGCTGCGCAGCGCGAGGACTGCGGCTCCGGCCAGGAGGAGTGCTCCCCCGAGCAGGTACGGCCGGTGGTCCGGACCGAGGCCCAGCACGGTGGCGGTGACCGCCCAGACCACTGCGGTGGGGAGCAGCAGGCGCAGATCGGGCGGCGGTGCGGCGGACTCCGTGGCGGTGCTGCGGGTGAGGGCGGCGGTTGTGGTGGTGGGCATCGGTTCACCTCCTCGGCCGGTGACGGTCGGTCAGCTGGGCTCGGCTGGTTGTGGGGGTGGCCGGCCGCACGCGGGCGGGCGGGCTCAGAGCGTGAGCAGGGCGCGGAGGTCGGCGAACTTCCGCTCGCCGATCCCGCTGACCTCGCGCAGCTGGTCGAGGGAGCGGAACGGGCCGTGCTCCTGACGGTGCTGCAGGATCCGCTGGGCCAGGGTCGGGCCGACCCCGGGCAGGGCGTCCAGCTGCTCACGGGTGGCCTGGTTGATGCTGAGCGGGCCGACGGCGGGGGTGGCTCCCCCGGCCGGAAGACCGGCGCCGGCCGGGGCGCCGCCGACCAGGATCTGCTCGCCGTCGGTGAGCACCCGTGCCAGGTTGAGCCCGTCGGTCACGGTGTCCGGCAGCGGGCCGCCGGCCGAGGTGAGGGCGTCCGCCACCCGGGCCCCGCTGGGCAGCGTACGGAGGCCGGGCTGGCGGACCTTGCCGGCGACGTCGACCACGACGGTCGGGCCCGTCGGCGGAGTAGGCGCCCCCGCACCCGACCCCGCACCCGACCCCACGCCCGGCCGGACCGAGGACGGTGCGGAGGCGGCGACGACCGCTGCCACCGCAGGGACGGCGACCCGGCCGGGACGGCCGAGCCAGAAGTGCTGCACGGCGTAGCCGACGGCCAGCAGGAGCAGCACGGTCAGCCCGGCCACCGCCCGCCGGTCGAACAGCAGGACCCCCGGGAGCCGACGCCCGACCACACCGGCGGCCCCGGGCGCGGCACCCTCCGGCCCGGCACGCGGCCGCCCCTGACGCCCCGTCGCCCCGCCTTCCCCGACGAGACCGCCCTCCCCCACCACCCTGCCGCCCCCGGCTGCCTCGCCCTCCCCTGGCGGCCCACCGCGCACGGACGCCGCCGGCCTGGACGGCAGGGGCGTGTCCCAGGCTTCGGACCACACCGCCGTCGGAGAGTCCGCCCGCTCCCCCTCGGGATGCGGCCCCGGGGGCAGGAAGAGGTGGGCCACCCGGCCACGGACGGTCTCGGTGGTCTCGCGTCGGCGGGCCGCGCCCGGCGTCATCGTTCTCATGGCCAGGACCGTAGGCGCGGCCGCCGCCCCCGTTGAGAGAGCGTCACCAGCCTGTGGAAAACCCGGGGTTGTGGACAGCCGAGTTCCCTCGATCGAGGGAGTTTCAGCGCGGCGCGACCACCACTGCGAGCAGCCCGGGCCCGACGTGGGCACCGATCACCGCCCCCACCTCCAGCACCGTCAGCTCGCGCAGCCCGGGCACCCGGGCCCGGAGCCGCTCCGCCAGGGGCTCGGCCCGGTCGGCTGCGGCGAGGTGGTGCACGGTGATGTCCACCTCGTCCGCACCCGCGCGCTCCACAGCGATCTCCTCCAGCCGCGCGATCGCCCGCGAGGCCGTGCGGACCTTCTCCAAGGGCTCGATCCGGCCGCCCGACAGGTGCAGCAGCGGCTTGACGGAGAGCGCGGAGCCGAGCAGGGCCTGCGCCGCACCGATCCGGCCGCCCCGACGCAGGTACTCCAGGGTGTCCACGTAGAAGAAGCCGCTGGTCCGCGCGGCCCGCCCGGATGCCGCCGCGACCACCGCCGCGAGGTCGGCGGCCACATTCCCGGACGCCCCGGCCACGCCGGCCACCCCGGCCTCGCCCGCCGCCCCGGCCTGCAGCGCCGCGATCGCCTCCGCCGCCGCCAGCACCACGTGCCCGAGTGCCATCCCGACCAGTCGGCTGTCCACCACCTCCACCGGTAGCGGAGCCTCGGCGGCCGCCAGCCGGGCCGCCTCGACGGTGCCGGAGAGCTCGGCGGAGATGTGCACGGAGACGACGGCCTCGAAGCCCGCCTCGGCCGCCGCCCGGTAGGCCTCGGCGAAGGTCTCGGGGCTGGGCCGGGAGGTGGTGACGCGCTGCTTGGCCCGCAGGGCCTCGGCGACGTCCTTCGGGGAGATCTCCACGCCGTCCGCGAGCACCTCGCCCCCGACCACCACGCTCAGCGGGACCACCGCGATCCGGTGCCGGTCGACCGCCTCCTCGGGGAGGTAGGCCGTGGAGTCGGTCAGGAGGGCGATGCGGCGGGACATGAGGCGGAGGTTACTCCCCCCTCCCCGCCACGGACACCCGGGGGACGTCCGAACCCCTGGAGAGGGCCGCCGCGGAGGTCAGGACTTCCGCAGACGCTGTGTCAGGTCGACCGCCAGCCCGAGCAACTGCTCGGCGGTGGCCGGCCGGTCGTTGCTGATCGCCTTCCGCTCCGTCCCGGCCGCCTTGGCCGCCTTGGCCGAAGAAGCCGACGAGGTGGAGGATCCCGAGGCCCCCGAGGCACCCGAGGACGGCCCGGCCGCGTCCCAGTGCCGCAGCGCACCCGCCTCGGTCTCGCACTCGTCCGCGAGCCGCGCCAGCTCGTCGTCGGCGAAGCGCTGCATCCGGTCCTGGGCCGCCCACCGCATCGACTCGGCGGCGTGCGTGATCCGCTCGGCCCGCTCCCGCAGCGCGGGCAGCTTGTCGGCCACCCGCCCGGCGTCGGGCTCCAGCTCCAGCGCCTTCAACTCGCCGTCGAGCTCGGCCGCGTGGGCGTCCAACCTGGTCAACAGCTGCAGGGAATCGGCGAGTTGGGAGTCCTCGGCGAGGCCGGCCGCGAGCACCTTGCGGGTGGAGTCGAGGGCGGTGCGCAGCGCGAGCCGGACGGCCGAGATCTGGCCAGGCGCCCCGGGCTTGGCGAAGGTCTTGGCCTTCAAGGTCGCGTTCTCGATGGCCCGCCGGGCGTTGGCCTCCTGCTGGGAGAGCTTCCGGGCGGCGGCCTTGCCGGCCTTCACCGCACCGACCGTGATCATGATCAGCAGCGCGACCACGAAGAGCACACCGAGGCCGACCACCACGCCGAGCGCGTCCATCACGAGCCACCTTCCGGGAGACCGACCGAGGGCTCCACAGTAACCGCACGGGTTGCCGTGGAGCCCTCGTCGTAGGGGTCCGTGAGGAGAGATCAGGGACAGCTCAGGGAAACCCCGAGGACCGGCCCCGACGGATCGTCAGCGTCAGCCGGTGACGATGTTGACCAGCTTCGGCGCCCGCGCGATCACCTTGCGCACCGGGGCGTCCCCGATCGCCGCGACCACGGCCGGGTCGGCCAGCGCCAGCGCCTCCAGCTCGGCGTCGGTGATGGCCGGGGCCACCTCCAGCCGGGCCCGGACCTTGCCCTTGATCTGGACCACGCAGGTGACGGTCTCGTCCACCACGTAGGCCGGGTCGGCCACCGGGTAGTCGACGTACGCCAGCGAGCCCTCGTGGCCCAGGCGGCGCCACAGCTCCTCGGCGATGTGCGGGGCCAGCGGGGCGATCATCAGCACCTGCTGCTCGGCCACCTGACGCGGCGTCGAGCCGCGCTTGACCAGGTGGTTGTTCAGCTCGATGGCCTTGGCCACCGCGGTGTTGAACCGCAGGCCCGCCATGTCGCCGCGGATGCCGTCGATGGTCTTGTGCAGCACCCGCAGGGTGGCCTCGTCGGCCTCCTCCTCGGTGACCACCAGCTCGCCGGTGGTCTCCGAGACGATGTTGCGCCACAGGCGCTGCAGGAAGCGGTACGAGCCGATCACCGCGCGGGTGTCCCACGGGCGGGAGACGTCCAGCGGGCCCATCGACATCTCGTACAGGCGCAGGGTGTCCGCGCCGTACTCGTCGGCGAAGTCGTCCGGCGCGATGGCGTTCTTCAGGGACTTGCCCATCTTGCCCGCCTCGCGGCGGACCTTCTCGCCCTCCCAGAAGAACTCGCCGTCGATCTCCTCGACCTCGGCCGCCGGCACCGGGAAGTCCCGGGCGTCGCGGTAGACGTCGGCGGTGATCATGCCCTGGTTGAACAGCTTGTGGAACGGCTCGACCGAGGAGACGTGGCCCAGGTCGTGCAGCACCTTGTGCCAGAAGCGCGCGTACAGCAGGTGCAGCACCGCGTGCTCGGCACCGCCGACGTACAGGTCGGCGCCGCCGCCCGGCTTCTGCTCGGTCGGGCCCAGCCAGTACTGCTCGTTGGCCGGGTCGACGACCTTCTCGCCGTTGGACGGGTCGATGTAGCGCAGCTCGTACCAGCAGGAACCGGCCCAGTTGGGCATGGTGTTGGTCTCGCGGCGGTACTTCTTCGGGCCGTCGCCCAGGTCCAGCTCGACGTTGACCCACTCCTCGTTCCGCGACAGCGGGGTCTTCGGCGAGGAGGTCGAGTCGTACGGGTCGTAGGTGTGCGGCGAGTAGTCCTCCACCTCGGGGACCTCGACCGGCAGCATCGACTCGGGCAGCGCGTGCATCACGCCGTCCTCGTCGTAGACGATCGGGAAGGGCTCGCCCCAGTACCGCTGGCGGCTGAACAGCCAGTCGCGCAGGCGGTAGTTGACGGTGCCCTCGCCGATGCCGCGCTCGGTCAGCCAGGCTGTGACGGCGGCCTTGGCCTCGACCACCGACAGGCCGTCCAGCGACAGGTCGCCGTGGGCGGAGTTGACGATCACCGAGTCGTAGCTGTCGAAGGACTCGTCCCACTCGGCCGGGTCCTCGGAACGGCCGTCGGTGGGGCGCACCACGCAGCGCATCGGCAGGTCGAAGGCGCGGGCGAAGGCGAAGTCGCGGGAGTCGTGCGCCGGGACGGCCATGATCGCGCCGGTGCCGTAGCCCATCAGCACGTAGTCGGCGATGAACACCGGGACCAGCGCGCCGCTGACCGGGTTGGTCGCGTAGGCACCGGTGAAGACGCCGGTCTTCACCTTGGCGTCGACCTGGCGCTCGACGTCGGACTTGGCGGCGGCCTCGGCCCGGTACTTGGCGACGGCCTCGGCGGGGGTGGCAGCGCCGCCCTTCCAGTCCTCGTGGGTGCCGGCCGGCCAGGCGTCCGGGACGATGCCGTCGACCAGCTCGTGCTCGGGCGCCAGCACCATGTAGGTGGCGCCGAACAGCGTGTCGGGGCGGGTGGTGAAGACGGTGATCTTGTCGCCGTCGATGCCGAACTCGACCCGGGCGCCCTCCGAGCGGCCGATCCAGTTGCGCTGCTGCAGCTTGATCGCCTCGGGCCAGTCCAGCAGGTCCAGGTCGGCGATCAGGCGGTCGGAGTACGCGGTGATCCGCATCATCCACTGGCGCAGGTTGGACTTGAAGACCGGGAAGTTGCCGCGCTCGGACTTGCCGTCGGCGGTGACCTCCTCGTTGGCCAGCACGGTGCCCAGGCCGGGGCACCAGTTGACCGGCACCTCCTTGGAGTACGCCAGCCGGTACTCGCCCAGCAGCTCGTCCCGCTCCGTGCCGGACAGCGACGCCCAGGCACGGCCACCCGGGACCTCGCGCTCGCCGGACTCGAACTGCGCGACCAGCTCGGCGATCGGACGGGCCTTCGCGGCCGCCTCGTCGTACCACGAGTCGAAGATCTGCAGGAAGATCCACTGGGTCCAGCGGTAGTACTCCGGGTCGATCGTCGCGATCGAGCGGCGGGAGTCGTGGCCCAGACCCAGGCGGCGCAGCTGGCGGCGCATGTTGTCCATGGCAGCCTCGGTGGTGATCCGGGGGTGCTGGCCGGTGGCGACGGCGTGCTGCTCGGCGGGCAGGCCGAAGGCGTCGTAGCCCAGGGTGTGCAGCACGTTGTGGCCGGTCATCCGCTGGTAGCGGGCGAACACGTCGGTGGCGATGTAGCCCAGCGGGTGGCCCACGTGCAGGCCCGCGCCCGAGGGGTACGGGAACATGTCCATGATGAAGCTGTGCGGCTTGGCGACCACGTCACCGGCCGACGGGTCGGCCAGGGTGCCGGCCGGGTTGGGGGCGTCGAACGTCCCCTCCTTCTCCCAGACGTCCTGCCAGCGGGACTCGATCTCGGCGGCCAGCGCGGCGCCGTAGCGGTAAGGCTCGGTGGCGGCGGCCTCGGCCGCGGCGGGGGTCGTCTCGCTCATGGTCCTTCAGGCTCCATCTGGGTCTCAGTGCGCGAACAGCGGCTTCGGAAAACAAAAAAGCCCCTCGCAGGAGGGGACGCCACGCCGACTCCGGCCCTCGGGCCGGCTCTGGTCAGCGCGGCCGGCTAAGAAGCAGGCGCACGGTTCGCATGGCCAACAGGGTACCGCACCGCCCAAGGACGGCTGTCAAGGTATTCGGGGGCGCTCCTGAGAACCCCCGGCCCCGCGGTGAGAACCTCCCGGACCCACGGCCGGAACCCTCAGGCCCGCCGGGAGACCCCTCAGGCCCACCAGGAGACCCCTCAGGATCGCCGGGAGACGCCTCAGGACCGCTGGTCGAACTCCCGCAGCGCCCGCGCCACCCGGTCCGACTGCATGCCGGCCGCCAGCCGCCGGGCACCGTCGGCGGTGCGGGCCGCCTCCTCGTGGTCCCCGGTCCGGCGGTAGGACCCGGCCAGACGGACCATCAGCAGCGCCTTCGCCCGGGCCCGTTCGGGCGCCAGCACCGCCACCGCCCCGGCCAGCAGCCGCTGCGCCTGCTCGTGGTCGCCGAGGAAGAGGTGCGCCTCGCCGACCATCCCCTCCAGGTCGGCCCGCTCCTGGACCTGCCCCGGCTCCTCCTCCAGCGCCCGGAAGGCCCGTTCGGCCACCGCCTCGGCGCTGATCTGCTCGCCCTTGCGGCCGTGCGCGCGGGCGATCCGGCCGAGCTGGAGCGCCCGCTCACGGGGCGTCAGCACCTCGTCGGCGGCGCGCAGCGCGGTGGAGAGCATGGCGACCGGGTCCAGGCCCCGCCCGCCGGACGCGTAGGTGGCCTGCACCGCCAGGCAGCCGACCACGCTGACCCCGAGCCGCGGGTCCCCGCTGACGTGCGCGGCGCGCAGCGCGGCGACGAAGGCCCGCTGGGCGGCCGCGTCGTTGCCCAGGTCGTAGCTGGCCCAGCCGACCAGCCGGGCGGTGCGGCTGGCCGCCCCGTACAGCTCCCGGCCGAGCGCCTCGTCGTACGCGCCCAGCTCCAGCAGCTTGCCGATCACGTCCAGCTCGGCCCTGGCCAGGGTGAGGATCAGGCCGCCGCCGTACGCCCGCTCCAGGCGCTGCTGGCTCTCGTAGCCCAGCCGCAGGTCGGCCAGCTGCTCGGCGGCTATCCTCAGCGCGCCCTCCCCGCCGGTCAGTTCGGGCGGCGGCGAGGCCCAGTCCTTGGCGGCCTGGAGGAGCTCGTCGCCGCGGAACAGGTCGGTCAGCCGGACCGGGCCGGATTCGGCCCCGGCCTCGCGGAGCGCGGTCTGCGCGGTGTCGGCCGTCCACGGGTCGGTGAGCAGGCGGGGCGAGAGCGTCTTGGCTCCCCGGCCGCTGCCCATCCGGCCCCAGAGCTGTTCGTAGGTGACCGCGATGCCGAGCGCCCCGCCGAGCACCTCGCAGACCGTCTGGTCGTGCGGGCTGCGCGGCACCATGCCGCGGTCCCGCCACTTGTAGGGCGCGGTGGAGCTGATCGCCAGGCCGGCCGGGAGCACCGCGCTGACCTCGCGGGCCAGCCGCTCCGGGTTCCAGCCGAGCTGGTGCAGGATGCGCGCCAGCTCCTCGTTGCGTCTGCGCTCCAGGTCGGCCATGGCCCAGACGGTACCGGGCCGGTGTGGAGGTCGCGCCGCGATCGGGTAAACGGAAGAGGGCCCCTCCCGATCCCGGGAGGGGCCCTCTTCCTTCTGTGGAGCTACGGAGAATTGAACTCCGGACCTCTTGCATGCCATGCAAGCGCTCTACCAACTGAGCTACAGCCCCGCGTCTTTCCGGCGTTTCCCCCGGCGACACCCGTAACTTTACACGCTCTTCGGCCCAGCCCCAAAACGCTTTGCCGGGGGCCACCGGAGCACGCAGAAGGCCGCCTCCCGGAGGGAGACGGCCTTCGTGTCGTTGTGGAGCTACGGAGAATTGAACTCCGGACCTCTTGCATGCCATGCAAGCGCTCTACCAACTGAGCTACAGCCCCGCGTGCCGCACGGACCTGACGGCCCGTTCGATGCGGAGTGGAGCTACGGGGAATTGAACCCCGGACCTCTTGCATGCCATGCAAGCGCTCTACCAACTGAGCTACAGCCCCGCACCCGGAGGACTTCCCGCCTTCCTTCCGGTCGGCGTTCTTTCCTGCGAACGAGGAAGACTCTAGCTGGTCAGGGCCGGAACTGCGAAATCCGGCCCGGTCCGGGGCCCCTGCCTCAGGTCTCGTCGCCGATGACCGGCTGCGGCAGCGTGCCCGCGTTGTGCTCCAGCAGGCGCCAACCGCGCACGCCCGGGCCGAGCACCGACCAACAGCAGTTGGAGAGCCCGCCGAACCGCTCCCACTGGGCCGGCTCCAGCTCGAGCAGCCGCCCGAGCATGGTGCGGATGGTGCCGCCGTGGCTGACCACCACCAGGGTGCCGTCCTCGGGAAGCTTCTCCACCGCCGCCAGCACCACCGGGACGGACCGGTCGGCCACCTCGGTGCTCAGCTCGCCGCCGCCGCGGCGGACCGGCTCGCCCATCGCCCAGGCCTGGTACTCCTCGGGGAAGCGCGCCTGGATCTCACTGTTCGTCAGGCCCTGCCACTGGCCCGCGTAGGTCTCCCGCAGGCCCTCGTGGTGGTCCACCGTCAGGCCTGTGACCTTGGAGAGCTCGGCGGCGGTGCGCCGGGCCCGCTTCAGGTCGGAGGAGATCAGCAGGTCGGGCTTGAGCCCGGCCAGCAGCTTGGCCGCCCGCTGCGCCTGGAAGACGCCCTGGTCGGTCAGCTCGATGTCGGTGCTGCCCTGGAAGCGGTTCTCGAGGTTCCAGGAGGTCTGGCCGTGCCGCCAGAAGACGATGCGCGGGCCCCGCGCCTTGCCGCTCAGCTCTGGTCCTCGGTGACCTCGGCGGCCTCGGCGTCACCGGTGGCGTTGCCGGCCAGGTCGGTCAGCACGCTCTCGGGCCGGTTGCGGGTGGCCAGCGCGTCCTCCGGGATGGGCAGCTCGGGGCAGTCCTTCCAGAGGCGGTCCAGCGAGTAGAAGGAGCGCTCCTCGGAGTGCTGGACGTGCACCACGATGTCCAGGTAGTCCAGCAGGATCCAGCGGCCCTCGCGCTCGCCCTCGCGGCGGACCGGCTTGATGTCCAGCTGCTCGCGCAGCTGGTCCTCGATCTCCTCGGCGATGGACTTCACCTGGCGGTCGTTGGCGGCCGAGGCGATCAGGAAGGCGTCGGTGATCGACAGCACCTCGCTGACGTCGAAGGCGATGATGTCGTGGGCCAGCTTGTCGGCGGCCGCCTGGGCGGCGACGTTGATCAGGTTCTGGCTGTGCTCGGTGGCAGTCACGTTGTACTTCCGGTCGGCTGTCTGGGATTCGCCTTCCAGGATCTCACGAACCGCCGCCGCCCCCGTGGGATAACCGGGGGCGGCGGCGGACCGCTACTGCTTGGGGGCCGTGAAGTCCTTGCCCAGCACGACCACCACGTCGGCGTTCTGGGTGCCGGTGACCTTCTTCACCGCGTCCTCCTTGAAGCCCAGCGCGGTGGCGAGCGACTTGGCGGCGGCCTGCTTGGCGTCGTCGGTGTAGCGGACCTCACTGGCCGGCTGGACCGGCGCCTTGGCCCCGGTCGGCAGCACCTCCAGGCCGCCGTTGGTGACCTGGATCGCGGCGGTGGCGGCGGCGTCGTCGCTGCCGCTGGCGTTGAGGATGCTGACCCGGGTGGTGGCGTCGGCCGCCTTGGCCTTGCTCACCGTGCCGCCCAGCACCTCCTTCACCTGGGCGCCGGCGGTGGCCTCGTCCAGGGTGCCGTCGGGCTGCACCTTGAGGGTGGAGACGGTCAGCTTG
Source organism: Kitasatospora sp. NPDC001664 (assembly GCF_053596675.1). NCBI lineage: Bacteria > Bacillati > Actinomycetota > Actinomycetes > Kitasatosporales > Streptomycetaceae > Kitasatospora > Kitasatospora sp. NPDC001664. Next base: position 312,641 of record NZ_JBSFGS010000004.1, read on the forward strand.
CCGCTCTGGTCGAGCTTGGCCAGCTGGGCCAGCACCCCGCCCAGGGCGGCCTCGGGCAGCGAGGGATCGAGCACCGAACCGACCCGGCGGACGGTGTCCTGAGCGTCCTTCAGCTCGGTCGGCATCACCTTCAGCACCGCGTCCATGACCTGGCCGAAGCGGGCCAGCTGGGCCTCGGTGGCCTCGCCGGGCGCCTGGTAGGTGGCGTACGCGACGGCGGCCGGGCCGCTCAGCGTGACGTTCTTCCCGGCCGGGGCCAGCTCCTTGCCGTTGGCGTCCTTCACCACGGCGTTGGTGTCCACCTTGATGGAGCCGAGCTGGGCCACCATCCGGTCCAGGTACGGGGTGTCGAGGCGCCACGTCCCGGCGACCGGGGCGCCGAGCACGGTGGCCAGACCCTCCCGGGTGGCGGCCGCGCCGAGCACGTCCATCGACTTGCCGAGCGGCTCGGTGGCGGAGTCACCGGTGCTGGGCAGCTTGAGGACGTCCGGCAGCAGCAGCACGCTGGCCTTCTGGCCGGACTGGTCGTTGACCAGCAGCGCGGTGGAGACCTTGCCCTGACGGTCCTTCAGGTGGAGCACGTTGACGGTCCGGCCGCCGGCCGCCTTGGCCGCGGCGCTGGAGCCGCCCAGGTCGCCCTTCCACCACAGGTAGCCCGCCGTGCCGCCGCCGGCCAGGGCCAGCACCAGCAGGGCGCCGATCGCCCGGGTGCGCAGCTTGCGGCGGCGCTCGTCCCGGCGCTCGGTGCGGGACTCGGCGAACTTCAGCCAGTCGATGACGTCCTCGGCCTGGTCCACCTCCTCGTCCACGAAGGTGAACTCACCCGTCGGGTAGTCCCGGTCGGCCTTGGGCGCGCCGGGCTTGGACGTCGCGGGCTGCGGCGCGGCGGGGCGGGCGGCGGCGGGCCGGGGCGCGACGGGCTGCGGCGCGGGCACGGGCTCGGGCTGCTGCGGCACCACGGGCGGCGGCGGGGCCACCGGCTGGACGGGGGCCGGCGGCTGCTGCGGCTGCTGGTAGTACTGCTGCTGCTGGTACGGGTCCTGGACGTACGCCTGCTGCTGCCCGTACCCGTCGTAGTACTGGGGCTGCTGCGGCTGCTGGGGCTGCTGGTAGTACTGCTGCTGCTGGTACGGGTCCTGGACGTACGCCTGCTGCTGCTCCGGCTGGACGTACTGCGGCTGGCCGTAGGCGTCGTAGTAGACCTGCGGCTGCGGCTGCTGCTGGTACGGGTCCTGCGGGTACCACTCCTGCTGCCCGCCGCCCTGCTGCTCACCCGTCACGCCGTACCCCCTCGCGCGTACAGCTCCCGCTTGTGGATGTACCGGACGACACCGTCCGGGACGAGGTACCAGACCGGTGCGCCCTTGGCGACCCGGACCCGGCAGTCGGTGGAGGAGATGGCCAGTGCGGGCACCTCGACCAGGGAGACGCCGCCGGCCGGCAGGCCGGCGTCGGAGAGTATGTGGCCGGGCCGGGTGCAGCCGATGAAGTGGGCGAGCTCGAACAGCTCGTCGGAGGAGCGCCAGGAGATGATCTGGGCCAGCGCGTCGGCTCCGGTGATGAAGAACAGGTCCGCGTCGGGGTGCTGGGCCCGCAGGTCGCGCAGGGTGTCCACGGTGTAGGTGGGGCCCTCGCGGTCGATGTCGATCCGGCTGACCGAGAACTGCGGGTTCTCGGCGGTGGCGATGACCGTCATCAGGTAGCGGTCCTCGGCCGGGGTGACGTGCCGGTCGCTCTTCTGCCACGGCTGCCCGGTCGGCACGAAGACCACCTCGTCCAGGTGGAACGCGCTCGCCACCTCGCTCGCGGCGACCAGGTGCCCGTGGTGGATCGGGTCGAAGGTGCCGCCCATCACGCCGAGGCGCTTGCGTGCCCGCTCACCGGCGGCCTTGGCCTGCTGTCCCATGCCGCCACACCTTACGCGAAGCCCGTCGCGGCCGGGCAAGCCCGCCCGGCCGCGCGGAGCGCGCTGCCGCAGCTCAGCGGTCGCGGTTGAAGCGGGTGGTGATGTAGAGGAGGAGGAGCAGGATGAACAGGCCCGCGCCGCCGGTCAGGTACGGGCTCAGGCTCTCGTGGTTGCCGCCCTCGCTGCCGCCTTCGGCCAGCTGGGTCAGGAGGGGCAGTGCGATGTGGCTCATGGTCGGCAGGACCTTCTCGAGTCGGTGAGGGGGCCAGTGCGCGGGCCGGGGGCGGCCCACCGGCTCATCGTACGGGGCCCCTACGCGCAACCGCGCGCCGCCCCACCGCGTCTGACGCCTCGGCAGGAGGTCTCCGGCCGGGCGGACGGGAGGTCAGTTGTTCCGGTTGGCCCGGGCGATCGCCCAGCCGATCAGGCCGACGCCGACCACGCTGACCACCAGGATGATGCGCAGGAACAGGCCCGGGCCCGACTCGTTGGAGATCGGCGCGGCCAGCTGGGCAAGGGTGGCGGGGTTCATCGGGGGGTCTCTCCTCGGTCCGGGCGGCTCGACCCTCAGGGTAGACCCGCTTACGGCGCGGGACGGACGGCGGCCCCGGCGTAGGGTGGCCGACGGGGACGAGTACACGCAGACGGACGTTGGACCGACAGCAAGCGGGGGCCGGGCGAGAGCCGGTGCCGGCGACGACCCAGGAGGTACTCAGCAGATGACCGACATGACCAAGGACAGCACGCCGGACCGCCGCCGCCAGCGCTTCCCCGGGATCTCCACCCGGGCCTGGGAGCACCCGGCCGACCGGTCCGCCCTGGTCGCGCTCCGCAAGCTCACCGGCTTCGACGACGTGCTGAAGAAGCTGGCCGGACTGGTCTCCGAGCGCAGCGTCCGGCTGATGTTCCTGGCCACCGCGGTGAAGACCTCGGAGCGCCAGTTCCCCGAGCTGCACGCGATGGTGCGGGACGCGGCCTACGTGCTGGACCTGGACAAGGTGCCGGACCTGTACGTCACCCAGGACCCGACCGTGAACGCGATGTGCATCGGGATGGACACCCCGATCATCGTGCTCACCACCGGGCTGGTCGAGCTGCTGGACGCCGAGGAGCTGCGGGCCGTGATCGGCCACGAGGTCGGGCACGCGATGTCCGGCCACGCGGTCTACCGGACCATGCTGCTGATCCTCACCAACGTGGCCACCCGGATCGCCTGGATCCCGCTCGGGAACCTGGCCATCACCGCCGTGATCACCGCGCTCAAGGAGTGGTTCCGCAAGGCCGAACTCTCCTGCGACCGGGCCGGTCTGCTGGCCGGTCAGGACCTGCAGGCCTCGATGCGCGGGCTGATGAAGCTGGCCGGCGGCCACCACCTGGCCGAGATGAACGTGGACGCCTTCCTGGAGCAGGCCGAGGAGTACGAGAAGGCGGGCGACCTGCGGGACGGCGTCATCAAGCTGCTCCAGGTGCTGCCGCAGACCCACCCCTTCGCGGTGGTGCGGGCCGCTCAGCTGAAGAAGTGGTCGGAGAGCGAGGAGTACCGCTCGATCCTGGCCGGGGCCTACCCGCGCCGGGCCGACGACCCGGACACCTCGGTCGGTGAGCAGTGGAAGGCGGCCGCCGAGTCGTACTCCAAGTCGGTCAAGGAGAGCAAGGACCCGCTGATGGGCCTGCTGCGGGACGTGGCCGGCGGGGTCGGCACGGTGGGCGGCAAGCTCCGGGACACCTTCACCGGCAAGCCCACCGCCGCCAGCGGCGCGGAGCGCTCCGACGGCGAGTGAACGCCCGGGCCCGGGGGCCGTCCGCCCCCGGGCCCGTCACCGCTTGAGCGGGGCGCAGAGCGTCCAGGCCGGCTGGGCGTGGTCGCCCGGATCGGTCGCCGGGGGCGGGGCGGAGCCGCCGAGCAGCGGCTGGAGGTGGGCCGCCAGCCGGGTGCCGCAGGCGGTCGGCCCGGCCTGGAGCACCGAGTCCACCACCCGGACCCGGGAAGCGGCCAGGTCCGCCCGGTCCAGCTCGAAGCGGAGCGCCCGGCGGACGGTGTGCAGGGTGACCGGGCCGGAGGGCTCGTCCGCCGCGCGCAGCGCGTAGACGAAGGTGTGGTCGGTGCCGATCTCCAGCGTCCCGGCGTCCGCCTCGTCCACCCGCATCGCGCCGACGGCCTTGACCGTCTCGGTGGCCAGCGCCACCTCGGCCGGGTCGAAGCGGACCAGCCAGCCGGTCGCGGCGTGGTGCTGGTCGTCGCTGGGGGTGGCCAGGCTCTGGTCGAACTGGTCCTGCTCCCCCGCGGTGAGCAGCCGGCGGACCGCCTCGGTGCCGCCCCGGCCCGTCAGCACCGCCGGGTCGAGGGCCGAGACGGTCAGGTACTTCTCGACCACGGCCAGCGCCCGGGATACCTCGGCCTTGGTGAAGTGGGCGGTGGCCGAACCCCCGGGCGCGGCCAGCCCGGCCGCGCCGTCCCGGTAGTCGGCGGACAGCCCGGCGAACGGGGCCTGCCGGTCCGCCACCGGGGTGACGGCCGAACTCGGCACCAGGGCCACCAGGCTGACGGTCAGTTGGTTCCCGGTCGGCTGGGTCGCCCGGGGCTGCGGAGTGGAGAGCCCGAAGTACACCGCGGCCGCGAAGGCCACCACGATCACCAGCATCAGGGCAAGCGCCTGGCGGGGCAGGCTCCCCACCAGCCCGCGCCGGCGGACCGCCGACCGCCCGTACCCGCCGCCCATCCGCTCCCGGGCCGAGAGCTCCTGGATCCGGGCAGCCCGGACGAACGATTCGTCGAAGACGACGGACCGGTACTCGTCCTCGTTACCTGAACCACCGTCGGGCACACCCTCCGGAGGTTCGAGCGGGTCACCCATGATTCAAGGGTAGAGCGGGCGTTCGCGCGCCACGAGGGTCCGTGCGCAACTTCTTCGCGCCGGACGGCGAGGACGGGGCCGGACGGGATCAGCCGGTCAGCGAGACCGCCCTCGGCGGAGCCGGTACGGGGATGTCCGAGGGGCTGCTGGTGCCCGTCTCCGGGCGCCCCGCCGGGGCCTCCACGCCACCGGTGCCCCGGTAGATCGCGGCCACCGCGACGGCCACCACGCTGACGCCCATCACCACCGCGAGCACCCAGGCGATCGGCCGGTGCCAGCGCTGCTGGGCCACCGAACGGGCGGCCCCGGCCCGGCCCGGGTCGAAGCCGTCGGACCGCCAGCGGGAACGGCGGGCGGGGCGCGCGGGGGGAGCCCACGGGTCCCAGTAGCGCCGGTCGTCGTCCAGGCCGGCCGGATGCGGACGGAGCTCCAGCGGGAGCCCGCCGGCCTCCGGCAGCTCAGGGCCGCGCCCCAGGGTCAGCGTCTCGGGCTCGAACCTGGCCTCGGCGGCGGCCAGTCGCCGCTCCTCGGCACTCGGCTCGTGCACGGCGGCGGACCGGATGAATGCCTCGTCAAGGACCACGGTGGCGAACTCCTCGTCCGCTCCGCCGTGGTCGGCGCCGTCCGGGAACGGCGAGCCCCCCTGGTTCTCGGCCATGGCTTCAATGTATTACCGGCCGGGGGATTTGTCTGTGGCTATTCGCAGTTCGGGCGTCACGGACGGCCACGGCTGCGGCCGTCCGTGACGAGACGTCAGCCGTTGGCACCGCCCACGGTCGGAGTAGCCTCGCCCCGCACGTGCCCGTCACCGGTGACGACGTACTTGGTCGAGGTCAGCTCCGGCAGCCCCATCGGGCCGCGCGCGTGCAGCTTCTGGGTCGAGATGCCGATCTCGGCGCCGAAACCGAACTCACCCCCGTCGGTGAACCGCGTCGACGCGTTGACCGCCACCGTGGTGGAGTCCACCAGCTGGGTGAACCGGCGCGCCGCCGCCTGCGAGGTGGTCACGATCGCCTCGGTGTGGCCGGAGGACCAGCGCCGGATGTGCGCCACCGCCGCGTCCAGCGAGTCCACCACGGCGGCCGCGATGTCGTAGGAGAGGTACTCCGCCTCCCAGTCCTCCTCGGTGGCCGGCACCGCCGTCACCGCGGTGCCCTCGGCCGCCTTCAGCACCGCGTCGTCGCCGTGCACGGTGACGCCCGCCTCGGCCAGGGCGGCGAGGGCGAGCGGGAGGAAGGCGTCCGCCACGTCGCGGTGGACCAGCAGGGTCTCGGCGGAGTTGCAGACGCTGACGCGCTGGGCCTTGGAGTTGAGCAGGATGCCGACCGCCATCGCCAGGTCGGTCTCGGCGTCCACGTACACGTGGCAGTTGCCGGTGCCGGTCTCGATCACCGGGACGGTGGATCCCTCCACCACGGTGCGGATCAGCGAGGCGCCGCCGCGCGGGATCAGCACGTCCACCAGACCGCGGGCCCGCATCAGCTCCTGGACGGAGTCGCGGCTCTCGCCCGGGACGAGCTGGATCACGTCGGCGGGCAGGCCGGTGCTCTCGACCGCGTCGCGCAGGACCTCGGTGAGGGCGGTGTTGGAACGGTACGCGGAGGCCGAGCCGCGGAGCAGGACGGCGTTGCCGGACTTCAGGCAGAGGGCGGCGGCGTCCACCGTGACGTTCGGGCGGGCCTCGTAGATGATGCCCACCACGCCGAGCGGGACGCGGACCTGACGGACGTCCAGACCGTTCGGGAGCGTGTACCCGCGGACCACCTCGCCGACCGGGTCGGGCAGGCCCACCACGCTGCGCACGTCGGCGGCGATGGCGGCGATCCGCTCGTCGGTGAGGGTCAGGCGGTCGATCACCGACTCGGCGGTGCCGGCCTCACGGGCGCGGGCGACGTCCTCGGCGTTGGCCGCGGTGATCTCCGCGCTGCGCGCGGTCAGGGCGTCGGCGATCGCCAGCAGCGCGGCGTCCTTCGCACGGCGCGGCAGTGGGGCGAGGACGGCGGCCGCCTCGCGTGCACGGCGCGCGACGGCGAGGACGGGGCTGGTGGTCTGGTCGCTGGTCATGGCGCAAGGGTAGCGACTGCCGTCACCGGGCCCGCCCGCCTTTCGAGCGGTGAGACGGACGCGACCGGGCGCGCGGGTTGCGCCCCGCAGGGGCGCGAGGAACTGCGCGCGGGGGAACGGCAGCACGTGCAACTGGCTGACGTGCCCCGATCTAGCGGTGGTCCGCCTTCCGTACTCGCGCAGTTCCCCGCGCCCCCGGGGTAGCCACTACCAAGGGTGTACTCCGCCCAAATTCGGCGGGGGTCCGCCGAAGCCCTCGGCGATGCGTTTGTGGTAGGTGGGGCGGTCGATGACCTCGAGGCCGACGATCTCCCAGGGCGGGAGGTTGGCGGTGCTCTTGTGCTCGCCCCACAGGCGCAGGGCGATGGCCGCCGCGTCGTGCAGGTCGCGGGCCTGCTCCCAGTAGCGGATCTCCGCGTGGTCCGCCGCGTAACGGGCCGTCAGGAAGAAGGAGTGGTCGTGCGCCAGCTTCTCCAGCCCGGCGCGGAGCTCGGCGAGCGGGGTGACCCGCCCGGCGACGCTGAGCACGATGTGCCAGAGGCGGGCCTCGGGCGGCTCCGGCTCCTCGGTGCGCTCGGCCGCACCGGGCCGCAGGCGTCGTACGGGCGAACGCTGCTCGGCCACCCGTGCGGCGGCCTCGTCGCTGCCGCTCTCCCCTGCCCCGCCGTCGATGCTGGTCAGTCTCCGTCCCACCGGCGGCCTCCTGTTCGGCGACGTCGTGTCACGGCCGCCGCTGCGGCCCCCGGGCCCGGCCCGTCAGCCACGCAGGATGACCAGGTCGTCCCGGTGGACGACCTCGCGTTCGTACGCGGCACCGAGCTCCTGGGCCAGCTCCTTGGTGGACCGGCCGAGCAGACGGGGCAACTCCCTCGCATCAAAGTTGACCAGTCCACGGGCGACGATGTGGCCGTTTTCGCCAAGAAGGTCCACCGGATCACCCGCGGAGAACTCCCCGTCCACCCGGGTGACCCCGGCGGGCAACAGGGACTTGCCGCCCGAGACCACGGCCTCGACGGCACCGGGGTCGAGCTGGAGGGCGCCGCGCGGGGTGGAGGCGTGCTCCAGCCAGAGCAGGCGGTCGGCGGAGCGGCTGCCGGTGCGCAGGAAGAGGGTGCCGGTCTGACGGCCCGCCAGGGCGTCGGCGGCGTGCCGGGCGGCGGTGAGGACGACCGGGATCCCGGCGCCGGTGGCGATCCGGGCGGCCTCGACCTTGGTGACCATGCCGCCGGTGCCGACGCCGGCCTTGCCGGCGCTGCCGATCTCGATGCCGGCCAGGTCCCCGGGGCCGGCCACCTGCTCGATCCGGCTGGTGCCGGGCTTGCTGGGGTCGCCGTCGTAGAGGCCGTCCACGTCGGAGAGCAGGACCAGCAGGTCGGCCCGGACCAGGTGGGCGACCAGGGCGGCGAGGCGGTCGTTGTCGCCGAACTTGATCTCGGCGGTGGCGACGGTGTCGTTCTCGTTGACGATCGGCATCGCGCCCATCGCCAGCAGCTGGTCGAGGGTGCGGTAGGCGTTGCGGTAGTGGGCCCGGCGGCTGGCGTCCTCGGCGGTCAGCAGCACCTGGCCGACCCGCAGGCCGTAGCGGGCGAAGGAGGCGGTGTAGCGGGCCACCAGGAGGCCCTGGCCGACGCTGGCGGCGGCCTGCTGGCGGGCCAGGTCCTTGGGGCGCTTCTCCAGGCCGAGCGGGGCCAGGCCGGCCGCGATGGCACCGGAGGAGACCAGCACGATCTCGGGGGCGTCGGGGCGGGTGCGGACCTTGGCGAGGGCGTCCACCAGGGCGTCCACCCGGTCGGCGTCCAGGCCGCCGGCCGCCGTGGTGAGCGAGGAGGAGCCGACCTTGACGACGATCCTGCGTGCGGTGAGCACTTCCTGACGCAGTGTCCGGTCCGTCATCTGGCTGCCCTCCGCACGTGGTTCGACGGAGCGTAATCTACGCGATCACGACGGGGCCCCCGCACGCGATGTCACCCTGTGGGACGCGCGTGCGGGGGCCCTGACGGGACGTCAGTCCTCGTCGGAGTCCAGCTCCGGGCGCTTGCTGGAGAGCGCCTCGAAGGCGAGGTACTCCTCCTCCGCCGCGTCCCGGCCCTTCAGCTTGGCCCGGCGGCGGTCCACGGCCGGACGCTGGGTCTCCATCCGGTGGTCCTCGCCGCGGCGGCCGAGCATCTCGGCGCCGGCGGCCATGGTGGGCTCCCAGTCGAAGACCACGGCGTTCTCGTCGGGCCCGATGATGACGGTGTCGCCCTCCTGGGCGCCGACCTTCCAGAGCCGGTCCTCGACGCCGAGGCGGGCCAGGCGGTCGGCCAGGTAGCCGACGGCCTCGTCGTTGGTGAAGTCGGTCTGGCGGACCCAGCGCTCGGGCTTGGAGCCGCGCACGCGGTAGGCGCCGTCCTCCTCCTCGACGGTGAAGCCGGCGTCGTCCACCGCGGTCGGGCGGATGACGATCCGGGTGGGCTCCTCGACCGGCTTGGCCGCGCGGGCCTCGGCGACGATCTGGGCCATCGCGAAGCTCAGCTCGCGCAGGCCCTTGCGGGAGGCCGCGGAGACCTCGAAGACGCGGTAGCCGCGCTCCTCCAGGGAGGCCCGGGTGAGGTCGGCGATGTCCTGGCCGTCCGGCACGTCGGTCTTGTTGAGGGCGACCAGCCGCGGCCGGTCCTCCAGGCCGCCGTACTGGGCCAGCTCCTCCTCGATGGTCTCCAGGTCGGTGAGCGGGTCCCGGCCGGGCTCCAGGGTGGCGCAGTCCAGCACGTGCACCAGGACCGAGCAGCGCTCCACGTGGCGGAGGAACTCCAGGCCCAGGCCGCGGCCCTGGCTGGCGCCGGGGATCAGGCCGGGGACGTCGGCGACGGTGTAGACCGTCTCGCCGGCGGTGACCACGCCGAGGTTGGGGACCAGGGTGGTGAAGGGGTAGTCCGCGATCTTCGGGCGGGCCGCCGAGAGCACCGCGATCAGCGAGGACTTGCCGGCGCTCGGGTAGCCGACCAGGGCGACGTCGGCGACGGACTTGAGCTCCATCACGATGTCGCGGGCGTCACCGGGCTCGCCGAGCAGCGCGAAGCCGGGCGCCTTGCGGCGGGACGAGGCGAGCGCCGCGTTCCCCAGGCCGCCGCGGCCGCCGGCCGCGGCGACGAAGCTGGTGCCGTGGCCGACCAGGTCGGCGAGCACGTTGCCCTTCTTGTCCATCACCACGGTGCCGTCCGGCACCAGCAGCTCGAGGTCGCCGCCGGTGGCGCCGCTGCGGTGGCCGCCCGCGCCGGGCTTGCCGTTGGCGGCCTTGCGCTTGGGCGAGTGGTGGTACTCGAGCAGGGTGGTGACCTGGGCGTCGACGGTCAGGATGACGCTGCCGCCCTCACCGCCGTTCCCGCCGTCGGGTCCGCCGAGGGGCTTGAACTTCTCCCGGTGCACGGAGGCGCAGCCGTGGCCTCCGTTACCCGCGGCGACGTGCAGTTCGACGCGGTCCACGAAGGTGGTCATGAGGTGTGCCTCCAGCTATGGGGAAAAACAGTTGTCTGCTTCAAAGCATGGAGGGTGGACCGGATAATTCCGGTCCACCCTCCACGGAATCCGACGAGATGTCAGATTCAGGCCTCGACGGCCACGATGTTGACGACCTTGCGGCCGCGACGGTTGCCGAACTGGACCGCACCGGCGGTCAGCGCGAACAGGGTGTCGTCGCCACCGCGACCGACGCCCGCACCCGGGTGGAAGTGGGTGCCGCGCTGGCGGACGAGGATCTCGCCGGCGCTGACGACCTGGCCGCCGAAGCGCTTGACGCCGAGGCGCTGGGCGTTCGAGTCACGGCCGTTGCGGGTAGAGCTTGCGCCCTTCTTGTGTGCCATCTCGCTATCCCCTTACTTGCTGACGGAGTCGATGCTGGTGATCCGCACAGCGGTGTGCTGCTGGCGGTGGCCCTGGCGGCGACGGTAACCGGTCTTGTTCTTGTAGCGCAGGATGACGATCTTCTCGCCCTTGGTCTGGTCGACCACCTCGGCGTGAGCCTTCACGCCGGCGAGCACCCACGGGTCGGAGGTGACGGCGTCACCGTCGACGACCAGGATGGTCGAGAGCTCCACCGAGTCACCCGGCTTGGCGTCAACACGGTCAATCTCCAGCACGTCGCCGACGGCGACCTTGTGCTGGCGGCCGCCTGCGCGAACGATCGCGTACATGCGGTACCCCATTTCTAACTCGGTCGGAAACTCTCGATGCCAGCGCCTGGGTACGGACACAGGCGCCTCCCCCGGACCGGAGCCCGGGAGGTGATGTGCTCGGGAGCGTGGCGTAGACACGCCGAGGGTCAAGAATACGGACGGTCCACCACTTGGGCAAACCGGCCCCTACCGGGCCGGGGCGGTCGCGAACGACCGCCCCGGCACCAGGGCTTACTCGGCCGCCGAATCACCCTCGGCGGCCGCGGCCTTCTTGGCCGCCGCGCTGGTCCGCTTGGTGGCGGTCTTGCGGGCGGTGGTCTTCTTGGCCGCGGCGGCGGTGGTCTTCTTCGCTGCCGTGGTCTTCTTCGCGGCGGTCTTGCGGGCCGCGCGCTTCTTGGGCGCCGGCGCCTCCTCCTCGGCCGGGGCCTCGGGCTCGGCGGCCTCCGCGACGGGGGCCTCCTCGACCGGCGCCTCGGCGACCGGCTCGGTGGCGACCGGCTCGGCGACGACCTCGACGGACTCGGCGACCGGCTCGGCCACCTCGACTGCCGGGGCCTCGGCAGCGGGCGCCCCGGCGGCCGACAGCGCGGCCTCCATGGCGGCCTCGGCGCGGGCCTGCAGCACCACGATCTCCGCACCGCCGGGGGTGCCCGCCGGAGCGGTCGCCTTCCGGACGGCCCGGCGGCGGGTGCGCCCGGCCGGAGCGGCCGGAGCGGCCGGGATCTCCACCAGGTCGACCGCCGGAGCGGCCACGGCCACCGGCTCCTCCTCGCGGAGGGTCACCAGGGGCTCCTCGCGGAGGGTGACCAGCGGCTCCTCGCGGAGCGTCACGATCACCGGCTCCTCCTCGACCGCGATCTCCAACTGCTCGCCGCCGGAGACGATTTCGAGGTCGTCGTGCTCGTGCTCGTGGGTCTCGACCGCCTGCGGCTCCTCGGCCGCGGCGCCGCCCTTGCCCCGGCGACGGCGCTTGGAGCCGCCCGCGGCGGCCTCACCGGCCGTGCCGACCGGGCCACCGCCGCCGCCCTGGGAGGTGGGCTGCTCCATGTGCACGATGACGCCGCGCCCGTTGCAGTGCACGCAGGGCTCGGAGAAGGACTCCAGCAGGCCCTGGCCGACCCGCTTGCGGGTCATCTGCACCAGGCCCAGCGAGGTGACCTCGGCCACCTGGTGCTTGGTCCGGTCCCGGCCGAGGCACTCCAGCAGGCGGCGCAGCACCAGGTCGCGGTTGGACTCCAGCACCATGTCGATGAAGTCGATCACGATGATGCCGCCGAGGTCGCGCAGCCGGAGCTGACGGACGATCTCCTCGGCCGCCTCGATGTTGTTCCGGGTGACGGTCTCCTCGAGGTTGCCGCCCTGGCCGACGAACTTGCCGGTGTTGACGTCGACCACGACCATCGCCTCGGTCCGGTCGATCACCAGCGAACCGCCGCTGGGCAGCCAGACCTTGCGGTCCAGCGCCTTCATCAGCTGCTCGTCGATCCGGTAGGTGGCGAACACGTCCACGTCGGAGGTCCACCGCTGCAGACGCTCCGTCAGGTCGGGCGCCACGTTGGAGACGTACTCGTGGATGGTGCTCCAGGCCTCGGCGCCGGAGACGATGACCTTGGAGAAGTCCTCGTTGAAGATGTCGCGGACGACCCGGACGGTCATGTCCGGCTCGCCGTAGAGCAGCGCCGGGGCGTTGCCGGAGGCGGCCTTCTTCTGGATCTCCTCCCACTGCGCCTGCAGGCGCTGCACGTCACGGGTCAGCTCGTCCTCGCTGGCGCCCTCGGCGGCGGTGCGCACGATCACGCCCGCGTCGTCCGGGACGATCTTCTTGAGGATCTGCTTGAGACGGGCCCGCTCGTTCTCCGGCAGCTTGCGGGAGATGCCGGTCATCGAGCCCTCGGGCACGTAGACCAGGTAGCGGCCGGGCAGCGAGATCTGGCTGGTCAGGCGGGCGCCCTTGTGGCCGATCGGGTCCTTGGAGACCTGCACCAGGACGGACTGGCCGGACTTGAGCACCGACTCGATCCGGCGCGGGCCGCCGTGGCCCATGGCGCCGAAGTTGACCTCACCGGCGTAGAGCACCGCGTTGCGGCCCTTGCCGATGTCGACGAAGGCGGCCTCCATCGACGGCAGCACGTTCTGGACCTTGCCCAGGTAGACGTTGCCGACGTACGAGGTGGCCTGCTCCTTGTTGACGTAGTGCTCGACCAGCACGTTGTCCTCGAGCACGCCGATCTGGGTGCGCTGGCCGTTCTGACGGACCACCATGACCCGCTCGACCGACTCGCGGCGGGCCAGGAACTCGGCCTCGGTGATGATCGGCACCCGGCGGCGGCCCAGCTCGCGGCCCTCGCGGCGGCGCTGCTTCTTGGCCTCCAGGCGCGTGGAGCCCTTGATGGACTGCACCTCGTCCGGGTCGAACGACGGCTCGGCGGAGCGGCGGCGCGGCTCGCGCACCTTGACCACGGTGCGGACGCCGTCCTCGGTGGTCTCGGCGGCCGGCTCGGCGCCCGCCTCACCGCTGCGGCGGCGACGGCGGCGACGGCGGCGCGAGGAGGCCAGGCCACCGGCCAGGTCGTCGTCCTCGTCGCCCTCGGCGTCGGCGTCGGCCTCCTCCTCGGCGGCCGGCTCCTCGGCGGTCAGCTCGGTGGCCTCCGGCTCCTCGGCCTCACCGCGGCGGCGGCGACGGCCACCGCGACGGCGACGGCGGGACGGACGGTCGTCCTCCCACTCGTCCTGCTGCTCCTGGGGCGCCGTCAGCTCGGCGGGCTCCTCCTCGGCCGGGGCCTCGGCCCGGACCGGCTCCTGACGGGCCGTCTCCTGCCGCACCGGCTCCTGACGGACCGGCTCGGGGCGGGCCTGCTCGCGGCGCGGCTGGGTCTGCACCCGGACCGCGCGCCGGTCGCGACGGCGGCGGCCGACGCCGCTGTACTCGTACTCGTCCTCCTCGGACGCGGGGGCGGCGACCGGCTCGGCCTGCGCAGCCTGCGCGGCCGGGGCCACCACGGCGGCGGCCGCGGGCTTCTCCGGGGCGACGTAGGGAGCGGGCTCCTGGAAGACCGGGGCCTGGAAGATCGCGGTGGACGGGCGGACCGCACGGCGGCGGGCGCGCGGCGGGGCGGCGTCCTCGACCACCGGCTGCGGCTCGGGCTCGACGACCGGGGCCTCGGCGACGGTCTCCTCGACCGCCTCCGGCTCCTCCTCCGGGGCCACCTCGGCGGCCGGCTCCACGACGGTCTCCTCGACCACCGGGGCGGCCTCGACCACGCGGCGGCGGCGGGTGCGGCGGGCCGGGGCGGCGGGCTCCTCGGCCACCGCCTCGGCGGCGGCCTCGGCCGGAGCCTCGACGGCGGCGGGCACGGCGGCCACGACGGCCTCGGCGGTCAGCGGCTCGGCGGCCGGCTTGGCCTCGGCGCGCTTGCGGGTGCGGCGGGCCTTGGGCTTCTCCTCGGCCACCGGCTCGGCGGCGGGGGCCTCGGCCGGGGCCTCGACCGCGGCGGGCTCGGTGGTGACCACCGGGGTGGCCTCCGGCGCACCGGCCGGGGACTCGGCGCGCTTGCGGGTGCGGCGGGCCCGGACCGGCTTCGCCTCGGCGACCGGCTCGGCCTGCTCGACCGCGGGGGCCTCGTGCGTCTCGGCCGGCAGCACCGTCTCGGCGGCCTCGGCGGCGGCGCCCTGCGGGGTGCCCGCCGGGCGGGACACGGCACGGCGGCGACGACGCGGCGGGGCGGCGTCGGCCTCGGGCGCGTTCTGCTGTTCGCTGTTCTCGTTATCGAGCATGCGGGTGGATCTCCCGTCAGGCCCCCGGGCTCCGCATCCGGGCACGTCGCGACGCCGCCGGGCCGGCCGGGCCGCGGGTTCGCGGGCCCGACCGCCTGGGCGTCGCCGTGCGGACGCGAGGCCGCACAGGGGCTCGTAGTCTCGCTCGGCGCCCCGCACGGTGCGGGGTGTCGAAAGTCTTCTGGTACCGACCAGTCTTCTGTGGTTGTCCGGCCTGCGCCGTTGCCCCGTCCCGGATGGCTGCCGGAGGGGTCCTCGGGCCCACCACCCATCCGGGGTGGCGGGCCACAAGGGGCTGGCCTGCGTCGACGCCCGCTCCCCTGGGGAGCCGTGGCGGCCCGGAGCGGCAAGGCCCGGAAGCCGGGCCTGCCCTCCTCCCGCCAGGCGGACGCAGGTGCGCGCGGCCCGGCGGCCTCTAGCCGGCCGGGGCCGCGGCGCGGTCGAGCGCCAGCGGGTCGGTCACCGTGCCGGTCTCTGCGTCGAGCGGCCCCTGCGCCAGCCTGGTCACCTCAGCGGGGACCGGCGGCGCCAGGTCGGCCGTCGCACGGAGACCGGACAGAACGTCGTCGGGTCGTACGGCGGGTGTGGCGTGTCGTACTACCAGCCGCAGTATCGCACAGGGTCCGGCGCTACGAACATCGCGCGTACCGTCCGTACCGGTGTTGTTACCGTCGCCCACCTGCGGCGCAAGGAGCTCCAGCGCGGCCACCGCGCCGCGCGCGTCGAAGACCCGGATGCCGTTCTTCGTCTGGCGTTCGACCTCGACCCGCTCCTCGGCCAGGAACAGGGCGATCGCGCGGGCCGCCTCCTCGTCGGTGACCCGGTCCAGCCGGACCTTCCACTCGGAGGCCTCCAGGCGCTCCACGAAGTGCGGCGTGCGCACCTCGACGGCGTCGATCACGTCCAGGCCGGGCGGCAGCGACTCGTCGAGCTGCGCGCGCAGCGCCTCCGGGTCGCGGGCCTCGGCGAGGCCGATCTCCAGGTACTCCGCCTCGCTGGCCACCCCGGTCGGGGCGGCGTTGGCGTACGAGACCTTGGGGTGCGGGGTGAAACCCGCCGAATAGGCCATCGGGACCGCCGAACGGCGGAGCGCGCGCTCGAACGCCCGCTGGAAGTCACGGTGGCTGGTGAAGCGCAGACGGCCGCGCTTGGTGTAGCGGAGACGGATGCGCTGCACCGTCGGCGCGGGCGGCGGACCGTCGGGCGTGCGGCGTGCCAGGGCGCTCAGTCCTTAGTCAGTGGGTCGGGCCGGCCGCTCGCGTGATGGGCTCCGGCCGGACTTCTGTCAGCGTCAAGGGTACGGCCTGTGCCGCCCACCAGCGCCCGCCTGGCCTCCCGGGCCGCCTCCCGGACGGAGGACCAGGCCCGGCGCAGCTCGTCCTTGACGGGCCACCAGACCTCCTGGCGCACCCAGCGGCAGGGCCGCAGCACCGCGAACCGCCACAGCCGCCCCGCCAACCTCCAGGCCTGGCCCAGCAGTTGACCGACCGTCCGGAGCACCGGGGACAGCAGCACCCGCCAGAGCCGGCCCAGCGGAATCACCAGCAGGTACCGCAGCAGCACGCCGAGGGCCCGGGCGAGGACGTTCAGGACCGTGAGCAGACCGCGCAGCAGCCGGACCAGTCCGCGCAGGCAGGCGGCCAGCACCTCCACCAGCCCGTGCCAGATCGGGGTGAGCACCGAGCGCAGGAGCCAGCGGAGCGGGGCCGCCACCAAGGTCCGCCCGGTCCAGGCCAACGCGCGGCCGAGCAGGACCAACCCGGCCCGGATGCCCCGGGCGGACAGCACCAGCCCGGCCCACAGGGCCCGGCCGAGCGGGGCCAGCACCGACTTCCCGAACCACTCCAGCGGGACCAGGAGCCCCCAGTACAGCAGCCAGGCCAGCGGCAGCAGCACACCGTTCCGGCCGAGCCAGAGCAGCCCCCGGCCACCGGCGACCAGCGCCGCTCCGAGCGCGAACAGCGCGACCACCAGGCCGCGCCCGGACGGACGGAGCACCCGGCGGCCGACCCAGCCGCCCGGCCGGACCAGCAGGGTCGCCCCGAGCCACCGCGCCGCGGCCGCCAGGGCCCGCCCACCCCGGACCAGCCCGTGGCCGGTCGCCACCAGAGCGGCCAGCAGCGCCCGCCCGACCGGGGCCAGCACCCGGGTGCCGAACCACAGCAGCGGGCGCAGTAGCAGCGTCCCGACCAGCCAGCCGATCGCCCGGCCCGCCGCCGTCAGGCACCACGCCACGCCCCGCGCGAACGGGCGCAGCACGTACGCGTCCAGCTGCCGGACGGTCCACGCCACGGCGCGTCCCACGGCCACCAGCCCGCGCCACAGCACCCGCAGCACGGCCATCACGGCACGCCCGACCGGTGTCAGCAGGTACGCGTACAGCGCCTTGCCGGTCCAGCCGAGGGCGCGCCCGACCGGAGCGATCAGGTAGGTGTGGGCCGCCCGGCCGGCCAGGGCCAGCGCTCGCGAGGCGGCGCGCCAGGCCAGCACCAGCAGCTCCCAGACGAAGCGGACCGGCACCACCACCGCGAACGCGAGGATCCTGGCGGGTATCCGCACCGCCGCGACCAGGCAGCCCCCGGCCGGTCTGTCGTGCTCGTCCATGAACGGGCTCCCCCCGTGAAACGACCTGACGGTCCCTCCCGTGCAGCACGCACGGGAGGGACCGCCGGGTTCCGTACCTGTGTTACGAGTTGACGACCGTGAGCGGCAGCAGCTTCTTGCCGGTGGGGCCGATCTGGATGTGGGTGTCCATCTGGGGGCAGACGCCGCAGTCGAAGCACGGGGTCCAGCGGCAGTCGTCGACCTCGACCTCCTCCAGCGCGTCCTGCCAGTCCTCCCAGAGCCAGTCCTTGTCGAGGCCGCTGTCCAGGTGGTCCCAGGGCAGCACCTCCTCGTAGGTGCGCTCGCGGGTGGTGTACCAGTCGACGTCGACGCCGGTGCCGGCCAGGCCCTTCTCGGCGGCCGCCATCCAGCGGTCGAAGGAGAAGTGCTCGCGCCAGCCGTCGAAGCGGCCGCCGTCCTCGTAGACGGCGCGGATCACGGCGCCGATGCGGCGGTCGCCGCGGGAGAGCAGGCCCTCGATGATGCCGGGCTTGCCGTCGTGGTAGCGGAAGCCGATGTTCTTGCCGTACTTGCGGTCGCCGCGGATCGAGTCGCGCAGCTTGGCCAGGCGGGCGTCGGTGGCCTCGGCGGAGAGCTGCGGGGCCCACTGGAACGGGGTGTGCGGCTTGGGCACGAAGCCGCCGATGGAGACGGTGCAGCGGATGTCGTTCTGGCCGGTGACCTCGCGGCCCTTCTGGATCACGTTCTTGGCCATCACGCCGATCTGGAGGACGTCCTCGTCGGTCTCGGTGGGCAGGCCGCACATGAAGTACAGCTTCACCTGGCGCCAGCCGTTGCCGTACGCGGTGGAGACCGTACGGATCAGGTCCTCCTCCGAGACCATCTTGTTGATGACCTTGCGGATGCGCTCGGAGCCGCCCTCGGGGGCGAAGGTGAGGCCGGAGCGGCGGCCGTTGCGGGTCAGCTCGTTGGCCAGGTCGATGTTGAAGGCGTCGACCCGGGTGGAGGGCAGCGAGAGGCCGATCTTGTCCTCGGTGTAGCGGTCGGCCAGGCCCTTGGCGATCTCGCCGATCTCGGTGTGGTCGGCGGAGGAGAGCGACAGCAGGCCGACCTCCTCGAAGCCGGTGGCCTTGAGGCCGCGCTCCACCATCTCGCCGATGCCGGTGATGCTTCGCTCCCGCACGGGGCGCGTGATCATGCCGGCCTGGCAGAAGCGGCAGCCGCGGGTGCAGCCGCGGAAGATCTCGACGGACATCCGCTCGTGCACCGTCTCGGCGAGCGGGACCAGCGGCTGCTTCGGGTACGGCCACTCGTCCAGGTCCATGACGGTGTGCTTGGAGACGCGCCACGGCACGCCCTCGCGGTTGGCCACCACGCGGGCGATCCGGCCGTCCTCCAGGTACTCCACGTCGTAGAACCGCGGCACGTAGAAGGCGCCGGTGCGGGCCAGCCGGAGCAGCACCTCGTCGCGGCCGCCGGGGCGGCCCTCGGCCTTCCAGGCCCGGATGATCTCGTTCATGTCGAGCACGGCCTGCTCGCCGTCGCCGACCACCGCGACGTCGATGAAGTCCGCGATCGGCTCCGGGTTGAACGCCGCGTGGCCGCCGGCCAGGACGATCGGGTCGTCCAGGCCGCGGTCGGCCGCGAGCATCGGGATCCCGGCCAGGTCGAGCGCGGTCAGCATGTTGGTGTAGCCGAGCTCGGTGGAGAACGACAGGCCGAACACGTCGAAGGCGCGCACCGGGCGGTGGGCGTCGACCGTGAACTGCGGGACGCCGTGCTCGCGCATCAGCTTCTCGAGGTCCGGCCAGACGCTGTAGGTGCGCTCGGCGAGCACGCCCTCGCGCTCGTTGAGCACCTCGTACAGGATCATGACGCCCTGGTTGGGCAGGCCGACCTCGTAGGCGTCCGGGTACATCAGGGCCCAGCGGACGTCCGCCGAATCCCAGTCCTTGACGGTCGAGTTGAGCTCGCCGCCGACGTACTGGATCGGCTTCTGGACGTGCGGGAGGAGGGCCTCCAGGCGTGGGAAGACCGATTCGACTGACATGCGGTGAGCCCTTTGCGACGCGGAACGGGGTGACCCTTCAGGGTAGCCGAACCCGGATGCGTCAAGTTCCGCGCACGGAGTCGGTCAGATCCCTATCGGCCGCTGGGTGCGGACGCACTGGAGCAGGCCGACGCCGATCCAGACCGCGAACATCGAGGAGCCGCCGTAGGAGACGAACGGCAGCGGGATGCCCGCCACCGGCATGATGCCGAGGTTCATCCCGATGTTCTCGAAGGCCTGGAAGGCCAGCCAGGTGATCACGCCGGCCGACACGATCGTGCCGAACAGGTCGGTGGCCTGCCGGGCGATCTTGCAGGCCCGCCAGAGCACCACGCCGAGCAGCAGGATCAGCCCGAGCGCGCCGACGAAGCCGAGCTCCTCGCCGGCCACCGTGAAGACGAAGTCGGTCTGCTGCTCGGGGACGAACTGGCCGGTGGTCTGGGTGCCCTTGAACAGGCCCATCCCGGTCAGACCGCCGGAGCCGATCGCGATCCGGGCCTGGGCGGTGTTGTAGCCCACACCGGCCGGGTCGAGCGCGGGGTTGGCGAAGGCGGCGAAGCGGTCGATCTGGTACTTGCTCAGCACGCCGAGCTGCCAGATCGCCACCGCCCCGCCGACGCCGGCGGTGATCAGTCCGAAGACCCACTTGTTGGCGGCGCCGGAGGCCAGCAGGATGCCCATGATCGCGACGCCCATCACCATCACCGAGCCGAGGTCCGGCATCAGCATGACGACCGCCATCGGGACGGCCGCCAGGCCGAGCGCCATCAGCACCGAGCGGTCCGAGGGGAAGGCCCGCTCCCCCGCGTCGACCTGGGCGGACAGCACCAGGGCCATCACCAGCACGATCGCCAGCTTGGCGAACTCGGCGGGCTGGATGGAGAAGCCGCCGCCGAACTGGATCCAGGCCTTGGCGCCGTTGATGGTGGAGCCGAGCGGGGTGAGCACGGCCATCAGCATCAGCAGGGTGATCACGTAGACGAAGGGCACGGCGGTGCGCAGGCGCCGACTCCCTATCAACACCACCACCACGAACAGGCCGAGACCGATCGCCAGGTTGGTGAGGTGGCGGTAGAGGAAGTACTGCGGGTCCCCGTGGGTCAGCGAGTCGCGGCCCCGGGTCGCCGACCAGATCAGCAGCGAGGAGCCCAGCGAGAGCACCAGCGCGGCCAGGATCATCAGCCAGTCCAGCCGCCGCAGCGGGGAGTCCTTGGCCAGCGCCTTGCCGACCGCGCCGCGCCGCGGCGGGAACCCGTAGGAGCTGTAGGAGGTCATCAGCGGGTCCTCCGGACGGTCGGCTCCAGTGCGGGGAGGGCGAGCATCAGGGGCACCGTCGGCGGGGTCTTCGGCGCCGGGTCGAGGAAGGTCGCACCGGGCTCGAAGGAGACCGGCTTCACGGCGGTGCCGTCCGGGTTGAACTTGGGCAGCTCGCCCTGCGGCTTGGTGAGCAGGGCCTTGCCGGTGTCGATGTTGCCCTTGTCGTCCACGCCGTAGATGGCCTGGTAGATGCGGCGGACGGCGTCACCGGAGGCGCCGGAGCCGGTACCGGCCTGACTCATCGTCATGACCACCGCGTAGTCGCGGCTGTAGGTGGTCAGGTAGGAGGTGGTCTGCTTGCCGAAGACCTCGGCGGTGCCGGTCTTGGCGTGCAGCTCGATCTTGCCCTGCGGCCAGCCCGCGCCGGTGAACTTCCAGGCGGCGGAGCCCTGCTCGACGACGCCCTTGGTGGCCTCGTCGATGTACTGCAGGGTGCGGGCGTCGGTGGGGATCTTCCCGTCCTCGTGCGGGGCGATCTCCCGGACCAGGGTGCCGTCCGGGGCGACCACGGCCTTGGCCACGGTCGGCCGGTAGAGCGTGCCGCCGTTGGACAGCGCGGCGTAGATCCGGGCCATCTGGAGCGGCGTCACCAGGGTGTCGCCCTGGCCGATGGAGTAGTTGACCGCGTCACCGGCGCGCATCTGGTAGCCGTCGGCGCAGTTCTCCTTGGCCACCAGGGTGCCGTAGTCGTTGCCGCCGGACTGCGCCTGCTTGCACCAGGCGTCCTTGTTGGCGTCGTAGTACTCCTGCTTCCACTGGCGGTCCGGGATCCGGCCGGCCGCCTCGCTGGGCAGGTCGATGCCGGTCTTGGCGCCGAGGCCGAACTGCTTGGCGGTCTTGTAGAACCAGTCCTTGGCGTCCTTCTTCGGCTTGATCCCGCCGTCGGCCATCCACTGGTCGTAGGCCAGGCCGTAGAAGACCGTGTCGCAGGAGACCTCCAGGGCGCGGGCCAGGCTGATCGAGCCGTAGCCCTTGCTCTCGAAGTTCTTGAACTCGCGGCCGCCGAAGGTCAGCGAGCTGGGGCAGGCGTAGTTGCCGCTGAGCGAGTAGCCGGCCTGGGCGGCTGCCGCGGTGGAGACCACCTTGAAGGTGGAGCCGGGGGCGGACTGACCCTGTATGGCCCGGTTCAGCAGCGGGTAGTTGGACTCCTTGCTGGTGAGGGCCTGGTAGTCCTTGCCGGCGATGCCGCCGACCCAGAGGTTGGGGTCGTAGGTCGGGGCACTGGCCATGGCGACGATCCGGCCCGTGTGCACGTCCATCACCACGGCCGCGCCCGAGTCGGCCTCGTAGTTGCGGTGGGTGTCCTTGTCGACCACCTTGCGGGCGTCGACCATGGCCTGGGCGAGGTTGTCCTCGACGGCCTTCTGCACCCGGGCGTCGATCGAGGTCACCAGGTTGTTGCCGGGCTGGGCCGGGGTCTTGCCGGCGCTGCCGATCACCCGGCCGAGGTTGTCCACCTCCAGCCGGTCGATGCCGGTGGTGCCGCGCAGGTCGTTGTCGTAGACGGACTCCAGGCCGGCCCGGCCGATCTGGTCGACGGGCAGGCGGCGCTCCCGGCCGGGCTTGTCCTTGGTCTTCTGCACCTCGTCGTCGGTGACGGGCGAGAGGTAGCCGAGCACCTGGGCCAGGTTGGCGCCCTCGGCGCCGGTGTAGCGGCGCAGCGAGGTGGGCTGGGCGGTGACGCCGGGGAAGTCCTCGCGGCGTTCCATTATCTGCATCGCCTGCTGGGTGGTGGCCGCCTTGGTGACCGGGATCGGCTGGTACGGCGAGCCGTTCCAGCACGGCTGCGGCGTCTTGGCGTCGCAGAGCCGGACCTTGTCCTGGACGTCCTTGGCGGGCATGCCGAGCACGTCCGCGAGCCGGGCCAGCACGGCCTTGCCGCGGTCCTTCTGCTGGAGCAGCTCGGTACGGCTGACCGAGACCACCAGCTTGGCCTCGTTGCCGGCCAGGATGCGGCCGGAGGCGTCCAGGATCTCGCCGCGGACGGTCGGCTCGACCACCTCGCGGATGTGGTTGCCGGCCGCCTTCTCGGTGTACTCCTTGCCGGTGCGGATCTGGAGGTACCAGAGCCGCCCGCCGAGGGTGGCGAGCAGGGACAGCACCAGGACCTGGAGCACGATCAGACGGATCGTCACCCGCGGGGTGCGGCCGGTCTCCGGGATGTTGGTCACGGGTGGTCGCTCCTCACGGGCGCTTGGCGAGGCCGGGGATCCGCCGCTTCTTGCCGTAGCCCGGCAGTGCGGAGACCTCCCGGGTGGTCTTGTAGCGGGAGAGGGTGCCCAGGCCCGAGCTGTTGCCGTCCTCGGACTCGGTGATCACCGGGGCGCCGTCGAAGCGGCGGGCCAAGGCCATCACGGCGGGCACCACGAAGGGGGCCAGCAGCACGTCGTAGAGCAGCGCGCTGAACACCAGGCCGGTGAGGCCGACGTGCCGGGCGGCGGTGTCGCCGACCAGGGCGCCGACCATCGCGTACAGCAGGGTGGAGGCGACCGCGGCGACCGCGACCACCAGCAGCGCGCTGAGCGCCGAGCGCTGGCGGCTGCCCTCGGGGCGGAGCAGGCCGGCCGCGTAGCCGAGCAGGCAGAGCACCAGGGCGTAGCGGCCGACGGCGTGGTCGGACGGCGGGGCCAGGTCGGCCAGCAGACCGGCCGCGAAGCCGATCACGCTGCCGCTGGTCGGGCCGTAGACCAGGGCGAGGCCGACCACCACCAGGAGCATCAGGTCCGGTGTGGCACCGGGCAGTTGGAGCCGTCCGAGCACGCTGACCTGGACCACCAGGGCCAGCATCAGCAGGACGGCGGGAAGCACGATCCGGTTGATCCGCATGGTCAGTTCCCCCCTGCGGTCGGGTTGGCGGGCTGGGCCGGCGGCAGGACGGCGTCGCGCGGGTCGGTGCGCGGCGGGACGACCACCACGCCGACCAGGTCGAGGCGGGTGAACTGCACGTACGGCTCGACCAGCACGGTCTTGGTGAGCTGGCCGGGGGTGGCCTCGACCTCGACCACCTTGCCGACCGGGACGCCGGGCACGAACGGGCGGCCGCTCTGCGAGCCGAAGGTGACCAGCCGGTCCCCCGGCTTGACCTGGGCCTTGCCGTTGAGCAGCGAGACCTTCATCGGGCCGGTGCCCTGGCCGTTGGCGAAGCCGATCTCGCCGCTGCCCTCCAGCCGGGTGCCGGCGCTGAAGCCGGGGTCCGAGGCGAGCAGCACGGTGGCGGTGGTCGGCGCGATGGTGGTGATCCGGCCGACCAGGCCCTGGCCGTTGATCACGGTCATGTCCCGGGTGAGGCCGTCGTCGCTGCCGGCGTCGATGGTGATGGTCCAGGAGAAGGCCTGGGCCGCGCCGATCGCGATCACCTGGGCGGCCTTGACGGTGTATCCGCCGTTGCCCGCGGTGCGCAGCAGCTCGTCCAGCTGCTTGGTGCGGCCCGAGGCGGTGTCCGAGGAGGCGACCCGCTGGCGCAGCTCGGTGTTCTCCCGGGTGATCTGGTCCAGCCGGGCCTGGTGGGTGCCGGCGTCCCGGACGGCGCGGACGGTGCCCGCGACCGGGTCGACGGCACCGGCGGCCGCCCGCTCGACCGGGCCGAGCGCGCTCGCCGCGAACCGCCGGGCACCGCTGAGCGGAGAGCCCTCGCCGCCCTTGATGTCCACGGTGATCAGCGCGAACGCGACCGCCACCAGCAGGACGAGCAGTAGTCGGCTCTCTCGTGTGTCCCTCACGGTGCGGGAGCTGCCCTTCGGTGCCGGGCCCCCGGCCGCTGTGGACGGCTGAGGGCCCCTCAGTTGACTTGTCTGTTCGGATGCTTAACGACGGGGCTGGGCGTCGAGTACCTGCTGGAGCGCCTCGAACTCCTCGACGCACTTGCCGGAGCCGAGCGCGACCGAGTCCAGCGGGTTCTCGGCGATGTGGATCGGCATGCCGGTCTCCCGGCGCAGCCGCTCGTCCATGCCGCGCAGCAGGGCACCGCCGCCGGTGAGCACGATGCCGCGGTCCATCACGTCGCCCGCCAGCTCCGGCGGGCACTGGTCCAGGGTGGTCTTCACCGCGTCGATGATGGAGTTGACCGGCTCGTCGATCGCCTCGCGCACCTCGGCCGCGGAGATCACCACGGTCTTCGGCAGCCCGCTGACCAGGTCGCGGCCGCGGATCTCGGCGTGCTCGTCCTTCTCCCCTTCGAGGGCGAAGGCGGAGCCGATGCTCATCTTGATCTGCTCGGCGGAGCGCTCGCCCAGCAGGAGGCTGTACTCCTTCTTGATGTGCTGGACGATCGCGTTGTCCAGCTCGTCCCCGGCCACCCGGATGGACTGCGCGGTGACGATCCCGCCGAGCGAGATCACCGCGACCTCGGTGGTGCCGCCGCCGATGTCCACCACCATGTTGCCGGTGGCCTCGTGCACCGGGAGCCCGGCGCCGATCGCGGCCGCCATCGGCTCCTCGATGATGTGCACCTGGCGCGCGCCGGCCTGGGCGCTGGCCTCGATCACGGCGCGGCGCTCCACTCCGGTGATGCCGGAGGGCACGCAGACCACGACGCGCGGGCGGGCCAGGTAGCGGCGGCGGTGGATCTTCAGGATGAAGTACCGCAGCATCCGCTCGGTGATCTCGAAGTCGGCGATCACGCCGTCCTTCAGCGGGCGGATGGCGACGATGTTGCCCGGCGTGCGGCCGATCATCTTCTTCGCCTCGGAGCCCACCGCGAGGATGCCGCCGGTGTTGGTGTTCACCGCGACCACCGAGGGCTCGTTGAGCACGATTCCCTTGCCCCGGACGTAAACCAGCGTGTTGGCCGTGCCGAGGTCGATCGCCATGTCACGGCCGATGAACGACAGGTTGTTGCCCATGGGGTGTGTGGTGCCTTCCCGAGCTCGGATGCAGATGGCGGGGAGATGGGGGTGGGTGACGGCCGACGGCCGTACCGGGCCCGCGAATTGTGCTCCATCGTAGCCACGCCGGTCGTCACGGACTGCTCGGACTGCGAGGTACGGGATGCCGCCCATTCTCCGGCGGCCCGACGGCATCTCCGAGGATTGGGACGCCGTGTCGGGGCTCCGAGTTCCGTATATGAGGATCAAACGCCGATATTCACCCGACCGGTCCCGAGGGGGCCGGGACCGGTCGGGTGATGACCGTCCGTCAGGCGTGGGACGGGAAGAAGATCTTGATCTCGCGCTCGGCCGAGGCCTCGGAGTCGGAGGCGTGGATCAGGTTCTCGCGGGTGATGGTGGCGAAGTCACCGCGGATGGTGCCGGGGCCGGCCTGCAGCGGGTCGGTCGCGCCGGCGAGGGCCCGGACGCCCGGGATCACGTTCTCGCCCTGGACGATCAGGGCGATGGACGGGCCCGAGGTCATGAACTCCAGCAGCGGCTCGTAGAAGGGGCGGCCGACGTGCTCGGCGTAGTGCTCCTCCAGCGTCGCGCGGTCGAAGGTCCGCAGCTCGACGGCGGCGAGCCGCCAGCCGGCCTTGCGCTCGATCCGGCTGATGATCTCGCCGGCCAGGCCGCGCTTGACGGCGTCGGGCTTGAGCAGGACGAGAGTGCGCTGGGACACGGTACGGCTCCTGGGGACTAGGCGTCGGTCACCGGGAACACTACCTTGCGTGAACGGCGCGCCGGGGGCGCGGGGAACTGCGCGCAGGGGAACAGCAGCACCTGCAACTGGCTGACGGTGAGTCAGTTGCAGGTGTGCCGCCTTCCGACCCGCGCAGTTCCTCGCGCCCCCGGCATCACCACGTGCGTTCCCCGCCCACCGGCAAGCTACGCGGCAGCGGCGCGGGCCGCCTTGATCTCGTCGATCTTGCGGCCGTAGTGGACCGAGCACCACCAGAGGCCGGCGAAGACGACGCCGAGGCCGAACATGGTGGGGAGGATGAAGCCGCTGAGGATCAGTCCGATCTGCAGGGCCCAGCCGACCGCCACCGCGCCGGGGCGGGTGATCGCTCCGCAGAGCAGCACGCAGAGCAGCATCGCGACCCCGCTCACCGCCCAGACGGTGCCCGTCCCGACGTCGGAGAGCTGCATCGCGACCAGCGCCGCGAACATGATCAGCAGTGCCTCGCCGATCAGGGTGGAGGAGCAGAGGGTCCGCACGTCACTTCCTCCCGAGCAGGATGCGGGCCTCGCCGATGGTGATCACCGAGCCGGTGACGATGACGCCGGCGCCGCCGAGGTCCTCCTCCTCGGCCGCCGTGATCGCCGCCTCGATCGCGTCGTCGAGCCGGGGCTCGACCCGGACCCGGTCCTCGCCGAAGATCTCCACCGCGATCGCGGCGAGCTGGTCGACGGGGGTGGCGCGGTGGGTGGAGTTCTCGGTGATGACCACCTCGGCCAGGATCGGCTCGAAGGCCTCCAGGAAGCCGGAGGCGTCCTTGTCGCCGCTGGTGGCGATGACGCCGACCAGCTTGGAGAAGCCGAAGGACTCGCGGATCGCCTCGACGCTGGCCTGCGCGCCGTGCGGGTTGTGCGCGGCGTCCAGGATGACGGTGGGGCTGCGCCGGATGACCTCCAGGCGGCCGGGCGAGGAGACGCCGGAGAAGCCCTGGCGGACCTTGTCGATGTCGAGCCGGTCGCCGCCGGACTTGCCGCCGACGCCGAAGAAGGCCTCGACCGCGCAGAGCGCGAGCGCCGCGTTGTGGGCCTGGTAGGCGCCGTGCAGCGGAATGAAGATGTCCTCGTACTCGGCGCCGCCGATCCCACGGATCGTCACCATCTGCCCGCCGACGGCCACCTCACGGCGGATCACGCCGAACTCCATGCCCTCGCGGGCCACGGTGGCGTCCACCTCGACGGCGCGGCGCAGGATCGCCTCGGCGGCGTCCAGCGGCTGCTGGGAGACCACGGCCAGGCCGCCGGTCTTGATGATGCCGGCCTTCTGGGTGCCGATCTCGCCGGTGGTGTTGCCGAGGCGGTCGGTGTGGTCCAGGCCGATGGGGGTGATGACGGAGACGGCGGCGTCGATGACGTTGGTGGCGTCCCAGGTGCCGCCCATGCCGACCTCGACCACCGCGACGTCGATCGGGGCGTCCGCGAAGGCCGCGTAGGCCATGCCGGTGAGCACCTCGAAGAAGGACATCGCGATGGGCTGCTGCTGGTCGACCATCTCGACGTAGGGCTCGATGTCCCGGTAGGTCTCGATGAACTTGTCGACGCTGATCGGCGCGCCGTCCAGGCTGATCCGCTCGGTCACCGACTCGACGTGCGGGCTGGTGTAGCGGCCGGTGCGCAGCTCGAAGGTGTTGAGCAGCTGCTCGATCATCCGGGCGGTGGAGGTCTTGCCGTTGGTCCCGGTGATGTGGATCGCCGGATAGGCCCGCTGGGGCTGCCCGAGGATGTCCATCAGCGCCCGCATCCGGTCGAGCGAGGGCTCGATCTTGTTCTCCGGCCAGCGCTTGGAGAGGGCGGTCTCGATCTCGCGCAGCTCGCCGTGGTGGTCGGCGGCGTCCGGGTTGCCGGGGCGGATCGTGTACGGGTTCTGCGGGGCCTTGTCGCTCACGCGGACAGTGTACGGAGCCCACACGGAGCTCGGAGCGGGTGAGGCCGGTCACCTTGCAAACATTTAGCAAAGTTGATGGTTACAGTGGAAAACTATGGCGGCCAATGATGATCACCATGGATTCATAGTCGATCATCCGTTTGGAGCCCACCTTTGGACGTCCTGCGCTCCTTCTTCCTCGCCCACGAGGCCCAGGTGCTGTGGACCGCCCACCTCCTCTCCCTGGTGCTGCTGGCCTACATGGTCCTGGTCTTCGGCCGGTTCCTGCTCTACTGGGCCGGCTCCGCGCACGCCTTCCGGCGCAACCGCCCGGACGAGCCGGGCGACCCGGGGGCGTTCGCGTGGCACCTGGTGATCCCCTGCCGGGACGAGGAGGCCGTGGTCCGGCAGACCCTGGACGGGCTGCGCCGCAGCGCGCCCGAGGCGCACCTGTGGGTGGTCGACGACGACAGCGAGGACCGCACCCGGGAGCTGGTGCTGGAGGCCGCCGGGCAGGACCCGCGGATCCACCTGGTGCAGCGCCGCCGGCCGGACGCCCGGATCGGCAAGGGCGCCGCGCTGAACGCGGCCTACCGGCAGATCACCGCCTGGCTGCCGGAGGGCACCGACCACGAGCGGGTGGTGCTCGGCGTGGTGGACGCGGACGGCGAGCTGGAGCACGGGGCGCTGGCGATGGTCGCCACCGACAAGGCGATGGGCCGTCAGGACACCGGCGCGGTGCAGATCGGCGTCCGGATGCGCAACGCCGACGACGAGCGCCCGCTGCCCGGCCGCGGCCGGATCGCCAACGGCTTCGCCCGCTACCTGGTGCGGATGCAGGACGTCGAGTTCCAGGCCAGCAACGCCGGGATGCAGCTGCTGCGCCGCCGCACCGGCAGCGTCGGCCTCGGCGGGAACGGCCAGTTCGTCCGGCTCTCCGCGCTGGACGCGCTGGCCGGGGACGAGCGGGCGCCGTGGCCCGAGCGGGCACTGCTGGAGGACTACGAGTCCGGCCTCGAACTGCGGCTGGCCGGCTACCGGCTGACGCACGTCCACGAGACCCGGGTCTCCCAGGAGGGCCTGGTCTCCGGCCGGCGCTTCCTCACCCAGCGGACCCGCTGGGCGCAGGGCAACATGCAGTGCCTGCGCTACACCTGGCGGGTCCTCAGGTCGCGGCACTACGGGCCCGCCGGCAAGGCCGAGGTGCTCTACACCTTCCTGCAGCCGGTGGTCGCCGTGCTGCTGGTGCTGCTCTTCCCGGTCTCGCTGGGCATCTCGCTGGCCACCCGGGTCTTCTACCCGGCGGACGCGCTGGCCTTCGAGGAGCGGTTCGGCCCGTGGATGGCGCTGGCCTTCCTGGTCGCCGCCCTGCCGCTGGTGCTCTGGGGCCTGTCCTACCGCCGCACCGCGTACCCCGACCGCAGCCGGCTGACCGGGCTGCTCTGGGGCATCGGCCTCTGGCTGTACACGTACCACGTCTTCCTGGTGGCCACCCGGGCCGCCGTCCGGCTGCTGCTCGGCCGCAACGGCTGGGCCAAGACCCGGCGCAACGCCGAACGCACCGCCGCCGGCGCCCCCACCGCACTCGAAGCCTGACCGGCTCCATCCCGAACGGACCCCCACCGTGACCACCTGCTCTCCCTCCCCCGCCCGGATCGCCGTCGTCCTCGGCACCCGCCCCGAGCTGGTCAAGCTCGCCCCGCTGATCCACGAGCTCGGACCGACGGCCCGCCTGGTGCACACCGGGCAGCACTGGGACGAGGCCATGTCCGGCCAGTTCCTGCGCGAACTCGACCTGCCCGAGCCCGAGTTGCTCTCCGGCGTGGGCGGCCGCCCGCGGGCCGGCCAGGTGGCCGCCGCGCTGGCCCAGCTGGAGACCGCGTTCACCGCCGAGCGCCCGGGCGCCGTGGTGGTGCAGGGCGACACCAACGCCACCCTGGCCGGGGCGCTGGCCGCCAACGCGCTGGGCATCCCGCTGGTGCACGTGGAGGCCGGGCTGCGCAGCCGCGACCGCGCGATGCCGGAGGAGCACAACCGGGTGATGGTCGACCACATCGCCGACCTGCTCTGCGCGGCCACCGAGGAGAACGCCGCCAACCTGCGCGCCGAGTCGGTCACCGGCGAGGCGATCGAGCTGACCGGCAACACCGTGGTCGAGGTGGTGGAGCGTCAGCTCCCGGACGCCGCGGCGCGGGCCGCACTGCTGGCCCGGTACGGCCTGACCGAGGACGCCTACGTGCTGGCCACCGTGCACCGGCCGGAGAACACCGACACCGCCGAGGCGCTCGGCGCCGTCCTCACCGAGCTGGACCGGATCGCCGCCGCCGGCACCGCCGTGCTCCTCCCGATGCACCCGCGCACCCGGTCCGCCGTGGAGCGCTTCGGCCTGGCGGCGCTGCTGGCCCGGCTGACCGTCACCGAGCCGGTCGGATACGGGGACTTCCTCGGCCTGGCCCGGCACGCCGCGCTGCTGGTCTCCGACTCGGGCGGGGTGCAGGAGGAGTGCACCGTGCTCAAGCGGCCGCTGCTGGTGGTCCGCCGCTCCACCGAGCGCCCGGAGGCGGTGGACGCGGGCTTCGCCGCCCTGGTGCCGCCCGGCCCGGAGCTCGGCACCCTGGCCGCCGCCTGGCTGGCCGACACCCCCGAGCGGCTGGCCCGGCTGGCCTCGACCCCGAGCCCGTACGGCGACGGCCTGGCCAGCGAGCGGATCGCCCGGCTCACCCTGGCGCTGGCCGGGCCCTTGACAGCCTGAGTGGTCTACTCCACCGTGTGTCCCACGTCACTGGTCCAGACCGGTGACCACTCCCTGCACTGCTCCGCACCATCCTCACTCCCCCACACGGAGATGGCATGCGCGCAAGAAGCACGGTGAACATCCTCCTGACCGCCCTGGTCGCCACGGCGCTCGCGGTGATCGGCCTGCTGCTGAGCTCCCCGGGCGCCCGGGCGGCGGACGTGGACCTGATCGTCAACGGCGGGCTGGAGAGCGGCGACCACCTCACCCCGTGGAGCTGCTCCGCGGGGCAGGGTGCGACCGGCCAGACGCACAGCGGCAGTTACGCCCTGAAGGCCACCCCCTCGGCGGGCGACAACGCCCAGTGCACCCAACGGGTGGCGGTCAAGCCCTCCTCCACCTACGTGCTGACCGCGTGGGTGAACGGGCCGTACGTCTACCTCGGCGCCACCGGCACCGGCTCCACCGACCCCAGCACCTGGACCAACTCGACCAGTTGGACCAAGCTCAGCACCACCTTCACCACCGGTGCCTCGACCACCTCGGTCACCGTCTACCTGCACGGCTGGTACGGCCAGGGCGCCTACCTCGCCGACGACATCTCACTGGTCGGTCCGGGCACCCCCTCGCCCAGCCCGTCCACCTCGGTCAGCCAGAGCCCCAGCCCGAGTCCGAGCACCTCGGCGAGCCCCAGCACCTCGGCCAGCCCCAGCCCCAGCCCCTCGCCCAGCGGTTCGCAGCCGCCCAACAAGCACCTGCTGACCGGCTACTGGCAGAACTTCGACAACGGCGCCACCGTCCAGCGGATCAGCGACGTGCCGGCCGCGTACGACATCATCGCGGTCTCCTTCGCCGACGCCACCGGCACGCCGGGCGGCATCTCCTTCACCCTCGACCCGGCGCTGTCGAGCAAGCTCGGCGGGTACACCGCCGCGCAGTTCAAGGCCGACGTCGCCGCCAAGCGGGCGGCCGGCAAGAAGGTGATCGTCTCGGTCGGCGGCCAGAACGGCACGGTGGCGGTGAACAGTTCGTCCTCCGCGACCACCTTCGCCAACACCGCCGCCGCGGTGATCCAGGAGTACGGCTTCGACGGGATCGACATCGACCTGGAGAACGGGGTGAGCGCCACCTACATGGGCCAGGCGCTGCACTCGCTGGCCGGCAAGGTCGGCAGCGGCTTCGTGCTGACCATGGCCCCGCAGACCATCGACATGCAGTCCACCGGCGCGGAGTACTTCAAGCTGGCGCTGAACGTGAAGGACATCCTCACCATCGTCAACATGCAGTACTACAACTCCGGCGCGATGCTCGGCTGCGACGGCCAGGTGTACTCGCAGGGCACCGTCAACTTCCTCACCGCGCTGGCCTGCATCCAGCTCAAGGGCGGCCTGGCGCCGCGTCAGGTGGGCCTCGGCGTGCCGGCCTCGACCAGCGCGGCGGGCGGCGGCTACGTCAGCCCGAGCGTGGTCAACGCAGCGCTGGACTGCCTGGCCGCCGGCACCAACTGCGGCACCTTCAAGCCCGACACCAAGTGGCCCGGCATCGGCGGCGCGATGACCTGGTCGACCAACTGGGACGCCAAGGCGGGCGGCGGCATCGCCACCACCGTCGGCGGCCACCTGCACGCGATGCCGTAACCGGGGCGGCGTCAGCCCTGGCGCGGGATGCCCGTCCGGGCCCCGTGCCGGTGCCGCAGCTCGGTGACGATCTCGGTGAGCTCCCCCTCCGGCAGGAAGGGGAGCATCATCGCGACCGCCTGGAGCAGCCCGCCGAGCAGGAAGGTGGTGTCGGGAGTGGCGGCCACCAGGGCCCGGACGGTGACCACGTCCCCGGCGTCCACCGCCTCCAACAGCTCGGCCACACCGACGAGTTCCTCCTCGGTGTCGACCTCGGAGGTGTCCTCGGGGGCCCGACGGGCGAGCGCGCGGAGCACCCGGTCGGCCACCTGCGGGGCGTACGCCTTGCGGACCGCCTCGGCGGCGATCCACGCCAGCAGGGTGGTCACCTCGCCCTCGGCGTTCTCCGCGAGCAGCAGCTCCAGCTCGTGGTCGAAGGCGAGTTGGTTGCCGTGCCGGAACGCGAGCAGGAGGGTGGCCGCCCTGGCTTTCGCCTCGGTCACCTGCTCCGTCGGCAATTCGTCGGCCAACTCCCTGGTCACCACCACGCCGTGCCCTCCCGTCAGTCGACTACCTCGCCTCGGAACACCCACTTACCGTACACAGTCGAACTGCAAACACCGCTTAACCCGCGCGCAAAACAAGCAGACCCGATCGGCCTACGCCATTTAAGGAATTCACTCAAGCACTCACCGCGAAGGTGCGGCGCAGCTCCTCGATCTCCTCGACGCACTTGCCGGAACCGACCACGACGCAGTCCAGCGGATTCTCCGCGACCCGCACCGGCAGGCCGGTCTCCCGGGCGATCCGCCGGTCCAGCCCGCGCAGCAGCGCGCCGCCGCCGGTGAGCACGATGCCCTGGCCCATCACGTCCCCGGCCAGCTCCGGCGGGCAGCGGTCCAGGGTGCGCTTCACCTCGGCGACGATCTCGGCCACCGGCTCCTCCACGGCCCCGCGGACCTGAGCCGCCGTCACCAGGGCGGTGCGGGGCAGCCCGAGCACCGTGTCCCGGCCGCGCACCTCCAGCTCGGACGGGCCCTCGAAGACCTCGTCCTCCTCGGCCGAGCCGATCGCCAGCTTGACCTCCTCGGCGGTGCGCTCGCCGATCAGCAGGCCGTGGTCCTTCTTCACCTGCTTGACGATCACCTCGTCCATCCGGTCCCCGGCCACCCGGATCGAGCCGGCCGCCACCATGCCGCCCATCGAGACCACGGCCACCTCGGTGGTGCCGCCGCCGATGTCCACCACCATCGAGCCGGTGGGCTCCTGCACCGGCAGCCCGGCCCCGATCGCGGCCGCCATCGGCTCCTGGATCAGGTGCACCGAGCGGGCCCCGGCACTGCCGACCGCCTCGATCACGGCGCGCCGCTCCACCCCGGTGATGCCGCTGGGGACGCAGACCACCACCCGGGGCCTGGCCCGGAACCAGCGGCCGCCGGACCCGGTGGCCTTGGCCATCAGGTGGCGCAGCAGGTGCCGGGTGCCCTCGAAGTCGGCTATCACGCCGTCCTGGAGGGGCCGGGAGGCGACCACGTCCTCCGGGGTGCGGCCGAGGGTCCGCTTGGCCTCGGCTCCGACGCTGAGCACCTCCCCGGTCTTCCGGTCCACCGCGATCACCGAGGGCTCGTTCAGCACGATTCCCTTGCCGCGGAGGTAGACCAGGGTGTTGGCCGTTCCGAGGTCGATCCCGATGTCCTGCCCACGCCCCTGCCGGGTACCCGTCATTGGCCGCCGCCTTCCCGCATTCCGAACTCTTCGTGCACGTCCGCCGCCGACCAGCGTACGTGAGGGAATTCGGCCGAACGGGTTGCCCGGGGGGACGCAATCCGACGGGCAATCAGTTCCCCTGCGGGAAAAGGCGGAGCCCGGAAACGCCCGAGGGCCGCACCTCCGCCGGAAGCGGGGGTGCGGCCCTCGGGTGGTACGGCGTCAGCTCGCGGGCAGCGAGGCCAGCTGAGCGGTGATCCGGACGATGTCGGCCTCGGCGGCCTCCTGACGACCCTTGATCTTGGCCACCACGTCGTCCGGCGCCTTGGCGAGGAAGCCCTCGTTGCCGAGCTTGGCGGCGCACTGCGCCTTCTCCTTCTCGGCGGCGGCCAGGTCCTTGGCGAGGCGCTTGCGCTCGGCCGCCACGTCGATGGTGCCGGAGAGGTCGAGCGCCACGGTGGCTCCGGCCACCGGCAGCGAGGCGGTGGCCGAGAAGCCCTCCTCCGGAGCGGTCAGGCGGGCCAGCGAGCGGATGGCCGTCTCGTGCACGGCCAGCCGGGTGCCGACCAGGTCCAGCTGCGCCGGGACCTTCTGGGTGTCCTTCAGGCCCTGGTCGTTGCGGAACCGGCGGACCTCGGTGACCACCTGCTGGAGCAGTGCGATCTCCGACTCGGCGTCGGCGTCACGGTAGCCGGAGTCCTTCGGCCACTCGGCGACCACCACCGACTCGGCACCGGTCAGCGTGGTCCACAGGGCCTCGGTGACGAACGGGACGACCGGGTGCAGCAGACGCAGCGTCACGTCCAGCACCTCGCCGAGCACCCGGCGGGTGGCTTCGGCCGGCGCTCCGCCCTTGGCCAGCGTGCTCTTGGTGAGCTCGACGTACCAGTCGAAGACCTCGTCCCAGGCGAAGTGGAACAGGGCGTCCGAGACCTTGGCGAACTCGTAGTCGTCGTAGAGCGCGTCCACCTCGGTCACGGTGGCGTTCAGCCGGGACAGGATCCAGCGGTCCGCGGCGGTCAGCTCCTCCGGCGCGGGCAGCGGGCCTTCGACGGTGGCGCCGTTCATCAGCGCGAAGCGGGTGGCGTTCCAGACCTTGTTGCAGAAGTTCCGGGAGCCCTTGACCCAGTCCTCGCCGATCGGCACGTCCGCGCCCGGGTTGGCGCCGCGGGCCAGGGTGAAGCGGACCGCGTCGGCACCGTAGGCGTCCATCCAGTCCAGCGGGTCGACGGCGGTGCCCGAGGACTTCGACATCTTCTTGCCGAACTCGTCGCGGACCAGACCGGTCAGCGCGATGGTCTTGAACGGTGCCTGACCGTCCATCGCGTACAGGCCGAACATCATCATCCGGGCGACCCAGAAGAAGATGATGTCGTGTCCGGTCAGAAGGACGTCGGTCGGATAGAACTTCTCCAGGTCCGGGGTCTGCTCCGGCCAGCCCAGCGTGGAGAACGGCCACAGGCCGGAGGAGAACCAGGTGTCCAGGACGTCCGGGTCCTGGTACCAGCCCTCGGCGGTCGGCGGCTGCTCGTC
The DNA here is from genome assembly GCF_053596675.1 of Kitasatospora sp. NPDC001664. Lineage (NCBI taxonomy): Bacteria > Bacillati > Actinomycetota > Actinomycetes > Kitasatosporales > Streptomycetaceae > Kitasatospora > Kitasatospora sp. NPDC001664. Next base: position 348,380 of record NZ_JBSFGS010000004.1, read on the forward strand.
CGGGCCGACGCAGATGACCTCGCCGTCCGGGCCGTACCAGACCGGGATGCGGTGACCCCACCAGAGCTGGCGCGAGATGCACCAGTCGTACATGTTGTCGACCCAGTCGAAGTACCGGCGCTCCAGCTCCTTCGGGTGGATCTCCACCCGGCCGTCGCGGACGGCCTCGCCGGCGGCCTGCGCCAGCGGCTCCACCTTGACCCACCACTGGAGGGACAGGCGCGGCTCGACGATGGTGTGGCAGCGGGAGCAGTGGCCGACCGAGTGGTCGTACGGCCGCTTCTCGGCGACGATCCGGCCCTGCTCGCGCAGCGCGCCGACCACGGCCGAGCGGGCCTCCAGCCGGTCCAGGCCGAGGAACGGACCGTGCACGGTGATCGCACCGTGCTCGTCCATCACGGTCAGGTTCGGCAGGCCGTGGCGCTGGCCGATGGCGAAGTCGTTCGGGTCGTGCGCCGGGGTCACCTTGACGGCGCCGGTGCCGAACTCCGGGTCGACGTGCTCGTCCGCGACGACCGGGATCTCACGGTCCGTCAGCGGCAGCTTGATGGTACGGCCGACCAGGTGGGCATAGCGCTCGTCCTCCGGGTGAACGGCCACCGCCGTGTCGCCGAGCATCGTCTCGGCCCGGGTGGTGGCGACCACGATGGAGTCGTCCCCGTCGCCGTAGCGGATCGAGACCAGCTCGCCCGGGACGTCCTCGTGCTCCACCTCGATGTCGGAGAGCGCGGTGAGGCAGCGCGGGCACCAGTTGATGATGCGCTCGGCGCGGTAGATCAGGCCGTCGTCGAAGAGCTTCTTGAAGATGGTCTGGACGGCCTTGGAGAGGCCCTCGTCCATGGTGAAGCGCTCGCGGGACCAGTCCACGCCGTCGCCGAGGCGGCGCATCTGGCCGAGGATCTTGCCGCCGTAGTTCTCCTTCCACTCCCAGACCTTCTCGACGAAGGCCTCACGGCCCAGGTCGTGGCGGGAGAGGCCGGACTCGGCGAGCTGCTGCTCGACCTTGTTCTGGGTGGCGATGCCGGCGTGGTCCATGCCCGGCAGCCAGAGCGACTCGTAGCCCTGCATGCGCTTGCGGCGGGTCAGGGCGTCCATCAGGGTGTGCTGGAAGGCGTGGCCCAGGTGCAGCGCACCGGTGACGTTCGGCGGCGGGATGACGATGGTGTAGGCGGGCTTGTCGCTCTTCGCGTCGGCGGTGAAGTAACCGCGCTCCACCCAGCGCTCGTACAGCTCGCCCTCTACCTCCGCCGGGGCGTAGGTCGTCGGGAGGGTGGCTGCGTTGTCCCCGTCGAAGGTGCCGGGGCGCTGGTTCGTGGTGTCGGTCACGACGCACAGTTTACGTAAACCGGGAGACCGCTCACGACCGCCTTTCCGCCCGGCACCCGGACGGGGGGCGCCGAACACCCATGCGGTACCGTGCCCTACTCACCGTTGGAACGCCGCCGGGGGCGGCGATAGGGGGAGTACTGATGTACGGACCACCGCAGGACCAGCCGCAGCAACCGTACGGCCAGCCTCCGCAGTTCGGCGCACCGCAGCCCCCCTACGGCCAGCCGCAGGCACAGCCGCAGCCCCCGTACGGCCAGCCCGCCCCGCCTCCGCCGCCCGGCTACGGCTACCCGCAGGCGCCCCAACAGCAGCCTCCCGCACCGCAGTTCGGCGCACCGCAGCCCCCGTACGGCCAGCCCCAGCCGCAGCCCCAGGGGTACGGCTACCCGCAGGCACCGCAGCAGCCCCAGCCCTACGGCCAGCCCGGCTACGGGCAGCCGCAGTTCGGCCAGCCGGTGCCGGCCCCGCCGAAGAACAACGCCCCCGCCATCGTGATCGGCGTGCTGGTCGGCGCGCTGGTGCTCGGCGGTGGCGGCTACGCGGCCTGGAAGGCCACCCAGGACGACACCACGACCTCCTCCTCCACCGGCGGCTCCTCGGGCGGTAGCTCGGGCAGCTCAGGCAGCTCCGGCAAGAGCTCGGCCGGCAAGTACAAGCTGGCCGCCCCGCCGACCCTGCCCGGCGGCTACGTGCTGAAGTCCAGCAAGGACGCCCCGGCCGGCTCGGCGGTGGCCGGCGCCAGCTACGAGGGCGGCCTGCTGGCCAGTTACAACAAGGGCAAGGACCTGATGGACACCATCACCATCGGTGGCTCCTGGGGCAAGGTCGACAACCCCAAGGAGATCATCAAGCAGGTCAACACCCAGATGACCACCACCGGCAAGCTCAGCTGGAAGACCCCGCTGGCGGAGGTCCCGGCCGAGGACACCAAGGACAAGGGCGGCTACCTGTCCTGCGGCGTGGCCACCGCCAGCACCGTGGACATCCCGATCTGCGTCTGGGCGAACCACTCCGGCTTCGGCTCGGTGACCTTCAGCAAGCTCAGCCTGACCGGCTCCACCAGCGCGATCAGCCCGTCCGAGGCCGCCTCGCAGAGCCGCGGCATCCGGGACGCCATGATGGCCCCCAAGTAGGCGCCCCGCGCACGGCGGAGATAAGCGGCGGCCCCCGTCCTCACCGAGGAGGACGGGGGCCGCCGTGTCGTGACCGGGCGTCAGGCGCTCTTGTCGCGCCGCTCGCGCTTGATCATGTCGCGCGGGACCAGCGTCGGGATGGCGTGCTTGGAGACCACGTCACCGGTGACCACCACGCGGGCGACGTCCTGACGGGACGGCACCTCGTACATCACCGACATCAGCACCTCCTCCATGATGGCCCGCAGGCCACGGGCGCCGGTGCCGCGCAGGATCGCCTGGTCCGCGATGGCCTCCAGCGCGTCGCGGCTGAACTCCAGCTCCACTCCGTCGAGTTCGAAGAGCTTGCGGTACTGCTTCACCAGCGCGTTCTTCGGCTCGGTGAGGATCTGCAGCAGCGCCTCGCGGTCGAGGTTGTGCACGCTGGTGATCACCGGGAGGCGGCCGATGAACTCGGGGATCATGCCGAACTTGACCAAGTCCTCCGGCATCACCTGGCGGAAGTGGTCACTGGCGTCCGACTCGCGCTTGGATCGGATCGTGGCCCCGAAGCCGATGCCCTTGGCACCGGCGCGGCCCTCGATGATCCGCTCCAGGCCGGCGAACGCACCGCCGACGATGAACAGGACGTTGGTGGTGTCGATCTGGATGAACTCCTGGTGCGGGTGCTTGCGCCCGCCCTGCGGCGGCACGCTCGCGGTGGTGCCCTCCAGGATCTTCAGCAGCGCCTGCTGCACGCCCTCGCCGGAGACGTCCCGGGTGATCGACGGGTTCTCGCTCTTGCGGGCCACCTTGTCGATCTCGTCGATGTAGATGATCCCGGTCTCGGCCTTCTTGACGTCGTAGTCGGCCGCCTGGATGAGCTTCAGCAGGATGTTCTCGACGTCCTCGCCGACGTAGCCCGCCTCGGTCAGGGCGGTGGCGTCGGCGATCGCGAACGGCACGTTCAGCATCCGGGCCAGCGTCTGCGCCAGCAGGGTCTTGCCGGAGCCCGTCGGGCCCAGCAGCAGGATGTTGGACTTGGCCAGCTCGATCGTGTCCTCGCGGCCGTTCCCACCGCTGCGCCCGGCCTCGCCGGCCTGGACGCGCTTGTAGTGGTTGTAGACCGCGACCGAGAGCGACTTCTTGGCGATGTCCTGGCCGACCACGTACTGGTCGAGGAACTCGTAGATCTCGCGGGGCTTCGGGAGCTCCTCGAAACGCACCTCGGAGGTCTCGGCGAGCTCCTCCTCGATGATCTCGTTGCACAGGTCGATGCACTCGTCGCAGATGTACACGCCTGGCCCGGCGATGAGCTTCTTCACCTGCTTCTGGGACTTGCCGCAGAACGAGCACTTGAGCAGGTCGCCACCGTCTCCGATGCGTGCCACGAGGTGCTTCCCCTTCGCCAGGGGCCCCGCGGGGGTCCGGGGCCTGGTGCTGTGAGGCGATCCTGACCGCGCAGCGGCGGCCGGTCTCGCTAATCCGACGGTACTCTGCCGAGCCGGTAATTCCGCCGTCTTCGACAGGTCTGCCGTACGCCCTGGGCGAATTGATACCGAACAGATGCCGTCGAAGGAAGGGGCGGGACACGGCGGACCGCCGTGCCCCGCCCCAGGAGCCACAGGGGGCTCAGGAGGTCAGCGAGGACTTCCGGGTGGAGATGATCTGGTCGATCAGGCCGTACTCGAGGGCCTCCTCGGCCGTCAGGATCTTGTCCCGCTCGATGTCGTCGCGGACCTGCTCGACCGGCTTGTTGGAGTGCTTGGAGAGCATCTCCTCCAGCTGCTCGCGCATCCGGAAGATCTCCTTGGCCTGGATCTCCAGGTCGGAGACCTGGCCGCGGCCGGTCTCGGTGTAGGGCTGGTGGATCAGGATGCGGGCGTTCGGCAGCGCCATCCGCTTGCCGGGGGTGCCCGCGGCCAGCAGCACGGCCGCCGCGGAGGCCGCCTGGCCCATGCAGACGGTGGTGATGTCCGGCTTCACGTACTGCATGGTGTCGTAGATCGCGGTGAGCGCCGTGAAGGAGCCGCCGGGCGAGTTGATGTACATCTGGATCTCGCGGTCCGGGTCCATCGACTCCAGGCAGAGCAGCTGCGCCATGATGTCGTTGGCCGAGACGTCGTCCACCTGGGAGCCGAGGAAGATGATGCGCTCCTCGAAGAGCTTGGCGTACGGGTCGTACTCGCGGATGCCCTGCGAGGTGCGCTCGACGAAGCGCGGAACGATGTAACGGCCCTCGGCCCGGGGGGCGGTGAGCTCGGTGCGCGCGTTGTACATGGGGGGTGTGTCCTCCGAAGCGTGACGGTCGGTTGGGTCTGGCTGCCGGTGCCGGATCAGGCGCCGGTGCCGCCGCCGCCGGGAACGTCCGCGGCGCTGTGCATGATCGAGTCGATCAGGCCGTACTCCTTGGCCTCCTCCGGGGTGAACCAGCGGTCCCGGTCGGAGTCCGCGGTGACCCGCTCGAAGGACTGGCCGCTGTGCGCGGCGATCAGCTCGGACATCCGCTTCTTGGTGCGGAGCAGCTGCTCGGCCTGGATCTTGATGTCGGTGGCGGAGCCGCCGAGGCCGGCCGAGGGCTGGTGCATCAGGATGTTGGCGTTCGGCAGCGAGAAGCGCTTGCCCTTGGCGCCGGCCGTCAGCAGGAACTGGCCCATCGAGGCGGCCATGCCCATCGCGATGGTGACCACGTCGTTCTTGATGTACTGCATGGTGTCGTAGATCGCCATGCCCGCCGTGATCGAGCCGCCCGGCGAGTTGATGTACAGGTAGATGTCCTTCTCCGGGTCCGCGGCCAGGAGGAGGAGCTGGGCGGTGATCTTGTTGGCGATGTCGTCGTCGACCTGCTGGCCGAGGAAGATGATGCGCTCGTTGAGCAGCCGGTTGTAGACCTGGTCCCCCAGGCCGCCGAGCACGTCACCAGCGGCGGCGTGCGGCGCCATCAGGCCAGGCATCTGCATCTGCGGGAACGTCACTTAGCCACCTGCTCAGTCGAATTGTCGCTGTCTATGGACCCTAACGCGCAGGCCCCTCCTCCGAATCCCCCGCGCGGAACTGTTCGCTGTGAGCGCAGGGTCCGGAAGCGGTTACGGGAACGGCCCGGACCCCCCTGACGGGGTGTCCGGGCCGTTCTCTGACCGTGGGTCAGACCGTGGTGCGGGAAGCGCCGGAGGCTCAGGCCTCGGTGGTCTCCGCCGACTCCTCGGTCTCCTCGTCGTCCTCGAAGGAGACGACCTCACCGTTGGTGTCGGTGACCTTGGCCTGCTCGACGACCAGGGCCAGCGCCTTGCCGCGGGCGACCTCGCCGACCAGCAGCGGGACCTGGTTGGCCTGGACGACCTGCTGGGCGAACTGGTCCGGGGTCATGCCGGAGCCGGCCGCGCGGCGGACCAGGTGCTCGGTGAGCTCGTCCTGGTTGACGCCCAGCTTCTCCTTGTCGACGATCTCGTCGAGCACGAACTGGGTCTTGATGCCCTTCTTGGCCTGCTCCTCGGTCTCCTTGGAGTAGTCCTCGAGGGACTTGTCCTGGGTGGCGAGGTAGGTCTCGAGGGTGAGGCCCATCGGCTCGAGCTGGTGGTGCTCGAGGTTGTGCTTGCGGGTCTCGACCTCGTCCTTGAGGAGCTTCTCCGGGTACTCCATCTCGACCAGCTTCAGCAGCTCGTCGAGGACCCGCTCCTGGGCCTGGGTGGCCTGGTCGAACTCACGCATGCGCTCCAGGCGCTTGCGGGAGTCGGCCTTCAGGTCCTCCAGGGTGTCGAACTCGCTCGCCAGCTGCGCGAACTCGTCGTCCAGCTCCGGGAGTTCCTTCTCCTGGACGGTGGTGACGGTGACGGTCACCTCGGAGCTCTTGCCGGCCTGGGTGCCGCCCTTGAGCTCGGTGGTGAAGGTCTTGGTCTCGCCGGCCGAGAGGCCGACGACGGCCTCGTCGATGCCGTCCAGCAGGCGGCCCGAGCCGATCTCGTAGCTGACGCCGGTGGCGGTGCCGTCCTCCGGCACCTCACCGTCGACCTTGGCCTCCAGGTCGACGATCACGACGTCGCCCTCGGCGGCGGCGCGCTCGACGTCCTTGACCGAGGAGAAGCGCTCGCGCAGCTGCTCCAGGGACTTCTCCACGTCGGCGTCCTCGACCACGATCGGGTCGACGGTCACCTCGATGCCGGCGAAGTCGGGCAGGGTGATCTCCGGGCGGACGTCGACCTCGGCCACGAAGGTGAGGTCACCACCGTCGGCCAGGTTCTCGACGCCCTGGATGTCGGTGATCTCGGGCTGACCGAGGACCTCGATCTTGCCCTCGTCGACGGCCTGCGTGTAGAAGCGCGGCAGCGCGTCGTTGACGGCCTCCTCCAGCACGGCGGCGCGACCGAAGCGCTGGTCGATCACCTTGGCCGGAATCTTGCCCTTGCGGAAGCCCGGGACAGAGACCTGCGAGTTGATCTTCTTGTAGGCCGCGTCGAGGCTCGGCTTGAGCTCCTCGAAAGGCACCTCGACGGTGAGTCGAACCCGGGTCGGGTTCAGAGTCTCGACGGCGCTCTTCACGGTTGGGTCTCCTATGGGCTTGCGGTCAGGTTGTCTCCGCCGTTGCCGGCCGGCGGGCCGGGCGCGGTGCGGGCGAGACGGGCGATGGGCGGTTGGAGCTGCATCTCCCGTACAAGGGGGTGGACGGTGAGCTTGACTCCTCGCCCTCGGGCGGTTGACCTGCACGGACCTGCGCAGGGACTACCGCCAGCCGCCCATCCTACCGGTAGCACGAAAGGCGGACGCCAGGGTGCTGCCACACGGATGACGGGGCCCCGCGCGAGGACCCCCGGACGGCCCCCGGGACGCCAACAGGGCCCCGCCTTCGGACGAGACCCTGCCGCACTGTCGGGGTGGCCGGATTCGAACCGACGGCCTTCCGCTCCCAAAGCGGACGCGCTACCAAACTGCGCCACACCCCGTGGTGCCGAGAGGAAGCGTACACGCCACCCCACACCCCCACGGCCGTTCCCACGGGCGGCCGTTGACGGTCCCGGCGGGCGGCCCCGACGTGCCGGAGCGCGAAAGCGGTGTGCGAGCAGCCGACCCGACCAGGTACGCTGACCCTGTCCTCGGGACCGCAGCACGCGGCCACGGGGCGTCCTGTGCGGGTGTAGCTCAATGGTAGAGCCCCAGTCTTCCAAACTGGTCACGCGAGTTCGATTCTCGTCACCCGCTCCGCGAAAGGCTCCGGCCCCCGGTCACTGACCGGGGGCCGGAGCCTTTCTGACGTCGTCTCAGTCCTCTCAGACGTTGACGCCGTGGGCGCGCAGGTACGCGACCGGGTCGACGTCGGAGCCGTAGGAGGCGCCGGTGCGGACCTCGAAGTGCAGGTGCGGGCCGGTCACGTTGCCGGTGGCACCCGAGAGGCCGATCTGCTGGCCGGCCGAGACGGTCTGGCCGGCCGAGACGCCGATCGAGGAGAGGTGGGCGTACTCGGAGTACTTGCCGTCCGCGTGGCGGATGACGACCTCGTTGCCATAGGCGCCGCCGTTGCCGGCCTTGACCACGGTGCCCGAGGTGATGGCCTTCACGCTGGTGCCGGTGGAGGCGCGGAAGTCCACACCGGTGTGGTAGCCGCTGGACCAGCTGGAGCCGGAGGCGTGGTACGCGGTGGAGGTGCCGCCGCTGACCGGGGCCACGTAGCCGCCGGAGGCGACGGTGGTGGAGGTCTCGGCCTTGGGCGCGGCGGCCTTCGGGGCGGCGGCCTTGGGGGCGGCGGCCTTCGGAGCCGCGGCCTGCGGGGCGGCGGCCTTGGGGGTCGCGGCCTTCGGGGCCGGGGTGGAGGCCTTGGAGCGCGAGGCCTTGGTGGTGTCCGCGGACTCGGTGCTCTTGGACTGCTGCTGCGGGGCCGGGGTCTGGGCCGGCGCCGGGGCGGCGGCCGCGGCCTTGCCCGCGAGCGAGAGGTTCTGGCCCGGGTAGATCAGGTCCGGGTTGCCGCCGATGACGGACCGGTTGTCCTGGTAGAGCTTCTGCCAGCCGCCGTCGACCTGCTGGGCGGAGGCGATCTTCGAGAGGGTGTCGCCGCTGACGACCTGGTAGGCCTTGGCCTCGGCGGCCGGAGCGGCGGCCGGAGCCTCGGCGGGCGCGGCCGCCGGGGCGGACTCGGCCACCACGGCGGTGACGGCGGCGGCCTCGGGGGCGGCGGCCGGGGTGTGGCTCTGGTGCGCGCTGGCGGCGCTGACCGGGACGGCGAACGCGGCACCGACCACACCGGTGGCGACCGCGATGCGGGTCAGACGGGACAGCTGGACGCGACGGTGCTTGCCCATGGGGCTTTCCTCTCCGACGCCTGTGAGGTGAGCTGTCGGGTTCGGGCTGGAGATGCCCGGCCGCTGGCGCGGCTTCACCCCTAGCCGGACCGGCGTACCGGTACGGCGACTTACCTGTGGGTCCCCCACTCCTGCCATGGCTGTGCTGGTTCGAGGCTCCGGGTGGTGGCAGGACTCGGCGTTCCACCCGGTGGGCCCGTCCGGTCGATCCGCCGGACTGGATCCGCAGCTAAGCCCATCGCCCCGGCCGCTGGCAACCCCGGGTTGAACGATCAACGACGATCGGGCGGGACCAAAGTCACTCCGGGCCGGGGACTTCGGCCCTTGGCGGCCATGATCGCTGACCCTGGGCCGATCCTCCGTGCACGCAGGGTGTCGAATGCGACGGTCCGGGTACGGCCCTGCGCGCTCCGTCGGCAGGCGCCGTGACACCGGTCACGCCAGGCCGATACGCTCGCCGTTCGAGGTTCCCGTTCGAGAACAGAGCGCCGCCGTCCGGGCGGCACCGAGGAGATCCGCCCGTGCCCCACGAGGAGCGGCTGGCCGTCATCCGACGCGGAGTGGTCCGCGAGATGGCCCGCCTGGGCCTGGAGTTCACCGTGGACGGTGCGGTGGTCCGGGGGCCCGGCACCACCGCCGTGGCGGTCCGCGACCACGCCGAGCGGGGCACCACCGGCCACGTCGACCTCGGCTACGTCCTCCAGCTCGGCCGGGGCGACGGTCCGGTGGTCTGGGACTGCGCGGCGGGCTTCGGCGGCGACGACGCCGAGCAGCTCGACAACGCGGTGATGATCTGGGCCGGCACCACCGCCACCGCCGTGCTCCAACTCCTGGACGGCGGGCACGCGTTCAGCACTCCCGAGTTCCCCGGCTGGCGGGTGGTGCAGAGCCCGGCGGCCACCTTCGGCACCGGCTCGGAGCTGCTCGCCGACTGGCTCGCGGAGCAGCACTCCTCCCCCGCGCTGGCCGCCGCCGTGCTGCCGGAGCTGGTGCCCGGCCAGGTCAACGGCGTGAAGCTGTTCTTCGGCGGCAAGGCCGGCCACGACGTGGCCGAGGTGCGGGTGAACGGCCGGGTCAGCAGCGCGGCCTCGCGGGCCCTGCGCGCACAGGACTGGCCGCGCGGCGAACGGCTCTGCTGGGCGCGGCTGTTCCTGGTGTTCGCGCCCGAGCCCGAGGCACTGCCGGAGCGCGCGGCGGCGCCCGCACCACCGCGCGGAAGATTCGCGCGCTGGTGGCGGGGACGGCGCTGACCCACCGTCAGGCGGGCCCGCGACCGGACGCCTCCCGGCCGGGCCGGCCGGGGTGGCGGCTGCTCAGCTGGCGACCGAGGAGATGGTCTGCGCGAGCTGGCTGAGGAAGTCCTGGATCGGCTTGGCCGCCGTGGACTGGCTCAGCATGAAGCCGAAGAGCGCGGCGATGATGGCATGGCTGGTCTTCAACTGCTTGTTGCGGATGAAGATCACGCAGATGATGCCGAACAGGACCAGGGCTGAGACGGAGAAGGCCACCCGGACTCACTTCCTCTTTCTACGTAGCGAGTTTCGTGGCGGGCCCAATCCCCCGAGCAATCCCCCGGACCCCCCGAGAACCGACCGTCCCACCCGGACTCAGTGTGGTCGTTCGTGCGGACTGCGTAAAGGACTTGCCGTGAGCAGGCCCCGAAGATCCTGCGATGTGAGACGAATTTCCGCCGACCGAGACGATAGCCGAGCAGGCCTGACGGTCCGTCGGCAGGGCCGCCCCAACTGGCACTTGACGGCTCCGGGCGGTCCTAGATCCACTTTCCGGACTATGCCCCAGGAATGGCCGAAGATCGGCGTCGGGACTTGACAGTCGGTCAGCCCCGCCAGAGCAGCAGGACCGCGCGGTCGTCGTTGACGTCCTTGGCCACCGACTCGATGAGCTTCACCGCCGAGCCGCGGCCGCCGAGTTGGGCGAACGGGGCGCCCCCGACCAGCCGGTCCGCCTCGCCCATCAGCCGGTCCATGCCCTCGGTGAGGTCACGGCCGGGCACCTCCACCATGCCGTCGGTGCAGAGCATCAGCACGTCGCCGCGGTCCAACCGGCCGCGCACGCCCTCGAACTTGGCGCCGTCGTACACCCCGAGCAGCCCGCCCTCGGGGGCCTCCATCACGTCCCAGCGGCCGGTGCCGGCGTGCCGCTGCATGCCGGGCAGGTGGCCGGCCGAGAGCAGCTCGTACTCGCCGGTGTCCAGGTCGAGCACCAGGTGGACGGCGGTGGCGAAGCCCTCGTCCCAGTCCTGGCGGAGCAGGTAGCCGTTGGCCGCGGGCAGGAACTCGTGCGCCGGGAGCGAGCCCAGCAGGCCGCCGAACGCACCGGAGAGCAGCAGGGCGCGCGAACCGGCGTCCATGCCCTTGCCGGAGACGTCCGCCAGCACCACCTCCAGCACCCGGCGGCCCGGCCCGGTGCGGGCCGCCACCACGAAGTCGCCCGAGAAGGACTGGCCGCCGGCCGGGCGCAGCGCCATGTCCGCCGACCAGCCCTCGGGCAGCGGGGGCACCCGGCTCTGCACCCTCAGCCGCTCGCGCAGGTCGAAGAGCATCGAGCCGCCGCCCCGCCAGGGCACCCCGACCCGGCTGCGGAACTGGGCGAGCAGCAGACCGGCCACCCCGACCGCACCGACCACCAGCGCGGCACCGGGGGTCACGCCGAAGACGTAGGTGTCCGGGTGGTCGCTGGCCACCCTCTCCCCGGTGTGGATCAGCGACTCGGTGGAGAGCCCGAGCGCGGCGGCCGCGTAGAGCAGCACCAGGGTGCCCGGCCGCAGCAGCAGCGCCCCGGCCAGGATCGGCAGCACCAGCGCGGTGGGCGGGGCCCAGGCCGGGATCAGCACGTTGAGCAGCACCAGCAGCGGGACGGCGGCGAACAGCACCCCGAAGGCCAGCCAGTCGGCGGCGTCCCCGCGGAAGTGGTCCACGGCGGTCCGGCGCAGCACTCGGCGGGCCCGGTACAGCCTGCCGCGCAACCGGGCCGTCCACGGGCCGTCGGCCGCCGCTGCGGCCTGGCCCGTGCCAGTCGTCCGGGGCTCGGAGCCCGGCGTGCTGCCAGCCATGGGCCTTGACCTTATCCACCGGCACCCGGTGCCGTCGACGGGTGGGTCGGCGCCGGGCGCGTTCACGGGTGAGGGTTCAGCGGGTTTCGGCCGTGCGGACGGTGTGGGCCCGGCGGGCGCGCGGCGGCGGCGCGGCGGCGGCGCGAAGGGGACCCCCGTCGAATGTCGGTCGCGCACGACGGATGCTCGGTGATAGCTCTTGGCATATGACCGCACACCGTACGACTTCTGACGACATGCCAGGTGACGCCCTGGACTTCCGCCCGCTCGCCGCCGAGGACTGGGACCGCTGGTACCGGAACCTGGAGGTGGCCTTCGGCGGGTCCGAGGACTTCCCCGAGGACCGGGAGCTGTGGCGGGAGCTGACCGAACTGGACCGCTCGGTCGGGGTCTGGGACGGCGACCTCCCGGTGGGCGGCGCCAGCGCGTTCAGCTTCCGGATGGCCGTCCCCGGCGGCGCCGTGGTCCCGGCCGCCGGGGTCACCATGGTCGGCGTGCTGCCCACCCACCGGCGGCGGGGCGTCCTCAGCCGGCTGATGCGCGACCAGCTCGACGAGGTCCGGCGGCGCGGCGAGGCACTGGCGGTGCTGACCGCCTCGGAGTCGCTCATCTACGGACGCTTCGGCTACGGCCTCGGCACCTGGCGGATGGGGGTCACCGTGCCCCGACGGGTCGGGCTGCGGGCCCCGGTGGACCGTTCGGTACGGCTGCGGCTGGTGGCACCGGAGTCGGTGGTGGCGGCCTGCGAGGAGCTGTACGCGGAGCTGGTCCCGCACCGGCCCGGCATGCTGGCCCGTCAGCCCGGCTGGGAGAAGCTTCCGTTGAAGGACCCCGCCGGCGGGCGGGAGGGCGCCTCGCCGCTGCAGTGCGTGGTGGCCGAGGACCGGGAGAGCGGGCAGCTGCTGGGCTACGCCCGGTACGCCGTCGCGATGGACTGGAACGTCTCGGACATCGCCGACGGCACCGTCCGGGTCCGCGACCTGGAGGCCCGGACGCCGGGGGTCCGCGCGGCGCTGGTCGAGTTCCTGCTGAGTCTGGACCTGACCGGGCGGGTGCGGTTCCGCAGCCGCCCGGTGGACGACGCGCTGCTGCACCTGGTGGACGATCCGCGGCGGCTGGAGCCGCAGTTGGTCGACTCGATGTACGTGCGGCTGGTGGAGCTCGGGGCCGCGCTGGAGCAGCGCGGGTACGCGGCGCCGGTGGACGTGGTGCTGGAGGTGTCCGACGCGTTCTGTCCGTGGAACGCCGGGCGGTGGCGGCTGCACTCGGACGGGCCCGGCAAGGGCGCGAGCTGCGTCCGCACCGAGGCGGCGGCCGACCTGGCGCTCGACGTCCGGGAGTTGGGGGCTGCCTACCTCGGCGGCGTCCGGCTCACGGCGCTGGCCGCGGCGGGCCTGGTCACCGAACTGCGGGACGGCGCCCTGACCGAGGCGACGCGGGCCTTCGCCTCGGACGTCGCCCCCTGGCTGCCGCACGGCTTCTAGCGGGCACCGGAAGGCAGCGACCCAGGGGCGCGAGGAACTGCGCGAATCGGAAGGCGGCTCACCGGCAACTGAAGCTCCGTCAGCCAGTTGCAGGTGCTGCCGTTCCCCCGCGCGCAGTTCCCCGCGCCCCCGGTGTGACCACTCTCGTCAGCCAGGTGCGCCGATCAGCCCTGCGGGTGGTGGGCCGGGATCGGGGGGAGTTCGCCGGTGGTCTCGTAGTCGGCGAGCATCTCGATGCGGCGGGTGTGGCGCTCGGCGCCGCTGTAGGGGGTGTTGAGGAAGACCTCGACGAAGCGGGTGGACTCCTCGACGGTGTGCATCCGGCCGCCGATGCTGATGACGTTGGCGTTGTTGTGCTCGCGGCCGAGCTCGGCGGTCTGCTCGCTCCAGGCGAGCGCCGCGCGCACGCCCTTCACCTTGTTGGCGGCGATCGCCTCGCCGTTGCCCGAGCCGCCGATGACGACGCCGAGCGCCTCGGGGTCGGCGGCGGTCCGCTCGGCCGCCCGGAGGCAGAACGGCGGGTAGTCGTCCTCGGCGTCGTAGACGTGCGGGCCGCAGTCGACCGGCTCGTGGCCGTTCTCCTGGAGCCACTTCACGAGGTGGTTCTTGAGGTCGTATCCGGCATGGTCGGAACCCAGGTACACGCGCATGCGTAAGAGTGTGGCATGCGCGTGTGCCCGGGCCGCCGCCGGTCCGCCGGCTCAGGAGTCGCGTCGCAGCAGCTTCCAGGCCAGCGGCAGCGCGCCCATGGCCAGCAGGACCTTCAGGCCGTCGCCCACCAGGTAGGGGTAGAGCCCGAGTTCGGCCGCGCGGGCCAGCGGGACGCCGAGCGAGAGGGCCAGGTACGGGACGCCGACGGCGTAGATGGCGAGGCTGCCGAGGACCATCGCGCCGGCGGTGCGCAGCGGGCTGCGGTCCGCGCCGCGGCGGGCCAGGGCGCCGACCAGTGCGGCGGCCAGCACGAAGCCGATCACGTAACCGAGGCTGGGCATGGCGAAGCCCGAGCTGCCCTCGGCGAACCAGGGCATGCCCGCCATGCCGGCCAGCAGGTAGAGGCCGAGCGAGGCGACGCCGCGGCGGGTGCCGAGCGCGGTGCCGACCAGCAGGGCGGCGAAGGTCTGGCCGGTGACGGGCACGGGAGAACCGGGGACCGGGACGGAGAGCTGGGCGGCCAGGCCGGTGAGGGCGGCGCCGCCGGCGACCAGGGCGAGCTCGCGGGCCTGGGCACCGAGACGGGTGGCGGCCTGCGGGAGCAGGTCGGCGAGGACCGGGGTGCGGCCGGGGAGGGTGGTGGCGGTGGCCATCGGCGGGCTCCTGTCACTGAGGTGGGGTGATCACTTAGGAACCTATGCCGACGGAACGGCGTGGACCGGCGTCGGAACCGGCCAAGGGTGGACGGTGGTGCTTGTCGGAACCGTCCTGACTACGACGATCGGTGTAGGCGTTCGCTCACTTTCGGTCAGGAAGATGTCCGGATCGCGGTCTTCGGGGCGCGCGTATTGGCATGTCCAGAAGACCTACCGAATAGTGGACGGATCGTCCCGTAATCCGTACACACGTCTGGACCCACCCTGATGCCCACCCCCTCCTCCCCGCCGACGGTGGAGCCCACCGAGTCCGGCTCGGGCGCCACGCCGACCGGCCAGCTCTCGCACGGCCTGAAGCAGCGTCACCTCTCGATGATCGCGCTCGGCGGAGTGATCGGCGCCGGGCTCTTCGTCGGCTCGGGCGCGGGCATCGCGGCCGCCGGCCCCTCCATCGTGCTGGCCTTCGCGCTCTCCGGTCTGCTGGTCATGCTGGTCATGCGGATGCTCGGCGAGATGTCCGCCGCCCGCCCGGCCAGCGGCTCCTTCTCGGTGCACGCCGAGCGGGAGATCGGCCCCTGGGCCGGCCTGACGGTCGGTTGGATGTTCTGGACGCTGCTGTGCGTCGGCGTCGCGGTCGAGGCGATCGGCGCCGCCGGGATCATGGTCAAGTGGTTCCCCGGCTCGCCCAGCTGGGTCTGGGTCGCGCTCTTCATGGCCTTCTTCTGCGCCACCAACCTGGCCGCGGTGAAGAACTTCGGCGAGTTCGAGTTCTGGTTCGCCGCCGTCAAGGTGCTGGCGATCACCGCCTTCCTGGTGATCGGCGTGCTCGCCATCTGCGGCCTGCTGCCCGGCACTTCGGCCCCGGGCACGGAGAACCTGACCGGTCAGGGCGGCTTCTTCCCGAACGGCGCCAGCGGCCTGGTCACCGGCCTGCTCGCCTCGGTCTTCGCCTACGGCGGCCTGGAAACCGTCACCATCGCCGCCGCCGAGTCCGAGGACCCCCGGCGCAGCGTGGCCACCGCGGTGCGCACCGCGATGTGGCGGATCGCCCTCTTCTACGTCGGCTCGATGGCGGTCATCGTCACGCTGGTGCCGTGGAACGACCCCGAGGTGGTCGCCAGCGGCCCGTACGTCGCGGTGCTCGACGCGATCGGCTTCCCGGCGGCCGGGCAGGTCATGAACGTGGTGGTGCTGATCGCCCTGCTGTCGGCCATGAACGCCAACATCTACGGGGCCTCGCGGATGGTGTTCTCGCTGGTGCAGCGCGGGCAGGGGCCCAAGGCGCTGGCCCGGGTGCACGGCGGGGTGCCGCGGATCGCGGTGCTGGCCTCGTCCGCGTTCGGGTTCTTCGCGGTGCTGCTCAGCTTCTGGTGGCCGGAGACGATCTTCGCCTGGCTGCTGAACATGGTCGGCGCGGCGGTGCTCGTGGTGTGGGGGTTCATCGCGGTGGCGCAGCTGCGGATGCGGCGCCGGCTCGAGCGGGAGGCCCCGGAGCTGCTCACCGTCCGGATGTGGGCCTTCCCGTACCTGACCTGGGTCGCCCTCGCGGGGGTCGTCGCGGTGCTCGGCCTGATGACGCTGGACGCCGACAACCGCACCCAGCTCTACTTCACGGCCGGCCTCGCGGTGGTCCTCTCGGTCATCGGCCTGGTGAAGCAACGGACGACCGCGCGGTAGTACGTGATGCCGGGGGCGCGGGGAACTGCGCGAACCGGGAGGCGGCCCACCTGCAACTGACTCACCGTCAGCCGGTTGCAGGTGCTGCCTTTCCAGCCCGCGCAGTTCCCCGCGCCCCTGGGGCCTTCGGCCCCGGGGCACGCGGCTCCGGGGCCGGAGGCCCCAGGGCGTGCAGCGGCTACTCGAACGAGGGGCCGGCGGTGCGGGTGCGCTTGATCTCGTAGAAGCCCGGGGTGGCGGCGACCAGGACGGTGCCGTCCCAGAGGCGGGCGGCGGCCTCGCCGCGGGGGGTGGGGGTGACCACCGGGCCGAAGAAGGCGACGCGGTCGCCGTCGGGGCCGTCGACGGCGATGACCGGGGTGCCGACGTCCTCGCCGACCAGGCCGATGCCCTCCGCGTGGGAGGCCCGCAGGGCGTCGTCGTACTCGGTGGAGTCGGCGGCGTCGGCCAGCTCGGCCGGGAGGCCGGCGGCGAGCAGGGCGGCCTCGATGGTGGCGCGCTCGTTGGGCAGGCCCTGGTTGTGGAAGCGGGTGCCCATCTCGGTGTAGAGCGGGCCGAGGACCTTGTCGCCGTGCTGCTGGGCGGCGGCGATCAGGACGCGGACCGGGCCCCAGGCCTTGTCCAGGAACTCGCGGTACTGCTCGGGGAGGTCACGGCCCTCGTTGAGGACGGCGAGGCTCATCACGTGCCAGCGGGTCTCGACCGGGCGGAGCTGCTCCACCTCGAGCATCCAGCGGGAGGTCATCCAGGCCCAGGGGCAGCCCGGGTCGAACCAGAAGTCGGCGATCTTCTTGGAGTCGGCGGTCGTCACGGAGGCATCCTTCGCGGGTTCGGGGGCAGTTCCAACCTGACGCAACACGACGGGGTACCTCACTGATTCCGCCAGTCTGTGCAATGGCACAGCGGCGCGGCCGTGAAAGGATGCCCCCGGGGACGACCCCCCACCCTCACCGTACGAGCGAGACAAAGGAGTACCGCCCGTGCCGGGCAAGAACCTGAGCCGCGAGGAAGCCCAGCAGCGGGCCGCGATCCTCTCCGTGGACGGCTACCGCGTCCACCTCGATGTCACCTCCGCCGTCGACCCGGCGGCCGCGACCTTCCGGTCCACCTCCACCATCGCCTTCCGGTGCTCCGAGCCCGGTGCGGCGAGCTTCGCCGACCTGCTCGCGCCGGCGGTCCGCTCCGTCACCCTGAACGGGACCGCGCTGGACCCGGCCGAGGTCTTCGACGGGACCAGGGTGCGGCTGGCGGGGCTGGCCGCCGAGAACCTGCTGGTGGTGGAGGCGGACTGCGCCTACAGCCGCACCGGCGAGGGCCTGCACCGCTTCGTCGACCCGGTGGACGGCGAGACGTACCTCTACACGCACTACGAGCCGGCCGACGCCCGGCGGGTGTTCGCCAACTTCGAACAGCCCGACCTGAAGGCCCCGTTCACCTTCACGGTGACCGCCCCGGCGGCCTGGGACGTGTACGCCAACGCGGTGCACACCGAGGCCGCCGAGGACGGTGCCGCGCGCACCTGGGAGTTCGCGCCGACCCAGCCGATCTCCACCTACCTGACCGCCGTGGTGGCCGGGCCGTACCACGTCGAACGGGACCACTACAGCCGGGAGTTGGAGGACGGCTCGACGCTGGAGATCCCGCTCGCGGCCACCTGCCGCAAGTCGCTGGCCAAGTACTTCGACGCGGACGAGATCTTCACCGTCACCAAGCAGGGCCTGGACTTCTTCCACACCGAGTTCGACTACCCGTACCCCTTCGGCAAGTACGACCAGTGCTTCGTGCCGGAGTACAACATCGGCGCGATGGAGAACCCGGGCTGCGTGACCTTCCGGGAGGAGTTCGTCTTCCGGTCGAAGGTCACCGAGGCCGCGTACGAGGGCCGGGCCAACGTCATCCTGCACGAGATGGCGCACATGTGGTTCGGCGACCTGGTCACCATGAAGTGGTGGGACGACCTCTGGCTGAAGGAGTCCTTCGCGGACTTCATGGGCTCCTACGGCCTGATCGGCGCGGGCACCAAGTACACCGCCGCCTGGATCACCTTCGCCAACCGGCGCAAGGCCTGGGCGTACCGGCAGGACCAGTTCCCGACCACCCACCCGATCACGGCCGACATCCGTGACCTGGAGGACGCCAAGCTCAACTTCGACGGCATCACCTACGCCAAGGGCGCCTCGGTGCTCAAGCAGCTGGTGGCGTACGTCGGCGCGGACGCCTTCTTCGAGGGCGCCCGCCAGTACTTCAAGCGGCACGCCTTCGGGAACACGGTGCTGGACGACCTGCTGGTGGCGCTGGAGGAGACCAGCGGACGGGACCTCAGGTCCTGGGCCGCCGCCTGGCTGCAGACCTCCGGGGTGAACGTCCTCACCCCGCAGCTGACCGTGGACGCCGAGGGCCGGATCACCGAGCTGGCCGTGCTCCAGGACGGCGAGCCGTCCCGCCCGCACCGGATCGCGGTCGGCCTCTACGAGCGCGACACCGACGGCGCGCTGGTGCGCACCGAGCGGGTCGAGCTGGACGTCACCGGCGCCCGCACCGTGGTGGACGGGCTGGCCGGCAAGCCGCGCCCGGCGCTGGTGCTGCTGAACGACGACGACCTGACGTACTGCAAGGTCCGCTTCGACGACCGCTCGCTGGCCACCCTGCGCGAGGGCCTGGGCGAGATCTCGGCGCCGCTGAGCCGGGCCCTGGCCTGGTCCGCGGTCTGGAACCTGACCCGGGACGGGCTGATGCCGACCCGCGACTACCTGGACCTGGTGGACCGCTTCGCCGGGACCGAGTCGGACATCGGCGTGCTGCAGTCGCTGCACCAGCAGTCCCGGGCTGCGCTCGACCTGTACGCCGCACCGGAGCACCGGGGCGAGGGCGAGCGCCTGCTGGCCGCCTGCGCGCTGCGCGAGCTGCGCGCCGCCGAGCCGGGCAGTGACCACCAGCTGGCCTGGGCCCGCTTCCTGGCGCAGACCGCCGACGGGGCCGAGCACCTGCAGCTGATCGAGGGCCTGCTGGCCGGCAGCGCCCGGATCGACGGGCTGACGGTGGACCAGGAGCTGCGCTGGTCGCTCTGGTTGGCGCTGGCCTCGGCCGGCCGGGCCACCGCGGAGCAGCTCGACGGCGAGCTGGAGCTGGACAACACCGCCAGCGGCCGCCAGCACCTGACGCACTGTCTGGCCGCGCTGCCCACCCCGGGGGCCAAGGCCACCGCGTGGGCCGCCGTGATGGACTCCGACGAGCTGCCCAACGCCCTGGTCGAGGCCCAGATCGCCGGCTTCGCGCAGGCCGGGCAGCGGGAGCTGACCGCCGGGTACGCCGCCCCGTACTTCGGGGTGATCGAGGAGGTCTGGGCGCAGCGCTCGATCGAGATCGCGATGCGGATCGTGAGCGGCTTCTTCCCGCGCTTCCAGACCGACGAGGCCACCCTGGCCGCGACCGACGCCTGGCTGGCCGGGCACCCGCAGGCCGCTCCGGCGCTGCGCCGCCTGGTGCTGGAGTGCCGGGACGACCTGGCCCGCGCCCTGCGGGCGCAGGCCGCCGACCGGTCCTAGCCCCGTACGCACGCCGAGGGGCCCGGTCCTTCCCGGACCGGGCCCCTCGGGTGTCGTTCGCGACTACTTCAGGGTGGCCGAGGTCAGACCGGCCTGCACCTGGCGCTGGAAGGAGAGGTACACCACCAGCACCGGCAGCATGGCGATCGTCATGCCGGCGAACAGCGCCGGAGCGTCGCTCTTGTAGCCGGACTGCAGGGCCAGGTTGACCAGGCCCTGGGCCAGCATCGAGTGGTCGGCCTCACCGGCGGTGGTGGGCTGCATCAGGGTGACCGGCAGGATGTACTGGTTCCACTGGCCCAGGATGTTGAAGATGCCGACGCTGATCAGGCCCGGCTTCGCCATCGGCACCATGACCTGGAAGAACGCCCGGGTGTGCGAGCAGCCGTCCAGCATCGCCGCCTCGTGCACCGCGCCCGGCAGGGTGCGGAAGAACGAGTACATGAAGAACACGGTGAACGGCAGCGAGTACGCGACGTACACCAGGATCAGGCCGGCGTAGCTGTTCAGGCCCAGGTACGGCGAGATCTCGCCGAGGTTGCGGACCATGAAGAACAGCGGCACCAGGGCCAGGTAGACCGGGAACATCGAGCCGGCCACGAACAGGTAGTAGATGACCCGGTTGCCCTTGAACTCGTACCGGGCCAGCACGTAGGCGGCCATCGAGCCGAGCAGCATGGTCAGGGTGACCGAGCCGGCCAGCACGATCAGCGTGTTCACGAAGAACCCGCCGATGCCCTTCTCCCAGGCCCGCCCGAAGGCGTCGAAGCCGAAGGACTCGGGCCAGCTCCAGGCGGAGCCGTTGATCTGGGCGTCGGTCTTGAAGGAGCCGAGCACCACCCAGCCGAGCGGCAGGACGATCAGGACCGCCCAGACCGCCAGGAAGCCGTGCGAGAAGACGTTGAGGACGCCGCCCTCCTCGCCGAAGCGCTGGCCGCGGTCCGGGGCGGCCTTGCCGCCGGTGCGGGTCTGACCGGGAACCTTCGCGGTCTTGTCGAGAGTCGCCATCACAGGTCCCCGCTCAGTACTCGATCTTGTCGCGCTTGGTGGCCCAGAGCGAGACGACGGTCAGGATCAGCGTGAAGAAGAAGATCACCACGCCCATGGCACAGGCGTAGCCCGCCTCGCCGTTGCGCAGGAAGCTGCGCATCAGGTAGGTCGAGATCAGCTCGGAGTGGTGGTCGGGGCCACCGCCGAAGTAGGCGCCGGGGGTGATCGAGGCGACCAGCGCGAAGGCGTCCATGGCGACGATCGCCAGGTAGACCCAGGCGGTCTGGACCGTCTCCCAGAGCAGCGGGAGGGTGATCCGGAAGAAGGTCTGGCCGCGCTTGGCGCCGTCCAGCAGGGCGGCCTCGTAGATGTCCTTCGGGATGGACTGCATGGAGGCCGAGAACAGCACCAGGTAGAAGCCGACGCCGGACCAGACCAGCACCGCGAGCACGCACCACATGACCATGTCCGGGTCGGACAGCCACTGCACCGGGTCGGTGGCGGTGGCCAGGCCCAGCTTGATCAGGATGCCGTTGGCCAGGCCGCTCTGGTCGGTGCGGTAGACCGCGCCCCAGAGCACCGCGAGGATCGCGATGGAGAGCACCTGCGGGAAGAAGAAGACCACCTTGTAGAAGCCGGCCCCCTTCACGCCCTGGACGCCGCCGGTGCCGCCCTTGCCACCGACGTTGAGCATGAAGGCGAAGAACAGCGCGATCAGGATCGTCACGACGGGCAGCAGCACCAGCAGCATCAGGTTGTGCCACAGGGCGTTGCCGAAGACCTCATCACCGAAGAGCTTCGTGTAGTTGTCCAGGCCGACGAAGTTCATCTCCTGGCTCGCCCCTGACCAGTCGGTCAGGGAGTATCCGAAGGTCTGCGCGTACGGCCAGAGCACGAGGCCCACGTACAGCAGGATCGGAAGAAAGAGGAACCCCACGATGAAGGGGTACTTGCCGTGACGCATGGTCACTTCTCCTGTCCGTCAGGCGGACGCCCCGGGGGCGGTTCGGGTCCCCCGGGGCGCTGTGGTGATACCGACCGGTCAGGCGGTCTTGTTCTTGGTGGCCGACTCCTTGGCGCGCTTGATCCACTCCGCCGGAGTGATGCGCTTGGCCATCAGCTCGCCCGAGGCGTTCTGCAGGTCCTCGTCGAACTTGGAGGCGGTGTTCGGGTACTGGAAGTTGAAGGTGTTGTCACCGGCCGCCTTGATGGCGACGACGGTCGAGGCGGTGCCCGGCTTGAGCTTGACCTCGGGGCCGACGCCGTCCTTGAGGCAGGTGAGGCTGTTGGCGGTCTGGGCGAAGCTCGCCGAGGCCTCCTTGGTCAGCATCTTGCGCAGGAACTCCAGGCCGCCGGCCACGTTCTTGGCCTTGGACGGGACGATGAAGGGCTCACCGGCACCGGCGCGGATGGCCTCGAAGGGCAGCTTGTCACCGGGCAGCGACGGCATCGGCAGGAACTTCATGTCGAAGTCGGCCGGGGTGGTCGGCAGCTGCTCGTTCTCCAGCCAGGAGCCGGACGGGATGAACGCGGCCTTGTACTGGTTCCACGCGGTCTGCGACTCGGTGTGGGTCATGCCGTTGGTGCCGGGGAGCAGGAAGTCCTTGTCGACGATCTGGAAGAACGCGTCGACCACGGTCTTGACCGCCGGGTCGTCCCAGGCGGCGGCGTCGAGGGCGTCGATCCGCTTCATGAGGTCCAGGCCGCCCTGCTTGGCGATCATGTCCATCATGACGACGTTGATGTAGTACGGGTACTTGCCCTGGTGGGCGACCGGGGCGATGCCCTTGGCCTTGATCTGCTCGCACAGGGTGATGAACTCGGCCCAGGTCTTCGGGGCGGTCCAGCCGTTGTCCTTGAAGAGCTTGCCGGAGTACCAGAAGCCCCAGACGGTGTAGACGTAGGACAGGTTGTAGACCTTGCCCTTGACCGTGCCGGACTCGATGGTGCCGGGCATCAGCACGTCACGGATCTTCTTCGACGGGTCGTCGATGTACGGCGCGTCCAGCAGCGGGGCCAGGTCGGTGAGCTGGTTGGACTCGGCGAGGACGTCCAGCTTGATCTGCTTGGCGCCCGAGTCGTCGATGACGTCCGGCGGGGAGCCGGCGTTGAAGCGCGGCTGCAGCTTGTCGGTGATGTTCTTGTCGGCCTGGTGGTTGATCTTGGCGCCCGGGAACTGCTTCGAGTACATCGCCTCGAAGGCCTTGGCGTACTCGTTGCCGTATCCACCGTCGAAGATGAAGACCTCGAGGCCGTCCGCCTCCTTGACGCCGAACGGGTTCTTGGCGTCGGACAGGTTGAAGCCGCCGGCCGCCTTGGCGCCCTTGTCGGCGCTGCCGCCGGTGCCACCGGCACAGGCGGTGAGCAGCGAGCCGCTGCCTGCCGCGAGCACGGCCACCGCGGCGGCGCGCTTGAACAGATCACGACGGTTGTACTCGGTTGCAGAGCCCATGAGTGCCCTAACCCCTCGGTGTCCAGAAGATGCGTGCAGGAGCTGACGGACCGTCAATTCCTGTCGGGTGAGGCGCGCCTAGCGGCCAAGGGGCCGGTCAGAGGCGGTTTCCGTGATGCGCAAAGGTATAGTCCACTGTTCATCTGGCGGCAATAGCCGGACTGCCCGATGTGACTCGTGGGAGCCAAAGCGTTGTCGGCGGTGCAGCATGTGCAATGTGCAGGGAGCCTGCATATTTGCCTGGCGGCCCCGTCGGCAAGCAGAAATCTAGCGCGCTTGTGTTCGTTTGAACATAGAAATGCGCAGCTTCGCGCATCACAGAACAGTGACGCGCGAAGCCGCGCAGATGGGCATCCGGACCCGGGATGACGCTACGTCAGTACTTCATGCCCTTGTCAAGGGCCTTCACCAGAGTGCCCTGGGCGTCGTCGTGGTCCAGCGCCCAGGCCATCACGCCGCCCAGGCCGGTGAGCCGGGAGTAGGCGGCCTTGGCGGTCAGCACCTCGGGGGTGTCGAAGGTGTAGAAGGTGTTCCCGTCGTACTTCCAGCTGACGCCCGAGCGCCAGTCGGTGTGCACGGCGCCCGGCAGGCCCTTCAGGTCCTTGTAGGCCACGTCGCCGCCGGAGGCGGTGGCGGGCTGGAACAGGCCGTCGCCCTTGGGGCCGGGCTGCACCCCGGTCCAGGTGTGCGAGTAGAACGGCACCCCGACCACCGTCTGCCGGGCCGGCAGGCCCTTGTCGATGTAGTGCCGGACGGCCTTGTCCGCGCTCCGCTGGACCGGCGCGGGGTCGCCCTTCACCGCGAACAGCGGGGCCTGGTTGTTGGTCGGCCCCTTGCCCTCCCACGGGCCGTGCAGGTCGTAGGTCATCAGGTTCAGCCAGTCCACCGACTTGGCCACCTGCGGCAGCTCCAGCCGGTCGGCCACCTTGTCGTTGGCCGCGACGGCCGCGGTGAGCAGGTAGTGCTTGCGGGACTTCTTCCCCAGCTCGTCCAGCTGGCGCCGGAACTCGGCCATCAGCAGGGTGAAGTTGCGGCCGTCCTCGGGGCGCGAGACGTTCCCCGGGTCGCCGTCGCCGCCCGGGTACTCCCAGTCGATGTCGATGCCGTCGAAGACGCCCAGGCCCGAGCCCGGGCCGCCCTCGGCGGAGCCCAGCTGCGGCAGGTTCCCCCTGACGTAGAGGTCCAGGCAGGAGGAGACGAAGGCCTTGCGCGAGGCGTCGGTCAGCGCGGCGTCCGAGAAGTACTTGGACCAGGTCCAGCCGCCGAGCGAGATCACGGCCTTCAGCTGGGGGTTCTTGGCCTTGAGCTTGCGCAGCTGGTTGAACGAGCCCTTGAGCGGCTGGGCGTCCGCGTCGGCCACCCCGTCCACCGACTCCTCGGCGCCGACCGGGCGCTGGTAGTCCGCCCAGGCGTCGCCGACGCCCGCCTCGTTGGCCTCGAAGCACTTGCCCTCGGCGCTGACGTTGCCGAAGGCGTAGTTGACGACGGTGAGCTTGCCGGCCTGGCCGGAGGTCTGGACGTTCTTGAACGAGAAGCCGGAGTAGACGCCCCACTGGGTGAAGTAGCCGACCCGCTGGCCCTTCAGCTGCGGTGTGCGGTCCGCGTCGTGGGCGTACGCGGCGGTGGGGGCGAGGACGGCGGCCGCCGTGACGGCCGCGAGCAGTGCAGAGGTTCGCCTGGGCATATGGGGGACCCAATCTCTGAAACAGCGTCAAATGGTCTGGACCAAGTGCTGCTTGAGAGGTGTAGTCCATTGCGGGCGAACGCACAAGGGGCCCGGACCGCTGGTGCGGTCCGGGCCCCTCGCGTCAGCCGTGTCAGCCGTTGCTGTGCTTGATTAACCGATCAGGCTGCGCAGCACGTACTGCAGGATGCCGCCGTTGCGGTAGTAGTCCGCCTCACCGGGGGTGTCGATGCGGACGACCGCGTCGAACTCCACGTCCCCGGCCTTGACCTTGACGGTCTTCGGGGTGCGGCCCTCGTTGAGCTCGGTCACGCCGGTGAAGGAGAAGGTCTCCTCGCCGGTGAGGCCGAGGGACTCGGCGTTCTGGCCCTCCGGGAACTGCAGCGGGAGGACGCCCATGCCGATCAGGTTCGAGCGGTGGATGCGCTCGTAGGACTCGGCGATGACGGCCTTGACGCCGAGCAGCGCGGTGCCCTTGGCGGCCCAGTCGCGGGACGAGCCCGAGCCGTACTCCTTGCCCGCCAGGACGACCAGCGGGATGCCGGCGGCCTGGTAGTTCTGCGAGGCGTCGTAGATGAACGACACCGGCGCGTCGGCCTGGGTGAAGTCGCGGGTGTAGCCGCCCTCGGTGCCCTCGGCGATCTGGTTCCGCAGGCGGATGTTGGCGAAGGTGCCGCGGATCATCACCTCGTGGTTGCCACGGCGGGAACCGTACGAGTTGAAGTCGCGCTTCTCCACGCCGTTCTCGGTGAGGTACTGCGCGGCCGGGGTGCCCGGCTTGATGTTGCCGGCCGGGGAGATGTGGTCGGTGGTGACCGAGTCGCCCAGCTTGGCCAGGACGCGGGCGCCGGCGATGTCGCTCACCGGGCTCGGGGTCTTGGCCATGCCCTCGAAGTACGGGGGCTTGCGGACGTAGGTGGACTCGGCGTCCCACTCGAAGGTGTTGCCGGTCGGGACCGGGAGCGACTGCCAGCGGTGGTCGCCGGCGAAGACGTCCTGGTAGCCGTTGGCGAACATCTCCTCGTCGATGGAGCCGGCGACGGTGTCGGCGACCTCCTGCTCGGACGGCCAGATGTCGGCGAGGAAGACGTCGTTGCCGTCGGCGTCCTGGCCCAGCGCGTCGCGGGTGATGTCGACGTTCATGTTGCCGGCGAGGGCGTAGGCGACCACCAGCGGCGGGGAGGCCAGGTAGTTCATCTTGACGTCCGGGTTGATCCGGCCCTCGAAGTTGCGGTTGCCCGAGAGCACCGAGACGACCGCGAGGTCGGACTCGTTCACCGCGGCGGAGACCTCCTCGGGCAGCGGGCCCGAGTTGCCGATGCAGGTGACGCAGCCGTAGCCGACCAGGTTGAAGCCCAGCTTCTCCATGTAGGGGAGGACGCCGGCCTTCTCGTAGTAGTCCATGACGACCTTGGACCCGGGGGCCAGGGTGGTCTTGACCCACGGCTTGACCGTGAGGCCCTTCTCGACGGCCTTCTTCGCCAGCAGGGCGGCGCCCAGCATGACGGAGGGGTTCGAGGTGTTGGTGCAGGAGGTGATCGAGGCGATCACGACCGCGCCGTTGTCGATCTGGTACTCGGACCCGTCGGGGGCGGTCACCGAGGTCGGCTTGCTGGCCTCGGCGGAGTACGCCGGGAGGGCCTCGGCGAACTTGCCCGCGGCCTCGGCCAGGATCACGCGGTCCTGCGGGCGCTTCGGGCCGGAGATCGACGGGACGACGGTGGAGACGTCCAGCTCGAGGTACTCGGAGTAGACCGGCTCGTGGGCCGGGTTGTGCCAGAGGCCCTGCTCCTTGGCGTACGCCTCGACCAGGGCGAGCTGCTGCTCGTCGCGGCCGGTGAGCTTCAGGTAGTTGATGGTCTCGGCGTCGATCGGGAAGATCGCACAGGTCGAGCCGAACTCCGGCGACATGTTGCCGATGGTGGCGCGGTTGGCCAGCGGGATGGAGCCGATGCCGTCGCCGTAGAACTCGACGAACTTGCCGACCACACCGTGCTTGCGCAGCATCTCGGTGATGGTGAGCACCAGGTCGGTGGCGGTGGTGCCGGCCGGCAGCTCGCCGGTCAGCTTGAAGCCGACCACGCGCGGGATCAGCATGGAGACCGGCTGGCCGAGCATCGCAGCCTCGGCCTCGATGCCGCCGACGCCCCAGCCCAGCACGCCCAGGCCGTTGACCATGGTGGTGTGCGAGTCGGTGCCGACGCAGGTGTCGGGGTACGCCTGGCCGCCGCGGACCATGACGGTGCGGGCCAGGTGCTCGATGTTGACCTGGTGGACGATGCCGGTGCCGGGCGGGACGACCTTGAACTCGTCGAACGCGGTCTGGCCCCAGCGCAGGAACTGGTAGCGCTCCTTGTTGCGGCCGTACTCGATCTCGACGTTCTGGACGAAGGCGTCCGGGGTGCCGAACTTGTCCGCGATGACGGAGTGGTCGATGACCAGCTCGGCCGGGGCGAGCGGGTTGATCTTCGCCGGGTCGCCGCCCAGCTCCTTCACGGCCTCGCGCATGGTGGCCAGGTCGACCACGCAGGGCACGCCGGTGAAGTCCTGCATGATCACGCGGGCCGGGGTGAACTGGATCTCCTGGCTCGGCTGGGCGTTCTCGTCCCAGTTGCCGAGCGCGCGGATGTGGTCGGCGGTGATGTTCGCGCCGTCCTCCGTGCGGAGCAGGTTCTCCAGCAGGACCTTGAGGCTGTACGGCAGCCGCTCGGAACCCTCGACGGCGGAGAGCTTGAAGATCTCGTACGACTCGTCGCCCACCTGCAGCGAGCTGCGGGCGTCGAAGCTGTTCGCGGACACGACTGACTCCTTCTGGTCCTTCTGGATCCACCCGGTGGTAAGGTGACCCTAACTTGGGCCTGGCCGCCACCTTGGGAGGCGTACGCCTCTCGGCAAGTATCTTGACGTCAAGATAGACCCTAGCGCAGAGTTATCTCGATGTCGAGATAAACCATAGTGCATGGGTGCGCCGTCTCCACGTCAGGCATGCCCCTATCTGACAGCCGTCCTTGAGCACCTGTCCAAAGTTCCGCTCGGACCGCCCTCACACAACATCAGGTCACCTTCGCCGGAGCCGTAACGCGGCCCGGGCGCTCGGGCGTCTGGGTATCGGCTGCCTCGCACCGGGCGGGGCCGGTACGGGGGAGGCGCCTTGCTCGGGAGCAGCCGGCGGTCCGAGAAGAGACTGCGGGAGTTCGAGGAGTTCGCCCAGCACAGGGGCGGCGCGCTGTTCCGCACCGCGCTGCTGCTCTGCGGCGACTGGCACCTCGCGGAGGACCTGACCCAGACCGCGCTGGCCCGCATCCACGCCTCCTGGGGACGGGTCCGCCGGGCCGACTCCCCCGAGGCGTACGCGCGCAGCGTCCTGATGCGCTGCTTCCTGTCGCACCGTCGGCTCAAGCGGTCCGGCGAACGGCCCTCGCTCGGCGAGCTGCCCGAACCGCCCGCCGCACCGGACGGTGACCCGGCCCTGCGGGTCACCCTCCTCGCCGCCCTGGCCCAACTCCCGCCGCGGGACCGGGCCGTGCTGGTGCTCCGGTACTGGGAGGACCGCAGCGTCGAGGAGACCGCCGCCGAGCTTCAGCTCCGGCCGGGCGCCGTCCGCAGCCAGTGCCTGCGGGCGCTGGGGCGGCTGCGCACCGCGCTCGGGCCGCTCGACCAGCTCTCCGCGCCGTGAACCGGGGCGTCGACCGGGACATCAGCCGGGACGTCAGCCGGGGCGGCGGCAGCCGTGTCCGTACCGCACTCGACCAGTCCGATCCGAGGGGATGTCAGATGGAACCGAAGGACGTGCAGAAGGTGTTCGGCGACGCGGTGGGGGACGCCGCGCCGGACCTGGGGCCGCTGATCGCCGGGGCGGCGCGGGAAGGGGCGGCGCTCCGGAGGCGGCGGGCCTTCGGGGTGGCCGGCGCCACGGCGGTCGTGGCGGTGTTGGCCGTCGGCGGGGCGCTGACCGTCACCCCGGGGCCGGGCGAGCCCGCCGACGGAACCCGCGTGGCGTTGACGGCGGCAAGTGGCGGTACCCCGGCGACCGCTGCCGGACAGGTCCCGCTCACCGGACAGGCGGCCGTCCTGAACCTGGCCCGGCTGGTCCCCGTCGCACTGACGCACGGCGACTACACCGGGCGGGACCTCCTGCCCGGCACGGCCCAGCCCGAGGCCCGCGGGGAGCTCACCGTCCGGACCGACGCGGGCACCGCCCGGATCGGGATGGCCCTGACCCCGGACTTCTCCCCCACCGCCGGGAAGCCGGGGGTGCCGGGTACCGACGGCGACGTCTTCGACTGCGCGAACCGCGGGCCCCAGCTCGTCTGCCGGAGCTCCACCCGGCCGGACGGCAGCCGGCTGCTGGTGTGGGAGAGCCGGGTCGGTGAGGACGTGCAGCGTGGCGCCGACCTGCTGCGCGCCGACCGCGTGCGGGTTTCCGCATCCAGCAACAGCGTGATGGACCGTCAGCGGGAGAAGCGGCTCGCGGGACCGCCGATGAGTCTGGAGCAGTTGGAGGCGGTCGTGCTCAGCCCGTCCTGGACCACCACGATCAGCGCGGAGCAGGCCGCGCGGGCGGCCGCCGAGATCAAGGTGTACACCGACGGCCGGGCGACCCTCGCCCCGAAGGCCGGCTGAGGCCCTCCCGCCCGGGGGCATCGGCGGGCCCCTCGTATCGGCGGGCCCCTCGTACGGGTGACTTCGGCGGGTCCCGGTGAGTGCCGGGCGGGGCGGAGCGGGATCAACTGGCAGCTTGGGGGCGGACGTCCGCCCCGAGAGCCGAGAGGCCCCGCCATGCCCGCCGCCCCTGCCCTGGCCGCGCTCGCGCTGCTGCCCGCCACCGTCCTGCCGTGCACCACGGTGGAGGCGGCCTTCGACCGGCCGGACGGGATCGTGCCCGCCACCGCCGTGAGCTTCGCGCCGGAGGCCGTGCCCTACGGCGCCGCCGTGCGGGTGGTGGTGGAGCGCGCCGGCGGCACCACCACCGTGTCCGTGGAGGTGGACGGACTGACGCCCGGTCACACCTACCCCGTGCACGCGCACGTGCGGGGCTGCGGCACCGCGCCCGGCGACGCGGGCCCGCACTACCAGGACCGGGCCGACCCGGTGCAGCCCTCCACCGACCCGGCCTACGCCAACGACCGCAACGAGCTCTGGCTCACCTTGCGCACCGACGAGCACGGCCGGGCGGCGGCCCGCTCCACCGTGGCCTGGGAGTTCCGCCCGGGCGGGGCCGGGTCGCTGGTGCTGCACGCCGGGCAGGACGGGCAGGGGCACTCGCTGGCGCAGCGGGTGGGCTGCGTCAACGTGGACTTCTGACGCTCCCCACCCGCCTGCGCTTCTGCCCGCCCGCCCTTCTGCCCTGCCGCCAGTCCTGCCGCCCGTCCCGAAGGGGCGTCAGGAGCCGAGGGTGGCCACCAGGACGGCCTTGATGGTGTGGAGGCGGTTCTCCGACTGGTCGAAGACCACCGAGTGGTGGGACTCGAAGACCTCGTCGGTGACCTCCAGCTCGGACATGCCGGTGGCCGCGTGGATCTGCCGGCCGACCTCGGTGCCCAGGTCGTGGAAGGCCGGGAGGCAGTGCAGGAACTTGACCTTCGGGTTCCCGGTGGCCTTGATGGTGTCCATCGAGACCTGGTACGGCTTCAGCAGCTCGACCCGCTCGGCCCAGACCTCCTTGGGCTCGCCCATCGAGACCCAGACGTCGGTGTAGAGGAAGTCGGCCCCGGCCACGCCCGACGCCACGTCCTCGGTGAGGGTGATCCGGGCCCCGCTGGCCCCGGCCAGCTCCCGGGCCGCCTGCTGCACCTCCTCGCTCGGCCAGAGCTGCTTGGGCGCGACGATCCGGATGTCCATCCCGAGCAGGGCACCGGTGACGAGCAGTGAGTTCCCCATGTTGAAGCGGGCGTCACCGAGGTAGACCAGGGTGGTCCGCTCCAGCGGCTCGGTGGTGTGCTCGGTGATGGTCAGCACGTCGGCCAGCGCCTGGGTCGGGTGCCACTCGTCGGTCAGGCCGTTCCACACCGGGACGCCGGCGAACTCGGCCAGCTCCTCGACCAGCACCTGGCCGTGGCCCCGGTACTGGATGCCGTCGAACATCCGGCCCAGCACCCGGGCGGTGTCCTTGATCGACTCCTTGTGGCCGAGCTGCGAGCCGGAGGGGTCGAGGTAGGTGGTGGTGGCGCCCTGGTCGTGGGCGGCCACCTCGAAGGCGCAGCGGGTGCGGGTGGAGGTCTTCTCGAAGACCAGCGCGATGTTCTTGCCGACCAGGCGGCGCTGCTCCGTCCCCGCGTACTTGGCGGCCTTGAGCTGGGCGGACAGGTCGATCAGGAAGCGGAACTCCTGAGCGGTGAAGTCCAGCTCCTTGAGGAAGTGCCGGTTACGGAGGTTGAAGGCCATGCCGGGCTCCTGGGTTGCTGCGGGGACAGTGAGATGGGAAGTGTATACGACTCCCTGAATTTCTATGCATCGATGGAGAGGTGAGTCCGGGCCGGGGCCACCACCCGTGACGGCGGTGGCCCCGACGGACCGTCAGAGCCGGGGGTCGACCGGCTCCGACTCCAGCGCGAGGACGGCGAAGACCGCCTCGTGCACCCGCCAGAGCGGCTCCCCCGCCGCCAGGCGGTCCAGCGCCTCCAGACCGAGCGCGTACTCGCGCAGGGCCAGCGAGCGCTTGTGGCCGAGCGAGCGCTGACGCAGCTGGTCGAGGTGCTCGGTGTAGTCCGGGCCGTAGATGATCCGCAGGTACTCCCGGCCGCGGACCTTGACGCCGGGCTGGACCAGGCGGCCGCCACCGGCGGTCTCCCCCGGGCCGGCCCCGGCGTCCTCGGTCCGCTGCCCGTCCTCGGCCCGCTGCCCGTCCTCGTCCTCGCCCGCGCGGGGGCGACCGTCGCCGCGGACCAGGGAAGCCAGCGGCTTCACCACCATGCCCTCGCCGCCGCCGGCGGTCAGCTCCTCCCACCAGGCGGTGCCGGCCGCGACCGAGGCCTCGTCGGCGGTGTCCACCAGCAGACGGCCGGTGTGCCGCAGGACCGGGGCGTCCTGGTCGTCCGCCTCGACCAGGCGGTCGATCCAGGCCAGGTGCCGGTCGTGCGGGAGGGTGGCGAGGTTGGCCCCCTCCGCCGCCAGCACCTGGAAGGGGGCCAGCCGCAGACCGGTGAGCCCCTCCGTCGGCCAGCAGTAGCGGCGGTAGGACTCGACGAAGGCCTCGGCGTCCGCCGCGCGCCGGCGCTGACGGGCGGTCAGCCCGGCCAGCGGCAGGCCACGGGCCTCCCCCGCCTCCAGGGCGGCGATCACCTGCGGCAGCGCCGAACCGGCGGCCGCGCCGACCGCCGCGTACTGACGGCGCAGCAGCTCGACGGCCTTGAGCGACCAGGGCATCAGCTCGGCGTCCAGCAGCAGCCAGTCGGTCGCCAGCTCCTCGAACAGCCCGGCCCGCTCGGCCGCCGTGCGCAGGCGGTCGAGCACCGCGCCGGTCAGCTCCTCGTCGGCCAGGAAGGCCCGGCCCGTCCTGGTCCAGATCGCGCCGGGGCCCTCGACCCCGAAGCGCTTCTCCAGCGCCGCCCCGTCCCTGGCGAGCAGCACCACGGCCCGCGAGCCCATGTGCTTCTCCTCGCAGACCACCTGCCGGACGCCGGCCGAGCGGTAGGCGGCGAAGGCCTCGTCGGGGTGCTCCAGGTAGCCCTCCCGGCGGGAGGTGGCGACCGGCGCCATGGTCGGCGGCAGGTAGGCGAGCAGCCGCGGGTCGAGCGCGAAGCGGCTCATCACCTCCAGCGCGGCGGCCGCGTTCTCCTCCCGGACCGAGACCCGGCCGTGGTGGGCGGTATCCACCACCCGACGGCCCGTCACGTCCGCCAGGTCGAGCGGGCGTCCCTCCCGAGCGCCCGGGGCGTCGGTGCGCATCGGGCGCACCGGGGCGTACCACTCCTGCTCGGCCGGGACGGAGACGACCTCCCGCTCCGGGTAGCGCAGTGCGGTGAGGCTGCCGCCGAAGACGCAGCCGGTGTCCAGGCAGATGGTGTTGTTGAGGAAGCTCGCGGTCGGCACCGGGGTGTGGCCGTAGACCACCAGGGCCTTGCCCCGGTACTCCTCCGCCCACGGGTAGCGGACCGGCAGGCCGTACTCGTCGGTCTCGCCGGTGGTGTCGCCGTACAGGGCGTGCGAGCGGACCCGGCCGGAGTTGCGGCCGTGGTACTTCTCCGGCAGACCGGCGTGGCAGACCACCAGCCGGCCCTCGTCCAGCAGGTAGTGGCTGACCAGGCCGCGCATGAAGGCCCGCGCCTCGGCGCGGAACTCCTCGGTCTCCTCCGCCAGCTGGTCGATGCTCTCCTGGAGGCCGTAGGAGACGGTGACCTTGCGGCCGTCCATCCAGCGGCCGAGCTTGTTCTCGTGGTTGCCGGGCACGCAGAGCGCGTGGCCCGCGCCGACCATGCCCATCACCAGGCGGAGCACGCCCGGGCTGTCCGGGCCGCGGTCGACCAGGTCACCGACGAAGACGGCGGTGCGGCCCTCGGGGTGGACGGCGTCCACCGGGCGGCCCTGCCCGTCCCGGGAGAGCCGGTAGCCGAGGGTGGTGAGCAGGGTCTCGAGCTCGGAGCGGCAGCCGTGGACGTCACCGATGACGTCGAACGGGCCGCTGAGGTGCCGCAGGTCGTTGTAGCGCTTCTCGGTGCGGATCTCGGCCGCCTCGACCTCCGCCTCGCCGCGCAGGACGTGCACCTTGCGGAAGCCCTCGCGCTCCAGCCCGCGCAGCGAGCGGCGCAGCTCGCGCTGCTGACGGGGGATCACGTGCGCGGGCAGCTGCCGGTCCGGGCGGGTGCGGTTGCGCTCGGCGCAGACGCCCTCCGGCACGTCCAGCACGATGGCGATCGGCAGGACGTCGTGGTCCCGGGCGATCTTGATCAGCTGGCGGCGCGCCTCGGCCTGGACGTTGGTGGCGTCCACCACGGTGCGGCGGCCGGCCGCCAGCCGCTTGCCGACGATGTAGTGGAGCACGTCGAAGGCGTCGGCCGAGGCGGACTGGTCGTTCTCGTCGTCGGCGACCAGACCCCGGCAGAAGTCCGAGGAGACCACCTCGGTCGGGCGGAAGTGGCGGCGGGCGAAGGTCGACTTGCCGGAGCCGCTGGAGCCGATCAGGACCACCAGCGAGACGTCGGTGACCGGGAGGGAGCGGACGCGCGGCTGCTCGTCATCGGGGGTGTCGGTGCGGTTCTGGGTGGTCATCAGGCAGCGCTCCTCTCGTGGGAGTCGGTGGTGGTCGGTGCGGTGTCGTCGCGGCGGAACAGGGCGAGCTGGGTCGGCGCGCCGACCTCCTCGTCCAGCGGACCCACCGGACGGACGGTGACGGTGTACCCGTAGTCGGCGGCCACCTTCCCGGCCCAGGCCAGGAACTCCGCCCTGTCCCACTCGAAGCGGTGGTCGGCGTGCCGGACGTGGCCGGCCGGCAGCGTCTCCCAGCGGACGTTGTACTCGACGTTCGGCGTGGTCACCACGACCGCGCCGGGGCGGGCCGCGCCGAACACCGCGTACTCCAGCGCGGGCAGCCGGGGCAGGTCGAGGTGCTCGATCACCTCGGAGAGGACCGCCGCGTCGTAGCCCTTCAGCCGGGCGTCGGTGTAGGTGAGCGCGCCCTGGACCAGCCCGACCCGGGCGGCCTGACGCTCCGACATCCGGTCCAGCCGGAGCTTGCGGGCCGCCGCCGACAGGGCACGGGAGGACACGTCCACCCCGAGCACCTCGGTGACCGCCGGGTCCTTGAGCAGCTCGGCCACCAACTCGCCCTGGCCGCAGCCGAGGTCGAGCACCCGGGCCGCACCGGTCTCGCGCAGGGCGGCCAGGATCGCCTCCCGGCGCAGTACCGCCAGGCCGACCGGCTTGGCGCTCTCCTCCGGCGAGCCCGGAGCCTCGGAGGCGTCCGCGGTGCCGGCCCCCTCCGGGCCGTCGTCCACCGCGTTGTCGAGCTCCTCCGCCTCTCGGTCGTCCGCCTCGGCCAACCGGGCCAGCTCCAGGCGCTCCATCGCCACCCTGGTCAGCGACCAGCGGCGGGCCAGGTACCGACGGGTGATCAGGCCGAGCTCCGGGTGGGCCCCGAGCCAGCCCTCGCCCGCCGCGAGCAGCTTGTCCACCTCGTCGGGAGCGACCCAGTAGTGCTTCGAGCCGTCCAGCACCGGCAGCAGCACGTACAGCTGCTGGAGCGCGTCGGCCAGCCGCAGCTCCGCCGTCAGCTCCACCCGGACGTAGCGGGACGCGCCCCACTCCGGGAAGGCCTCGTCCAGCGGGATCGCCTCCGCCTCGACCTGCCAGCCGAGCGGCTCGAACAGGCGGCGCACCATGGCCGGGCCACCGCCCTCGCCAGCGCCGTTGGCCGGCACGGCGGGCAGCGCGATCCGCAGCGGTCGGGGCTGCTCGGCCAGGCCGGGGCGCAGCTCGCAGACGCCCTTCATCGCCGTCCGGAAGACCGAACGCAACGCGACCGCGAGCAGCGAGGAGGCGGCGTAGGGGCGGTCGTTGACGTACTGGGCCAGGGCGAAGTCGGGCGACCCCGAGCGGCCCTTGCCGCGGCCCTTGCGGACCAGCGCGACCGGGTCGACGTCCAGCAGCATCACCGCCGTGCACGACCGCTCGCCCGCTTCTGGGTAGAAGACGTGGGCCTCGCCGTGCGACGTCGAGAACTGCTGCACCTTGTCGGGGTGCTTGTGGAGCAGAAAGCCCAGGTCGGAAGCCGGGCGTTCGGCCGTTCCTGTGGTGGAGATCGAGATGAACACCCGTCCGAGTATCGCCGAGGCCCGGCCGGGCCGACACCGGGTTTTCCCCGGGTGACCAGCGGGGACGCACGACCTGTCCGGTCGGTGAGCGTGTTCGTCAGGGCGGGGGGCGATTCGTTAACGTGCTCGATGTGACTGCTGAAACCTCCACCCTCGCAAGCGGTGCCCTCGCCGTCGGTCTGGCGACCGTCGCCGAGGACGGCACCATCCTCGACACCTGGTACCCGGCCCCGGAGCTGGCCGACGCCCCCGGCCCGTCCGGGACCGTCCGGCTGACCGCCGAGGAGGCCGACGCCGCCCTCGGCCAGGGCGCGGCCGAGGCGCTGCGCACCGACGCCCGCCGCGGCGTCGAGGTGATCGCGGTGCGCACCACCATCTCCTCGCTGGACGAGAAGCCGGTGGACGCGCACGACGCCTACCTGCGCCTGCACCTGCTGAGCCACCGTCTGGTCAAGCCGCACGGCCAGAACCTGGACGGCATCTTCGGCCTGCTGGCCAACGTCGCCTGGACCAGCATCGGCCCGGTGCCGGTGGACCTGGTCGAGCGCGCCCGGCTCGCCGTCCGCGCGCAGGGCGGGCAGCTGGCCGTGTACGGGATCGACAAGTTCCCCCGGATGACCGACTACGTGGCGCCGAGCGGCGTCCGGATCGCCCACGCGGACCGTGTCCGCCTCGGCGCGCACCTGGCCGTCGGCACCACCGTGATGCACGAGGGCTTCGTCAACTTCAACGCCGGCACCCTGGGCACCTCGATGGTGGAGGGCCGGATCAGCGCGGGCGTCGTGGTCGGCGACCACAGCGACATCGGCGGCGGCGCCTCGATCATGGGCACCCTGTCGGGCGGCGGCAAGCAGGTCGTCTCGGTCGGCGAGCGCTGCCTGCTCGGCGCCAACGCCGGCATCGGCATCTCGCTGGGCAGCGACTGCGTGGTGGAGGCCGGTCTGTACGTGACCGCCGGCACCCGCGTCACCACCCCGGACGGCAAGGTCGCCAAGGCGGTCGAGCTCTCCGGCCAGGACAACCTGCTGTTCCGTCGCAACTCGCAGACCGGTGCGGTCGAGGTGATCGCGCGGTCCGGCTCGTGGGGCGGCCTCAACGCCGAGCTGCACGCGCACAACTGACCTCCGGTCAGGATCGGCCGCCGACGGGCGCGGCACCGGGACTCCCGGTGCCGCGCCCGCGTCGTCCCCGAGCGCGTCGTTCCCGACCCCAGCTGCCGGCCCCCGGTAGCCGAGCGGCGGGCCCGGCCGCAAACCGGGATCACCCCTGGGGCTGACCGCGGGCGGGTGTTGGACCTCTACGAGTGGTCTGCGGTGACCGGGCTCCGGCCGGGTTCGTTGGACCCGCGGGGCCGCTTGCCCGAGCGGTGGCCCCGCCACCGACATCCGTCGGGTCACACCGCACTACCGAGCTGAAGGGGTCCGCTCATGTCCGAGCCCTGGTCCGAGGCACCCACCGCACCACAGCAGACCACGCCCGCCCCGGCCGCAGCGCCGATGAGCCTGCTGGAGCAGATGCAGCGGCTGCTGGCCGACCTGAACGCCGACCTCGCCGGACTGGACGCCGATCTGCAGTCCTCCGCCGACCGCGCCGAGGCCCGCCGCCGACCGGACGACCTCTCGACGGACGCCGCCGCCCGGGGCTGACCGTCGCGCGCCGCGACCGGCGGCCCCAGCGGTACGACCAAGGTCGGCACCCCCTGGCTCCCCGTCGGTCCGGCCCCGCCGTCCCCCGCCGGACCACCGATCGCCCGCACCGGGCCGGGCTCCGACTCCGACGCCGGCTCCGGCTCCGACACCGCCCCTGGCTCCGGCATCTCTCCCGGGGGCACCGCGCCCGTGGCCACCGCGTCCGCCGGACCGGCCGCACCCACCCCCGCCGGGCCCGAGGTCTCCGGCATCCGGCGACGGACCGCCCGGAGCAGCTCGGCCACCGTGTCCTTGCACTCGGCCCCGGCGTCCACCCCGTCGATGCAGCGCCAGTAGAGGCCCTCCTCGTCCGCCCCGCAGGCCAGCACCACCAGCGCCTCGGCCATCTCGTGGAGCAGCAGCGCCAGCTCGGTGAGCACCGGCCCCGCCTCGCCCAGCTCGTCCAGCCGGGAGGCCCGCCCGTTCCCTCCCCAGTCCGCCCGGTGCCACTCCTGGTCCCCTCCCGACTGGTCCCCGCCCGAACGGTCCCCGCCGGCCCGGGCACCGCCCTCGGCCGGCCCCGGCAGCTCCAGGCAGCCGACCGCGTGCGCGCCGGCATCGCAGAGCAGCTGCCCGAGCGGGGCCAGCTCGCCGTCCCCCTGGCCGGCGATGCCGGCCCCGACCGCCTCGGTGAGCAGGGCCGCCTGCCAGGCCTCCGCCAGCACGTCCGGCACGCTCCTGGCCTCCGCCAGGGCGTGCCGAGTGGTCTTGATCAATCGCAGCGCGTCCATCCCGGCCGCTCCCCTCGCTCGCGTGGGACCGCACCGCCGTGGCTGACGGTGCGTCACGCGGCAAGACTGCGACGGGCGGCGGCCGGACGGCCGGAAGTCGCCCAGCCCTGTGGACAACCGCCCCCTGTGGACAACGCGTGTCACCCGCACGGGCGACAACGGACGGCTACGGACGACCACGGGCGGCCTCGGGCCCCGCGCTCAGACCGGGAAGCGGACCTCGTTGCGCTCGATCTTCGCCGCGAGGGCGGCCGCCGGATCCACGCCGACGGCGCTGCAGAACTGGAGCAGGTAGGCGAGCACGTCGGCCACCTCGTCCCGGACCCGGTGCGCGCGCTCCGGCTCGGCCATCACCGTCTCGGCCTGTTCGGGCGTCAACCACTGGAAGATCTCCAGCAGTTCGCCCGCCTCCACGGTGAGCGCGGCGGCCAGGTTCTTCGGGGTGTGGAAGGGCCCCCAGCCCCGCGCCGCCGCGAAGTCGGCGAGCCGCTGCTGGAGCTCGTCCAGGGTGTTGTCGGTCGTCATGCGAACAGGTCTACCCCATCGCCGCCGCGTCGGCGCCGCCGCGGGCCGACTGCGCGGGCACCCGGGCCGCCTCCGGCCGGAGCACGCTGTGTCCGCTGGCCGGATCCCGCCGGCACTCGACGAGCGACACCTCCTCGCCCGCCTCCCGGGCCGGGCCCGGGTCCTGCACCGCGGCGAGCAGCCTGACGTCCTCCTTGGCACACACCTCCTTGGCCAGCCGCAGCAGCGCGACCACCTGCTCGGGCGCCAGACCCGCCGACAGGTCCTCCGCCAGCACGGTGAGCTGACGGTGCGCCGACGGCACCTCGCCCGCCGGGTCCACGTCCAGCACCCCGGCGCCGGTGAGCAGCACGGCGGCGAAGGCCAGCAGCCGCAGCATGCCGTCGGAGGCCTGGTCGGCGCTGGTCCGGCCGAGCACCCCCTCGTCGAAGACGGCCATCAGCTCCTCCCGGGAGTCCGGGCCGCGGCGGCTGACGTCCAGGCCCAGCAGCGGGTGCGGGGCGGCCTGCTGGACGGCCTTCAGCAGCCGCCCGTACCGGCGGGTGCACTCCTGCCGGATCCGCGCCAGGACGGCGGAGACGTTGGCGGCCGTGCCGAGCAGCCGTGCTTCGGGCTCGTACCCGGACCAGTCCCGCATCAGCGCGGGCACCGGGTGCATCGGGAACACCTCGCGCAGAGCGGTGAGCAGCTGCTCGGCGGCGGCCAGCACCCTGCGCTCGCCGGCCGAGGACCCGGCCACCCGGAGCGGGATCTGAGCGGTGATCAGGCTCTCGCTGGGGAACGGCGCCCGGATGTCGCCCTGCCGGGTGTCGTTGTGCCAGGTGACGTTGACCTTGCCGTGCGCCACGTCCTGCTCCCCGGTCTCCACCAGGGTCCGCCCCGCGCAGGTCAGCCACTCCCGGGCGACCCGGACCGGCCCGTCGGTGCGGACCACCAGCTCCAGGCGGATCGGGCCGTCGGCGGAGCGGACGGTGCAGCCCAGGATGATCGCGTTCCGGCCGTGCGGGACGCAGCCCAGCATGCCGCCCCTGATCGGCAGCGCGAGCGGGCCGGAGGCGCAGCCGGTGCCGTCCAGCGAGGGGCCGATCGGTTCGCCGAGGGCGAGCCGGGAGAGGGTGGCCAGCGCGTCCAGCGCGTTCGACTTGCCGACCCCGGACGGGCCGTGCAGCACCGTCAGCGGGGCGAGCGGCAGGGTGGTGCGGCGGTACGACTTGAAGGAGGTGAGGCGCAGCTCCTCCACCGTGGGGCGGAGCACGGGGCGGACGGCGGGTGTCGGGAGAACGTCGCTGGTCACCCGGGGGACGTTAGCCGTCGGCCGGCGCACAGAAACGTGCCTGCTCCGGAGGTTCATCCCAACGGGTCCGCCGCGCGGGACGGGCGTCGGTCCGTGATATGCGCAGGCCGGAGGGGGTGCCGACGGTGCCGAGGTGACAGCAGTGACAGCGGTGCCGGGCCGTCAGGAGCGGAAGCGGCGGAAGCCGTCAGCGGTAGGTGGTGAGGAGCACCGAGCCGGTCACCTCGACCGGGTCCGGCAGCCCGGCCAGGGCGGCGGCGAGCTCCTCCCGGTCGGTGTGCCAGGCGTTCGGGCCCATCGCCACCACGGCCTCCGCCTCCGCCCGCCCGAGCCGGAGGGTGAACTCGACCTCGGTGCGGTCGGTGCGGGTGAACCAGGGGCTGAGCTTCTCCTCGGTGCGGCGCTCCTTCTCCTCGTCCACCGAGAGCAGGCCCAACGCGGCCACCAGCTCCCCGAGGTGACGGGAGGTCGGGGTGACCAGCAGCAGCCGGCCGCCTGGCCGGAGCACCCGGCGCATCTCGGGGCCGTTGCGCGGCGCGAAGACGTTGAGCAGCAGCTCGGCGGACCGGTCCCGGAGCGGAAGGGGGCGCCAGGCATCGCAGACCAGCGCGCCGATCCGCGGGTGCGCCTTGGCCGCGCGCCGCAGGGCGTACTTGGAGATGTCGAGCGCCGCGCCCACCCCGCCGGCCCGCTCCAGCACGTGCGCCAGGTAGTGCCCGGTGCCCGCGCCGAGGTCGGCGATCAGGCCGTCGACCGGCCCCTCCCCGGCGGCGGCCACCGCCAGCGCGTCCGCGATCGGCCGGTAGTGCCCGGCCGACAGGAACCCGCTCCGGGCGGCGACCATCTCGGCGGTGTCGCCCGTACCGGTGTGCGCGTCACCGGCCAGCAGGCTGACGTAGCCCTGCTTGGCCTGGTCGAAGCCGTGGCCCGACGCACAGCGCAGGGTCCGCCCGTCCAGGGCGAGCGGCCGGGCGCAGTGCGGGCAGGCCAGGTACTGCTCGATGTCCTGCAGCAACGTCGGTGGTCCTCGCCGGTCCGGGGGTGGGCCACCAGCTTACTGAGGGCTCAGTCGGCTTCGCCCTCGCCGTCGTCGTCGCCGCTGACCTCTTCGTCCTCGGGGTCCTCGACGATCCAGCCGGCCAGCCGCTCGGAGACGCCGCTGACGCTCAGCTTGCCCTCCCGGATCGCCCGGGCCAGGCTGCGCACCTCGCGCGCGGTGGTGGCCACGTTGCAGCCGCTGGCCACCAGGTAGGAGTACGCGACGGCGGTCGCGAACAGTTCGTTGGTCCGCTCCAGCGCGGGGACGCGGATCAGCTGGTGCATCAGGGCCGCGGCGCGGTCCTGCGGTTCGGGGTAGACGGTGATGTCGAATATCTCGGCCTGGTGCCGGGCGACGGCGGCGAGCAGGGATCCGTAGTCGGTCACCTGGGGGTCGCCCGGGGTGTACTGCTCGGCGGTCATGAGCAGCCAGGACAGGTCTACCTCAAGTTTCAACGGCGCACGTCCTGGAGCTCGGAGCCGGCGAACTCGGCGAGGAAGGCGCTCTCGTACTCCTTCATGAACTGGGCCGCGGTGTCGACGAACAGCCGACCGGCCTCGCCCATGTCCTGGCGCACGAGCCGTTCGATGTACTGGTTCATGCTG
Organism: Kitasatospora sp. NPDC001664; assembly: GCF_053596675.1. Lineage (NCBI taxonomy): Bacteria > Bacillati > Actinomycetota > Actinomycetes > Kitasatosporales > Streptomycetaceae > Kitasatospora > Kitasatospora sp. NPDC001664. Next base: position 389,950 of record NZ_JBSFGS010000004.1, read on the forward strand.
ATCCCCTGCTGCTCGGCCCGCTCGCGGGCGATCTCGGCGGTCGTGGCATCCACCCTGACGTTCAGCTGCTTCTTGGTCATGCTTCAAGCTAGCGCCGATGTGCTAGCACAACAAGGGCGCATTCCGGCCGCCTCACTCCTGTACCCGCGCGCGGGGCGCTTACCCCCTCCGACGGACCGGCCGCTCCGCTCAGGGCATCGGCAGGTCGTGTCCGCCGACCCGGCAGCACCAGACCGCCCGACGGTCCGTCAGCCCCGGGTGCAGGCCCGCCCCGTGGTCCCGGCAGACCGGCCAGACCCTCAGGTGGACGTGGGCGACGAAGGTCTGGACGGCGTCCGCGACGGTCACCTTCGCCTCCTCCAGACCCAGCGCGCGGACCTGCTCGCCGAACAGGCCGACCGAGCCGATCGGGTCGAAGTCGCACTCCGCCTCGACCTCCGGCCGCAGACCGTCGAGCCGGAGCCCGAGGTCCCGCTCGGCCGCCGCGCGCAGTGCCGCCAGGGCGGTTTCGGCCAGCGCGGCGCGGCGCTCCAGCATCAGTTCGGGCAGGTACGGCGGCGCGACCTCGCCGTGCGCGTCCCGGACGGCGCGCAGCCAGGCCAGCGCGTCGTCGGACAGCCGGGCCGGGTCCAGGTCCAGCTCGGGTTCCCCGGCGAGCACCGCGAGCCAGGTGTGGAAGGGGTCGTTCCCGCTCGTCGTCACGCCGGGCAACGCTAACGGGGGTCAGTGCGGGTCGCCCTCGATTTTCCCGGCCAGGGCCCTGGTCGTGGGCGGGAGTTCGCGCCACTGCCGGGTGAGCAGGGCGAGGGCGAGGGCCAGGTAGACGTAGCTGAGGACCAGCCGGTCGTTCTCGCCGGGGAGGACGAACTGCACCACGAACAGCGCGAACAGCAGGCCCGCCTTCCACGGCAGGAAGCGCAGGTCCAGCAGCAGGACGACGGCCAGCACGGTCTGGGCCGCCGTCAGCAGCACCTCGTCCACCTGACGCTCCACCAGCGGGAGCGCCCAGCTGCCGCCGCCCGCCGCGTAGGCGATCGGGAGGCAGGCGATCAGCAGGGTCCACTGGTTGACCTTGCTGGAGAGCAGGGCGCCGAGCCCGTCGTCGCCGCGCAGCCGCCAGGCGAAGACCACCGCGACGATCAGCTCGGGGGCCTCCGAGGCCAGCGGGGCCAGCCACTGCACCAGCAGGAAGCGGTCGATGCCGAGCGAGGCGCCGGCGTCGACCAGCGAGGTGGCGAAGGGCTCGGCGCAGGCGAAGACCACGGCGGCCGCGACCGCGAACACCAGCACCGTGGTGGGACGCCTGCGCCGGGCCGGGAGGGCGGCCAACCGGGCCGGGACGCCGATCAGTTCCTCTTCGTCCGTCTCGCTGCAGCGGCCGATCCGGTAGAGGTAGCAGGCGTACCAGACGATCAGAACGACGCCGACCAGCCAGGAGATCTCCCTGGTCAGCGGCATCAGGAAGGCGAAGACGGCGGCCGCACCGAGGAACGCGACATCGATCCGGCGGTGTTCGCGCAGGCTCACGCCGGGGCGCACGCCCGCCCGCCGGGCCGCGAAGTACGCGGCGAGCGCCACCATCGGCCACCCCACGCCGACCAGCAGCCGGTTCGCGCCGGTCATGTTGGCTGCGGCGTAGGCGGCGTACTCCGGCTTGGAGCCCGCCGTGTACGCGAACCAGAGGTCCACGGCGTACTCGGGCAGGACCGCGATGAACGCCAGCAGCGCCAGCGCCAGCGGCCCCGCGATGTCGGCCCGGGCGGTCTCCGCCGCCCACATCAGCAGCAGCGCGGCCGAGAGCACCCCGAGCCCGAACAGCACCATCCCGGGCACCGGATCCAGGTGCACCCCGGCCAGCCGCAGCACCACCGCGGGGGCGGCCCCGAGGCAGGCCGCCCCGAGCCGCAGCGCGGTGGTGCGCACCGAAGGCGGCCGCGCGGACGGCACCGAGGACGGCCCCGAGGGCTGCCCCGCGGACGGCCCCGAGGACAACGGCACCACGGGCGGCGGCTCGCCGGTCACCGTTCCATCCGCCCCGCGGACCGGGCCAGCCCGTCGGCCGCCGCGCCGCAGCGGGCGGCCAGTTCGGTGATCCGCTCCCGGAACGCCTCCGCCTGCGGGCCCTCCCAGCCCAGTGCGGCGACGGCCTTCAGCAGCCGCTCCTCGTGCTCGCGCAGGGCGGTGGCGTGCAGGCGCAGCCCGGCGACCGGCGCGGACGGCTGCGGACGGCGTGCGGCGGGGAACTCGGTCACGGTCGGCTCCAGGGGGCGAAGGCGTTGGTCACGCCGTCGAGGGCGTCGGCGAGTTCGGGGTGGTGCCGGAGCAGGACCGTCACCATGGTGCTGCGGTCGATCCAGCGCAGGCCCTCGGGGGTGTAGACCTCGGGGCGGTAGTCGGTGGTGAAGAAGCGGTCGCTCTTCAGCCGCCGGCTGGCCATCAGCACGAAGATCCGGAACAGCGAGTCGCTGAAGCCGAATCCGGCCGGGCGCGGCTCGGCGAGGTTCCCGACCAGGGTGTCCACCAGGTCCAGCCGGCCCTGGTAGACCTCCTCCAGCAGCTTGCTGTCCGCCCGGTGACCGCCCGTCAGCTCCTCGAAGGAGGTGACGGGGCGCTTGCGGAGCATCTGCCGGTAGGCGTTGTAGCGGGGAATGCCGCGCTCGCGGTCGCGGAGCACGTCCACCGTGCCGAGGTCCAGGTGCTCCCCGGTGAGCCGGGCGAGGTCGCGCAGCCCGTCGGGGTGGTTGTGGAGCACCAGGGCGCCGGGGTGGGCCGTGCCGAAGGAGTAGAAGAGGTCGCTCATCCCGTACTGGTCCACCGAGCTGCGGGTGGTGGCGCCCTGCATGTCGTCGAGGCCGATGCGGTGCCGGACGCCGCCGCCGCGGTGGTCGCGGACGGTCAGCTCGTCGGGGATCAGCGGGTGCAGCCGGTAGGCCGAGACGAACTCCTCGGTCATCGAGAACGGCGCCGCGTGGTGCTCGGTCGGTGAGCCGAGGATGCCGCTGAGCATCTCCCCCTTGCCGATCCGGCCGAACCGCCGGCTCACCCAACGGGGCAGCACGCCGTACCAGTTGGCGTTCATCGCCCGGTGCAGCACCGGGGTGTCGAGGATGCCCGGGGTCCACTCCACCGTGTGGATCTTCGCCATCAGCGCGGTGTTCACCAAGCGGGCGGTGTGGAACAGGCGTTCGTCGTCCCAGGCCGGATGGTGCGAGCGCAGGTGGTCGCAGATCGCGTTGTGCTCCTTGGCGAACAGGGTGTGCAGCAGCGACAGCCCCGCCCAGTAGTCGCCGTTCATCCCGGTGGCGTCCAGGCAGCCCATCCCCGGCCGCGGGTCGACCGGCAGCCGGCCCCCGGGCAGCGCCATCCGGCCGTCCTCACCGGTGCGCAGCGAGCGGCAGGTGGCCTCGTCGGAGCCGTAGACCTGCGAGCCGTCCCACCAGTGGGTGAGGGTGTTCTCGTAGGTGGGCGGCGCGCCGGGCGTGGTGTGCGCCAGCGAGTCCGGGCGGGTGCGCTTGACCCGCATCGGGCAGGCGGCCCAGTCGTCGTCGTCCGCCAGCGGGACGGTGAACGGCTCGGCCTCCGCGTTGTCGCCGTGGTTCGCCCAGCCGTGGTTCTCGAACTGGATCCAGGCGGCCGCCAGCAGGTTGAGGCTGCGGGCCGGGACGAAGGAGCGGCGGGCCAGCAGCTGCCGGCTGACCTCGCGCGGGCTGGGGGTCATCAACTCCCGCTCGCTGCCCGGGTGGCAGAGCTCCAGCGGGGCGTTGCGGTCCAGCCGGGTGCCGGCCCGTCCCATGTCCTCGTCGTACGGGTCGTAGCCGGAGCCGTCGTAGGAGCGGTACGGCGCCAGGGTCGCGCTCGGGCGGCGCGGCCGCTCGCCGCCTGCGCCGTAGGTGTCGTGCAGGTTGTGCCGGCGCAGCTCGTCGCGGATCACCTTGAGGTTCAACAGGCCGATGGGGGTCGGCAGTTGATGCCACTCCCGACTCCGGTTGACCCGGGCGAAGACGGCCGATCCCAGGCGCTCCAGGACGCCGGGCGGGCCGTAGGCGGGGCCTGCGGCCGAGGGTGCCCGCGGCGCGGGCGGCGGCGCGGTCGGCGGCACCTGGCGGGCCGCGGGGAGGACGGCAGCGGCGGGCTCGCTGCGGGGCGTACTGGTCTCGGTCATCGCGGTCCCTCAGCGGTCGTAGAGCGAGAAGAGGCGGTTGCCGGTCACCCGGCCCCGGTACGGGGCCAGTTCGGCGTCCACGTGGGCGGCGGCCTCCGTGGCCTCGAACTCCAGGTTGTGCGCGTAGCGCTCGGCGGCGTGGCAGAGCGGGAAGGCCCGGGTGTCGTCGACCCAGGTGTACTCGGTGAACCCGGCCGGCAGCGCGTACGGCGACAGGGCCGAACGGCCTTCCAGGCTGGGCACGATGTCGTGCTCGTTGACCAGCGAGAAGACCTTGGTCCTGGGGTCGGCCGGGCGCTTGGCGTCGATCGGGGAGCCGATCGCCACCACGTGGGTGACGGTGTAGACGGCGGTCAGGTCCCGGTTCCCGGCCAGGTTCATCGCGGTGACGCCGCCCTGGCTGTGGCCGACCAGGGCGAGTTCGGCGCCGGACGGGATGAACGAGCGCAGCGCCTTCGCCACCGCCCGCGCGTACGGCGAGTCGGGGCGGCCCACGGCGTTGAAGGCACCCACCAGGTCCTGCGGGCTGTCGGCGTTGAAGCTCCGTGCCATGCCCGCGAGTTGGACCACGTAGCGGAGCACCCCGTCGGGCCCGGTCACCCGCTGCACCAGCAGGGTGCCGCCGGTGCCGATCAGGTCGATGTTGCGCACGTAGCCGGTGATGGTGCCGGTGGTGTCCAGGCCGGCGGCCAGCGCGGCGTCCGGCACCAGCGGCTCGGCCCGGCCGGGCCCCCGGTCGAAGAACTCCCAGAAGCCGGCGCCGAGTCCGAGCAGCGGTTCGGCGGTCATCGCCTTCCCGGTCGCGACCTGCCAGCCGGCCCCGTCGTTGAGCGGGTTCTCGTCGGTGAGCGCGTTCCAGGCCAGGATGTCGGCGAAGGAGGGCGCCAGCATCGCGAAGGCGTGCTCGGCGCCGTCGCTCTCCAGCAGGGACCTGAAGATCCGGACGGCGTCGCGCTGCCGGTCCTGCTCGATCGCGGCCAGGATGCGGCTGGTGGACGGGTTCTCCAGCAGCTCCGGGTGGGTGACGGCGGCCGCCCGGATCCGCGCCTTCAGCCCGGCCACCGCCAGACTGACCGCCAGGCTCTCCCGGCTGGTGAACACCCCGGCCAGCCAGGCCGCCCGCGGCAGCGGGCCGCGCCCGCGCGGCGCCCAGCCGAGGCCGGCCGGATCGGTGAGGGTCCGCAGCAGACCGCGCCAGGCACCCCGGCGCACGGCCTCAGGCGCACGGGCGCCCAGCGTCAGCTCGGAGACGTACGCGGCGGCCTCGCCCACCGCCTCGGCGGCCTCGGCGAGTTCGCGGCACAGGTGGTGCAGGGTGGCGACGTCCGGCTCGGTGGCCAGCGTGTGGGGCATGGGGATCGGATCCTCCCGACGGAACGGGCACGTGGCCGGCCCGGGGGCGCGAGGAACTGCGCGCAGGGGTACGGCAGCACGTGCAACTGGCTGACGGTGGTTCAGTTGCAGGTGAGCCGCCTTCCGACTCGCGCAGTTCCTCGCGCCCCCGATCGCGTGACCACATACGAAGAAGCTCTAGCGCGGGACGAGGCCGAGCCGGAGAGTGGTGAGGTCGACCGAGCCGGGCAGGGGGCGGTGGGCGTCGAGGGCCGGGCGGCCACCGGTGACGCGGTGGCCGCGCAGGACCTCGGCGACCAGGGCGGTGAGCACCAGCAGCCCCAGGTCCTCCCCCGGGCAGCGCCCCCCGCCGTGGCTGAACGGGGCCATCACCGGGTCGAGTTCGGCCCCGGGCACCAGCCACCGCGCCGGGACGAACAGGTCCGCCCCCCGCACCTGCTCCGGGTCGCGCTGGTGGAAGGCCGCGGGCAGCAGCAGCGTCGTCCCGGCCGGGTGCCTGACGCCCCGCCAGGTGGTCTCGGCCCGCGTCACCCGCACCAGGTCCGGCACCAGCGGGAACAGCCGCAACGCCTCCCGCACGCAGGCCCGCACCCGCGGCAGTCCGGTCCCGGCCGGGCCCCCGGCCGGGCCGCCCGCCTCCACCTCCGCCCACGCCGCGTGCTGCTCCGCCGGGTGGGCGGCGAGCAGCAGCAGGGTGCGGGCGAGCATGGTGCCGAGCAGGTCGAGTGCCAGCAGCCAGTGGTGGGCCTGGCCGACCGGGTCGAGCTCCCCGGTCGGGTCGGGGTGCGCGCGCACCCGGCCGAGCAGCGTGTGGCCGGGGGCGTCGGCGGCGTACGCGGCCAGCCGGGCGTCGGCCCTGGCGTACCGGGCGGCGGCCTCCCGGGCCGGGCCCTTGCGCAGGCCCATCCAGTTGGCCTCGCGGCGCAGCGCGAGGAGCAGGTCGGTGAGCGGCTGGTCGTCCGCCGCGGCGTCCCCGAGCACCGTCCGCCGCCCGATCCGGCTCGCTGCCCGCTGGAGCGAAGCGGTGTCCAGCGTCCGCCCGGCGGTCAGGGTCCGGACCTCCTCCGCGACCACGGCCAGGAACGGCTCGCAGGACGGGTGCGACGGCGAACCGGCCGCCAGCACCCGGTCGTTGACCTCCCGCCGCCGCTCGCGCAGCTCGCCGTGCGAGCAGATCACGCCGGTGGGTTCGAAGACCGACAGACTGCGGTGCTTGTCCGGCGCGTCCATCGCCAGGGTCCGCACCGGCTCGGCGTAGAACTGCTCCAGCTCGGGGCGGTCGAGCAGCACCAGCACCGGTCCGGAGAGCCCCCGGACCAGTACCGGCGCGCCGCCGTGGCGGCGCTTCATCGCCCGCAGCGTGGCGAAGGACCAGGCGGACTGGCCGAGCGCCGCGTAGGCCCTGACCACCCCGGGCCGGGCGGAGGCCACGCCCCGGACGAAGGCGGGCAGGGTGTGGGTGGAGACGAACCGCAGCGTCTGCGCCCGTCCGGCCCGGACGGGCTCCCCGGCGCGGGGCGCGGCCACCCGCGGTTCGCCCGGGGCCTGCACCGAGGTGCTCACGCGCTCACGACCTTCCCCGGGTTGAGCAGGTTCTTCGGGTCGAACAGCCGCTTGAGCCCGCGGTGCAGCTCCAGCGCGACGGGGTCGAGCTCCCGGGCCAGCCAGTCCCGCTTGAGGGTGCCGATGCCGTGCTCGCCGGTGCTGGTGCCGCCGAGGGCCAGTGCGGCGGCCATGATGTCGTCGTACGCGACCCGGGCCCGCCGGGTGGCGTCCGGGTCGGTGCGGTCGAAGAGCACGGTGGGGTGCAGGTTGCCGTCGCCGGCGTGGCCCAGGGTGGCGACGGTCAGGTCGTGGCGGCGGGCGATGCCCTCGATCAGGCCGACCAGCTCCGCCAGCCGGGAGCGCGGCACCGCGACGTCCTCGATGAAGGCGGTCGGCTCGCCGGGCAGCCGGGCGACCATGGCCTGCAGGCCCGGGGTGACCATCCGCCGGGCCTCGATCACCCGGCGGCTCTGGTCCGGGTCGGCGGCCACCGTGAGTTCGATCGCGCCGGCGGCCCGGCAGAGCGCGGCCATCGCGGCGAGTTCGGCGGCCGGGTCGGCGGCGTCGCTCTCCACGATCAGGGTGGCGGCCCGGTCCCCGTCGAGCATCGGGTGGCCGAGTCCGGCGACCGCCCTGGTGGTGGTGCGGTCGAGCAGTTCCAGCGCCGAGGGCAGGTGGCCGGCGGCGGTGATCGCGGCGACGGCGGCGCCCGCGGCGGGCAGGGTCCCGAACTGGGCCAGCATGGCCAGGGCCGGCGGCCGGGCGGGCCGCAGCGCCAGGGTCGCCCCGACCACCACCGCGAGCGTGCCCTCGGAGCCGACCAGCAGCCTGGTCAGGTCGTACCCGGCGACGCCCTTCACGGTGTCCCGGCCGGTGCGCATCCGGCGCCCGTCGGGCAGCACCACGTCCAGGCCGAGCACGTAGTCGGCGGTGACGCCGTACTTGACGCAGCAGATGCCGCCCGCGCCGGTGGCGATGTTCCCGCCGATGGTGCAGACCGCCCAGGAGGCCGGGTCCGGCGGGTAGGTCAGACCGTACGCGGCCACCGCGCGGTCCAGGTCCCGTGTCACGACGCCCGGTTCGCAGCGCACCAGCCGGTTGGCCGGGTCGATCTCCAGGATCCGGTCCATCCGGGTGGTGGAGAGCACGACGCAGCCGTCCTCGGCGTTGGCCGCCCCGGCCAGGCCGGTCCTGGCCCCCTGCGGGACCACCGGGACGTCCAGCTCGTAGGCGGTGCGCAGCACGTGCTGGACCTGCTCGGCGGTCTCCGGGTGGACCACGACCGCGGGCCTGCCGTGCTCGGAGAACGGCGCGGCGTCGTGCGCGTGGGCGGCGAGCACCTCCGGGTCGGTGGAGAGCGCGTCGGCCGGGAGGCCTTCGCCCAACCGGGTGACCAGCGGGCCGGCCGGCCGGGCGACCGGCCTGGCCGGCGTGGATTCGGTGATGACGGACATGGCGCTGCCTTCCGGAAGTGGCGCTAGAGGGTGGGGAGTTCGGTGGCGACCGGGACGTCGATCAGCACCGGCCCGTCCCTGCGCGCGGTGGACTCCCGCACCAGCTTGGTGACTTCGGCCGCGTCCACGGCCCGGTGCGCGCGTACCCCGTAGCCGGTGGCGATGGCGGTGATGTCCAGCCCGGGGATCTCCAGCCCGGGCACGCCGGGGGTGCGCTCCACCTGGGCGAACCACTCGAGGATGGCGTAGCGGGCGTTGCTCAGCACCACGAAGGTGACCGGCAGGTCGTAGCGCGCCGCCGTCCACAGCGCCTGGACGGCGTAGTGCACCGAGCCGTCCCCCAGCACCGCGACCACCGGCCGCTCCGGGACGGCCAGTTGGGCCCCGACGGCGGCGGCCGCCCCGTACCCGAGGCCGCCGCCGGCCGAGAACAGGTACGAGCCGGGCGCGCTGATCCTGGTCGCCCGGTGGAACTGCGGGACGTTGGAGGGCGACTCGTTCACCCAGAGCGTCCCGGCCGGCGCGCCCTCGGCCACCGCCCGCAGCGCGCCGTACGGGCTCAGCCGGCCGTCCTCGCCCAGCCCGTCCCGCGGCTCCTCCGCGACCGTGCCGCCCACCGGGGCACCCGCCGCCAGCCGCTCCGTCAACGCCCGTGCGGTGAGCGCCAGATCGGCCACCACCGCGTCACCGACCGGCGCCCGCGCCGCCTCCTCCGCGTCCCGGGTGAGCAGCACCAGGCCGGCCCCCTCGGGCAGGTACTCCCCCGGCACGTACGGGTAGTAGCGGAACACCGGCGCCCCGATCACCACCACCAGGTCGTGCCCCTCCAGGCAGCGCGCCAACGGGGCGATGGCGGGCGGCAGTTCGCCCCGGTACTGCGGGTGGCTGCGCGGGAAGGAGACCCGCCCGGCCACCGGCGCGGCCCAGACCGGCAGCCCGGTGTGCTCCGCCAGCGCCAGTACCGCGTCCCAGGTCCCCGGCCCGGCCGCGTCCACGTCGTCGCCCACCACCAGGACGGCGCTGCGCGCCCCGGCGATCCGACCGGCCAGCGAGCGGATCGTTTCGGCGTCGGGCGCCCCCGCGTGCACCACCCGGCGCTCGGCGGCGGCCCGTGCCGCGCGCAGCTCACCCGGGGTCAGCTCGGCGTCGAAGTCGTCCATCGGCAACGAGAGGAAGACCGGCCCGCACGGCGGGGTCTCGGCCAGCTGCACCGCCCGGGCCAGCGCGGGCGCCACGTCGGCCGGGCGCGGCGGCTCGTACGCCCACTTCACCGCGGGCTGCGGCAGCAGGGTGGCCTGCGGGTTGCTGAGCAGTGCCTCCATGGTGAGCATCGCCCGCACCTGCTGCCCGGCGGTGACCACCATCGGGGTGCGGTTGGCGCGGGCGTTGAGGATCGCGCCCATCGCGTTGCCGGTCCCGGGCCCGGTGTGCAGGTTGACCAGCGCCGTGCGGCCGCCGGCCTGCGCGTAGCCGTCCGCCATCCCGACCACCACGGCCTCCTGGAGGCCGAGCACGTAGCGGAAGTCGGCCGGGAAGTCCCGCAGCATCGGCAGCTCGGTGGAGCCCGGGTTGCCGAAGACGGTGGTGATCCCGCGGGCGCGCAGCACGTCCAGGACGGCGTGGCGGACGGACGACATGGGTGATTCCCCCTCAAGTCGGAACTTGACCTGGAACCCATGCCTAGTGGTTCGCCCCCCGCTCCCTCACCTCCGCACGGGTGAGCTTCACCCGCCCGGCGGACACCCTTCCACCCCCAGGAGCAAAAGGCCTACGAACGGGGCGTGCGCCGGATCCGACCGGCGCACGCCTCCGGCTCGCGCTACCGAACACACCACCACACGCCGACGCCCCGCCGGACCGTGGTCCGACGGGGCGTCAGCAGCACTCAGGGGTGACGGGACGTCAGCGGTCCCAGGCGGGCCGCTCGGCCTCGACGGGCTCCACCGGCTCCAGGATCGCCACGCACTCGAAGTGGTGGGTCATCGGGAACAGGTCGAAGGCCCGCAGCGCGACCGGCCGGTAGCCGCCCTCGCGGAAGAAGGCCAGGTCACGGGCGAGCGCGGCCGGGTCGCAGGCCACGTACGCGATCCGGCGGGCCTCCAGGCCGGCCAGGTGACGGACCGTCTCCCGCCCGGCCCCCGCACGCGGCGGGTCCAGCACGATCAGGTCGGTCGAGGTGATGCCGGTGCGCGGCAGCAGGCTCTCCACCCGGTCGCACTCGATCCGGACGTTGTCCAGCTCGGCCAGGTTGTGCCGGGCGTCGACCACGGCCTGCTTGCTCGACTCGATGCCGAGCACCGCCCCGTCCTCGCCCACCCGGTCGGCCAGCGCGCCCGCGAACAGGCCCACGCCGCAGTACAGGTCCAGCGCGCTCTCGCCCCACTGCGGGTCCAGGCCGTCCAGCACCGCGTTCACCAGGGTCTCCGGCGCCTCCGGGTGGATCTGCCAGAAACCGCCGTTGGAGACCCGCCAGGTCCGCCCGGCCGCCCGCTCCCGGACGAAGGTCCGGCCGTGCACCCGGTGGAACAGCTCCTGCTCGTCGATCCGGGAGATCGACACCGGCCGGTCCAGCTCCACCAGCGGCAGCTGCGCGCCCGGAGCCGGGGTCAGGATCACCTGACGGTCCGAGGAGCCGCTCGCCGCGATCACCTCGACCGAGGTGACGCCGGGCCAGTCGCGGGACTCCACGCCGAGCTCGGTGACGCCCTCGGCCGCGATCAGGCAGCGGTCCACCGGCTCGACGTCGTGCGAACGGTGGCGCCGCAGACCGACCTTGCCGCTCTCCGGGTCCACCGCGTACTGCATCCGGGTCCGCCAGGCCGGGACCTCACCGGCCGCCAGCTTCCCGCCGACCGGCTCGACGCTGCCGTCCCAGCCCGCCTGCTCCGGCGTCAGACCGGCCAGCTTCGCCAGCTGCTCGGTCAGCACCGCGGCCTTCAGCTTGCGCTGCCCGCCCGGGGTGACGTGCTGCCAGTCGCAGCCGCCGCACTTGCCGGGGCCGGCGAACGGGCACGGCGCGGCGATCCGCTCCTTGGCCGCCTCCAGCACCTCCACCGCGTCGGCCCGCAGGAAGCGCGAGGTGGTGGTGCCCTCGGTCACCTCGGCGACCACCCGCTCGCCCGGCAGCGCGTGCCGGACGAACAGCACCCGGCCCTCGTGCCGCGCCACGCAGTGCCCGCCGCCGTGCGCCACCGGGCCGACCTCGACCTCGTACCGCTCGCCGACCAGCGGGTCGCCGGACGGGACCCGCGGCGCCGCCGGGGCCTTGAGCGCCTTCGCCGGACGGGCCGCCTTCGCGGCCGGCTGCGCCGTGCGCAGCGCCTTCGGCGGGCGCACCGTCTGCTTCTTCGCGGTCTTCCCGGCCCCCGGAACGGACTCGGCGGTGACCTTGGCGGCGGCCTTGGCCCCGGGCAGCTTGCCCTTCTTCCACAGCGCGGAGGCCGCCGCCGCGGTCGGCGCGGCCTGGCCCTGCGGCTGCTCCTCGTCGCGCACCCGCGGCGCGGTCTGCGCGGTGTAGCCGTCACGGTCGGTCGCCGTCGGCCGGGCCGGCTTGGAGCTCCAGCGCGGACGGGCCACCTGCCCCGGCTTGCCGCCGGTGGACTTGGCCTTTCCGGAGCCCTTGCCGGAACCGCCGGAGCGTCCGGCGCCGGAGGAACGGGGCGGGTTGTTGCGGGTCACGAATCGGCGTCCTTGGTGGAGTTGCTGGCGGCGTTGCTGGAAGCCTTCGACTCTACGCGCTGCGGACGCGGTTCACCGCGCCGCACCGAACCGGGAGCGGACCACGCCTTCTGCGGGCGGCGCCGCTCGGAGGACTCCAGCTGCCACGGCACCGAGGTCACCATGACGCCCGGCTTGAACAGCAGACGGCCCTTCAGGCGCAGCGCGCTCTGGTTGTGCAGCAGGTGCTCGTACCAGTGGCCGACCACGTACTCGGGGATGTAGACCATCACCACGTCGCGCGGGCTGGAGCGGCGCAGGTTCTTCACGTAGTCCAGCACCGGGCCGGTGATCTCGCGGAACGGCGAGTCCAGCACCTTCAGCGGGATCTCGATCCCGCGCTCGTCCCAGTCCCGCCGCAGCGCCTCGGTGTCCTTGGGGTCCACGTTGACCGTGACCGCCTCCAGGGTGTGCGAGCGCGCCAGCCGGGCGTACGCCAGCGCGCGCAGCGCCGGCTTGTGCAGCTTGGAGACCAGCACGATGGCGTGCACCCGGGTCGGCAGCACCACGTCGTCCGGCACCTCGGCGGCGACCAGCTCGCGGGAGACCCGGTCGTAGTGGCGGCGGATCGCCTTCATCATCACGAACAGCACGACCATCGCGGCGATCGCGATCCAGGCGTGGCTGATCTTGGTGGCCAGCACCACGATCAGCACGGCCATCGTCATCACCAGGCCGAAGGCGTTGATCGCCCGGCTGCGCTGCATGTGCGAGCGCTTCTTCGGGTCCTTCTCGACCCGCAGCAGCCTGGTCCAGTGCCGGATCATGCCCGACTGGCTCATGTTGAAGGAGACGAAGACGCCGACGATGTACAGCTGGATCAGCCGGGTCGGGTCCGCGTCGAAGGCGACGATGAACAGGATCGCCGCGCCCGCCAGCAGGATGATGCCGTTGGAGAAGGCCAGCCGGTCGCCGCGGGTGTGCAGCTGCCGGGGCAGGTAGCGGTCCTGGGCCAGGATCGAGCCGAGCACCGGGAAGCCGTTGAAGGCCGTGTTGGCGGCCAGCACCAGGATCAGGCCGGTCACGGCGGCGATGAAGTAGAAGCCCGGCGTGAAGTTGGAGAACACCGCCTCGCTGATCTGCGCCAGCGCCGTCTTCTGGTGGTAGTCCGCCGGGGCGCCCACCAACTGGCTCGGGTCCTCCGCCATCTGGGCCCCCGTCAGCCGGGCCAGGTAGATGATGCCCATGAACATCACGACCGCGAACAGCGCCATCATCAGCAGCGTGGTCGCCGCGTTCCTGCTCTTCGGCTTGCGGAAGGCCGGCACGCCGTTGGAGATCGCCTCCACGCCGGTCAGCGCCGCACAGCCCGAGGAGAACGCCTTGAGCAGCAGGAAGACCAGCGCGAAGCCGGCCAGGTTCTCGTCCCCGGGCAGCGCCTGGAGCTGGAAGCCGGCGCTCTCGGCCGGCATGTCCGTACCGAAGAACACGCTCCGGACCATGCCGTAGCCGATCATGCCCATGATGCCGATCATGAACGCGTAGGTCGGGATCGCGAACGCCGTCCCCGACTCCCGCACCCCGCGCAGGTTCATCCCCATCAGCACCACGACCAGCGTGATCGAGATCGCCATCTCGTGGCCCCGCAGCGCCGGCACCGCCGAGACCACGTTCGCCACGCCCGAGGTCGTGGACACCGCCACCGTCAGGATGTAGTCGACCAGCAGCGCGCTCGCCACCACCAGACCGGAGTTCGGCCCGTGGTTGACGGTCGCCACCTCGTAGTCACCGCCACCGCTCGGGTAGGCGTGCACGTTCTGCCGGTACGAGGCCACCACCGCGAGCATCACGACCGCGACCACGAGGCCGATCTGCCACGAGAAGTGGATCGCCGAGACGCCCGCCACCGACAGGGTGAGCAGGATCTCCTCGGGGGCGTAGGCCACCGAGGACAGCGCGTCGGAGGCGAACACGGGCAGCGCGATGCGCTTGGGCAGCAGGGTCTCGCCCAGCTTGTCGCTGCGCAGGGCGCGACCGAGCAGGATGCGTTTCGGTAGATCAGCAGGCATAGGCACAGAGGAATCGTAGGGGCTCCCCCCGCGGAGGTGCGCTCCGGTGGCCCCCTTCCTCGGGACTGTGTTCGGAGGACCGGCTAGCGTGTCGCATGATGAGGACGCGGGAACCATCCGGTTCACCCGCCACACACGGGGCCGAACGACTCGGCCGAAGGACCCCCGGAACGGGGGCGGAAGGATGACGATCGGTGTCTGCGCAGGTCATGTTCCCCACGGACCAGGTGAGGTAGGCGTCCCGTGCACATCGTCATCATGGGCTGCGGCCGGGTGGGCTCGGCACTCGCCCGCGCCCTGGAGAAACAGGGTCACTCGGTGGCCGTCGTCGACCAGGACCCGACCGCCTTCCGCCGGCTCGGCGCCGGCTTCAACGGCCGCCGGGTGACCGGCGTCGGCTTCGACCAGGACACCCTGCGCGAGGCCGGCATCGAGGAGGCGGGCGCCTTCGCCGCCGTCTCCAGCGGTGACAACTCCAACATCATCGCGGCCCGGGTCGCCCGGGAGAACTTCGGCGTCGAGAACGTCGCGGCCCGGATCTACGACCCCCGCCGCGCCGAGGTCTACCAGCGCCTGGGCATCCCCACCGTCGCCACCGTCCGGTGGACCGCCGACCAGATGCTGCGCCGCCTGCTCCCCAGCGGCGGCGAGCCGCTCTGGCAGGACCCCAGCGGCAGCGTCCAGCTCGCCGAGGTCGCCTACGCCCCCTCCTGGGTCGGCCACCGGCTCTCCGAGCTGGAGGAGGCCTCCGGCGCCCGGATCGCCTTCCTGACCCGCCTGGGCGAGGGCGTCCTGCCGACCCCTCAACTGGTCGTCCAGGAGGGCGACCTGGTGCACGTGATGCTGCGCCGCGCCGACCTGACCACCGTCGAGGCCGCGTTCGCGCAGGGTCCGCAGGAGGATGAGCACTGATGCGAGTCGCCATTGCCGGGGCCGGCGCGGTCGGCCGCTCGATCGCGGGCGAGCTGCTGGAGAACGGCCACGACGTCCTCCTGATCGACAAGAACCCGGGCTCCATCTCGGTCGAGCGCGTCCCGATGGCCGAGTGGCTGCTGGCCGACGCCTGCGAGATCACCTCGCTGGACGAGGCCGCGCTCCAGCGCTGCCACGTGGTGATCGCCGCCACCGGTGACGACAAGGTCAACCTGGTGGTCTCGCTGCTCGCCAAGACCGAGTACGGCGTGCCGCGGGTGGTCGCCCGGGTCAACAACCCCAAGAACGAGTGGCTCTTCAACGAGTCCTGGGGCGTGGACGTCGCCGTCTCCACCCCGCGCCTGATGTCCGCGCTGGTCGAGGAGGCCGTCAGCGTCGGCGACCTGGTCCGCCTGATGCGCTTCAGCCAGGGCAACGCCAACCTGGTAGAGCTCACCCTGGCCGGCGACGCCGCGCTGGTCGGCACCCGGGTCGGCGACGTCGCCTGGCCCGCCGACACCGCGCTGGTCACCATCATCCGCGAGGGCCGGGTCCTGGTGCCGGGCAAGGACGACACCCTGGACGGCGGCGACGAGCTGCTGTTCGTGGCCGCCCAGGAGCGCGAGGAGGAGCTCGAGGAGCTCCTCTCGGCGGGCTCCGCCCAGCAGTAACTCCCGTACCGGACAAGGAAAAGGGCCCCCTCGGGGGCCCTTTTCTCAGCTCTGCTCCTGCTCCTCCTCGACCTCCGCCTTGATCGGCGGCGGCGCCTTGAGCAGGATCTGCCAGGTCACGTACATCGCCAGCAGCAGCGGCGGGATGCCGAGCGCGACCTTCAGCCAGCCCAGCAGGTTGACGTTCCCGGTGAAGTACAGCGGGAAGAGGATCAGCGGCTTGATGCCCATGATCACCACCCAGGCCCAGGTCGCCCTGGTGTACGCGGCCAGCCGCCCCGGGTTCTTGGTCCGCCAGGTGAACATCTCGCCGGTGATCGGGCCGAGCATCACGCCGATCATCGGCCAGCGCACCAGCGCCGAGATCGCCAGCGCCACGCAGTAGCCGACGTTCCACAGCAGGCCGGGCAGGTAGAAGTTCTCCGCCTTGCCGGTCTTCATCGAGATCCACGCACCGAGCGCGACCCCGAAGACGCCGCTGAAGGCGTGCTGCACCGTCTCCCGGCGGAACAGCCGGATCACCACGAACAGCAGGCTCAGCCCGAGCGCGGCCCAGGCCGCCGGGGCCACCTGGTGGGTGACGTTGAAGGTGATGATGAAGACCAGGCCGGGCAGGGTCATGTCGACCATGCCGCGGACGCCGCCGAAGGCCTGCAGCACCGTGTCGGCCGCCTCCTTCGAGGCGTCCCGCTCCGGCTCCGCCGCCGGATCGGCGGGCTTGGCCAGGTCGAGCTGGGTGGCGGGCTCGCCGCCGGGCAGGTTGGTCACTCTCACTCGCTCCCGTGTCCGGCCGGACGCAGTTCGTAGCGGGGGTTGAAGAGCACGCGGCGCCCGCGTGCGTGGCTGAGCCGGCCGGTCGCGATCAGGCGACGGCCCGGTTCTATCCCGATGATCGAACGACGGCCCAGCCAGACCACGTCGAGGGCGTCCGTCCCGTCGAACAGCTCCGCCTCCAGCGCGGGCACCCCGGCCCGCGGGCGGAGCGTCACGGTGCGCAGGGTCCCGGCCACGGTGACCACCTCGCGGTCCCCCGCGCTCGCGATCGGGGTGCACCCGGCCTCCACCGTGTCCTGCCGGAGCTCGGCCGCGTCCAGCTCCTCGGCGGAGGAGGTCAGGCGGCTGAGCATGCGGCGGAAACGGCCCTGGGGCTGCTCGCTGCTGTTGTCACCACTCATGCCCGAAGGGTACCGGTTTCACGGCCCCGAACGGCAGGGCGAGAGGCGCCTCCGGCAGGGAGGACGGGGAGCTCCGGGCGCCCGTCAGGGCTCGAAGCGGTAGCCCATGCCCGGCTCGGTGATGAAGTGCCGCGGATGGCTCGGGTCGGTCTCCAACTTCCGCCGCAGCTGGGCCAGGTACACCCGGAGGTAGTTGGTCTCGGTCCGGTAGGCCGGCCCCCACACCTCCTGCAGCAGCTGGGTCTGGCTGACCAGCCGCCCGGCGTTGCGCACCAGCACCTCCAGCAGGTGCCACTCGGTCGGCGTCAGCCGGATGTCCGCACCGTCCCGGTTGACCTTCTTCGCCGCCAGGTCCACCGTGAACCCCTCGGTGACCACCACCGCGTCGTCCTCCCCCGCCACCGGCTCGGCCCGCCGCACGGCGGCCCGCATCCGGGCCAGCAGCTCGTCCATCCCGAACGGCTTGGTGACGTAGTCGTCCGCCCCCGCGTCCAGCGCCTCCACCTTCTCGTCCGAGGCGTGCCGGGCCGAGAGCACGATGATCGGCACCCTGGTCCAGCCCCGCAGCCCGCGGATCACCTCCACGCCCTCCATGTCCGGCAGCCCGAGGTCGAGCAGCACCACGTCCGGGTGCTTGGCCGCGGCCAGCTCGAGGGCCGACGCACCGTCATGGGCGGCGTCCACCTCGTACTTCCGGGCCTTGAGGTTGATCACCAGCGCGCGGACGATCTGCGGTTCGTCGTCCACCACGAGGACCCGGGTCATTCCGGCTCCACCTTCCGTTCGTCGTTGTCGTCCAGGTCCGCCGCGGGCAGCGCGACCACCATGGTCAGTCCTCCCCCGGGGGTGTCCTCGGCGGTGACGGTGCCGTCCATCGCCTCCACGAAGCCCCGGGCCACCGCCAGCCCCAGGCCCACGCCGGCCCCGCGCGGGGCGTCGCCGTACCGCTGGAACGGCGCGAAGATCCGTTCCCGGGCCTCCACCGGCACCCCCGGCCCGCGGTCCACGATCCGCACCTCGACCCGCCGTCCGGCCCCCGGCCGGTCCAGCACCGAGGCCCGCACCAGCACGTCGCCGCTGTACTTCACGGCGTTCTCCACCAGGTTGGCCAGCGCCCGCTCCAGCAGCCCGCCGTCGGCCCGCACCATCGGCAGCGACTCGGGCACGTCCAGCCGCACCGCCCCGGTCGGCACGCCGCCGAGCGCGTACGGGACCACCTCGTCCAGGTCGGTGTCGCGGATCAGCGGGGCGACGGTGCCGGTCTGCAGGCGGCTCATGTCGAGCAGGTTGTTGATCAGGTGGTCCAGCCGGTCGGCGCCGGTCTCGATCCCGGCCAGCAGCTCCGCCTCGTCCTCGGCGCTCCACTCCACGTCCTCGGTGCGCAGCGAGGAGACGTTGGCCTTGATCCCGGCCAGCGGGGTGCGCAGGTCGTGCGAGACGGCAGCCAGCAGTGCCGTGCGGATGCGGTTGCCCTCGGCCTCCCGGCGGGCCGCGGCGGCCTCGCCGAGCAGCCGGCGGCGCTCCAGCAGGGCCGCCCCCTGGGCCGCGTACGCCCCGAGCAGCCGGCGGTCGGCGGCGGGCAGCACCCGGCCGCGCAGCACCAGCGCCAGGTGGTCCCCGACCGGCACGTCCACGTCGCCGTCCTCGGGCCGCGCGGGCGGATCGGTGCCGCGGGCCGCCGCCGGACGCCAGGGTGAGTGGTCGTCAGGACGCTCCAGCAGCGCGGCCGACTCCTGCTGGAAGGTCTCCCGGACCTGGTCCAGCAGGGCGTCCAGCATCCCGTTCCCGTTCGGCGTGCCGCGCAGGACCGTTCCGGCCAGCGCGCTCAGTGACTGCGCCTCGGTCTGGCTGAGCGCGGCCTGCTGGGTCCGTCTGGCGGCCAGGTCCACCACCGAGGCGACCGCGATGCCGACGGCGGTGAAGATCGCCACCGCCAGGATGTTCCGCGGTTCCGAGATGGTGAAGGTGTGGACCGGCGGCGTGAAGTAGTAGTTCAGCGAGGAGGAGGCCACCAGCGCCGAGGCGACGGCCGGGTAGAGGCCGCCGACCAGCGCCGCGCAGACGGTCAGGCAGAGGAAGAGCAGCATGTCGGTGGAGAGCCCCAGGCCGTCCACGTGGACCAGCAGCAGGGTGAGCAGCGGAGGACCGCCGACCCCGATCAGCCAGCCCAGCAGCGTCCTGGTCCGGCCCAGGTCCATGACCCGCCGCACCGGCAGCGTGCCGCGGCCCACGGCCGCCTGCTCGTGGGTGACGGTGTGCACGTCGATGTCGCCGCTGTCCCGGGTGACGGTGGCGCCCACCCCGGGCCCCCACAGGTACTGCCAGGCCGGTCGGCGGCTGGAGCCCAGCACGATCTGGGTGGCGTTCACCCCGCGCGCGAAGTCCAGCAGGGCCGGCGCCGGGTCGTCGCCCAGCACCGTGTGGAAGGAGCCGCCCAGGCTCTCCACCAGGGCGCGCTGCTCGATCAGCGTCCGCGAGGCGCCCACCGGCGCCGACAGGCCGTCGGACCGGGCGATGTGCACGGCCAGCAGCTCACCGCCGGACGCCCGGTCGGCGATCCTGGCCGCCCGGCGGATCAGGGTGGCGCCCTCCGGACCACCGGTCAGCCCGGCCACGATCCGCTCCCGGGCCTGCCAGGTCCCCTCGATCCCGTGCTCGGCGCGGTAGCGCTGGAGGTACTCGTCCACCCGGTCGGCCGTCCAGAGCAGCGCCAGCTCCCGCAGCGCGGTCAGGTTCCCCGGCCGGAACCAGTTGGCCAGCGAGGCGTCGACCTTCTCCGGCGCGTACACGTTCCCGTGCGCCAGCCGGCGGCGCAGCGCCTCCGGATCCATGTCCACCAGCTCGACCTGGTCCGCCCGGCGCACCACCTCGTCCGGCACCGTCTCCCGCTGCCGCACCCCCGTGATGCCCTCCACCACGTCGCCCAGCGACTCCAGGTGCTGGATGTTCACGGTGGAGACCACGTCGATCCCGGCCTCCAGCAGCTCCTCGACGTCCTGCCAGCGCTTGGCGTTGCGGCTGCCCGGCACATTGGTGTGGGCCAGCTCGTCCACCAGCGCCACCGCCGGACGCCTGCGCAGCACCGCGTCCAGGTCGAGCTCTCCGAAGACCGCCCCCCGGTACGTCAGTTCCCGCCGCGGCAGCAGCTCCAGACCCTCCGTCAGCTCGGCCGTCCGCCGCCGCCCGTGGTCCTCCACGAAGGCCGCCACCACGTCCGTGCCGCGCTCGGCCCTGCGGTGCGCCTCCGCGAGCATGGCGTACGTCTTGCCGACCCCGGGCGCCGCCCCGAGGTAGATCCGCAGCCTGCCGCGCGCCATCCGTACCAGTTCCCGCTCTGCCGGGGGCCAGCCCCGGACACCCGTCCGACCCCCCGAGCCTACGGTGATTTACCCGTAAATCCGCTGATCAGGTGAGCCGAACGGTAGTTTTAGCGGTCTCTTGACGCCCACGCCCCCGCGCTGGGCAGGGGGTGCTGTGGAGTCCCCTGTTCCCCACAGCACCCCGAACACGGACACCGGGGCGCACGCGCCTCCGGTCCGGGCTCGTACTGGACACGCCGCAAGCAGGACACGGGTTGCACGGGATTCCGAGAAATTTCGCGGCATCCCCAGCCGACGCCCAGGAAGGCACCCGGCCGGCCGCTCCCGGGAACTCAGTTCCCGGCGCCACCGCTCCGGCCCGCGCTCACCGACGGCACCGGCGAGGGCGACGGCAGCGCGGCGAACTCCTCCGCGGCCGCCCGGAACTCCGGGTCCAGGACCGCCCCCGACACCCCGGTCGGCGTCGCGTCCGTCGTGTACTGCACCAGCAGTACGGCCAACTGACGCCCGGTCAGCCGCGTCGTGACCTCCTCCACCTGCTCCGCCCCCGTGCCACCCGCCTCGAAGGTCCGCAGCGCCACCGACCGGAAGGTCCGCTCCCCCTCCACCCAGCCGCCCCCAGGCTCCGTGCAGTCGGCGGCCTCCAACAGCCGCTGCTCCGCACCCGCCGCCTCGGCCGCCGCGTCGAACTCCAGCAGGAACTGCACCGCCAGCCCCCGCTCCCCGTCCGTCCGCACCAGCTGCCACCGCCGCCCAGCGCCCACCAGCTCGACGAGCCGCGGCACGCACCCCTGCACCGCGGGCAGCCCGAACGTCGAAGCCCCCGTCAACAACGGGCCCCACGGCCCGTACCGACCCTCCGCCACCGGCAACCCGGCCGGTTTCAACAGGAGTTCGGCCCCCGCATCCGACACCGGCATCACCGCATCGGCCCCACCCGCCAACTCCACCGGCCCCGGCAGCAGCAAGGTCGGCGAGATGGTCCGCTCGACCGGCAACCCGGCCAACCCCGCCACCTGCCCACCCATCGAACCCGTCCCGCAGAAGGTGGCCAGCCCCCACACCCCCGCCGAGGTCACCGCCCCCGTCACCGCCACGATCCCGACCCGCCGACGCCTCCGACGCCGCACCGCCCGGCCGAGCAGCTCCTCCGACGGCGGCATCCGCAGCGCGGTCACCTCGGACCGCAGCCCGTCGAACATCCGCTCCAGCCTGACCGTCGAGACGGCCGGACGATCCTGCTCCTCCACGGCGACCGCCCTCCTCTCCGCCCTCTCAGCCACGGCAGCTCAGCTTCCCGTCCAACGTACGCCCCTCGTAGGCCCGTTGAGCCGGCACCACCGAATCGGAGACGGACGGCCCCGGCCGCTCCTCCGGCACCACCTCCTGCTCCTGGCGGCCCGTCAGTTCCCGGCCGCCCGGCTCCGCCTCGTCCCCCCGCCCAACCTCGGGAGCCCCCACCGGGCCCACCACCGGACCGGCCACCGGTACCCCCGGCTTCGGCTTCGGACCCCCCGAACGCTGAAGGGGCAACGGCGAACCGCCGTCCCCCTCCTCCTCGCCCAACAGCTCCGCCAGCGCCTGCCGCCCGCGGTGCAGCCGGGCCTTCACCGTCCCGACCGGCACCCCCTCGTCCGCCGCGATCTCCGCCACCGCCCGGCCCCCCATGTGATGCAGCACCAACGCCGACCGCTGCGCCTCCGGCAGCCGCCGCAACGCCTCCACCAACGCGACCGACTCCGGCCCCGGCCCCGGAACCGGCGGCCCCTCACCGTGCCGGACCCAACTCCGCAGCGCCGTCCGCGCCCTGCGCCACCGACTGATCGCGATCCGCTGCCCCGTCAGCCGGACCCAGGCCACCGGGTTCTCGTACGCACTCAGCCGGCCCCAGTGGCTCCACGCCCGGACGAACGCCTCCTGCGCGGCGTCCTGGGCCTCACCCAGATCCCCCGTCAGCGCGTACAGATGGGCCACCAACTGACCGTACGCACCTTGGTAGAACGACCTGAAGTCGTCCTCCGCCCCGTGCTCCCGGTCACCACCCATGACCGGTCAGTGTGCCGTGCACCGGTGGGGGTCGGCAACCAGCCGGCCCGTACTCCCGGAAACGCAGAGAAGCCCCCTGACGAATCGTCAGGGGGCTTCTCTTGAATGATTGTTCGGCGGCGTCCTACTCTCCCACAGGGTCCCCCCTGCAGTACCATCGGCGCTGTGAGGCTTAGCTTCCGGGTT